>JBCDCO010000013.1:0-42687 GCA_039181635.1 Cyanobacteria bacterium P01_G01_bin.19 | reverse complement strand
GATCGCGGATATCGGGGTTGAGTGACATGATTTAAATATATTTGGCAACTTATAAGAATAATTGAATTAAGTTTTAAATTTGCCGATACCAGACTGGAGTTTCTCTGCTACGGCAGATAGCTGCTCGATCGATTGGGAAACTTGAGTTGCAGACTGAGAATTGCTTTCGGCAATTTCAGCAACGCCTACCATTGTTTGACTAACCCTAGCTGAGGTTTCAGACTGGGCTTTTGCTGCTTGGGTAATCGAGCTTACCAGCTTGCTGATTTCTCCACTGACTTGGGTGATTTGAGTCAAGCTTTGGCGAGTCTGTTGAACTAATTGACTACCCGCAGCAATCTGTTCTGTTCCTTTATTCATCGCATCTGCCAGCTCGTTGGTTTCTAGCTGAATCTTACTAACCAAAGTTTCAATTTCGGCTGTTGCCTCGGCAGACTGACTAGCCAAGGATCGTACTTCGTTAGCAATTACGGCAAAGCCTTTGCCTTGTTCTCCCGCTCTTGCCGCTTCAATGGAGGCTTTGAGTGCCAAAAGGTGAGTTTGAGCAGCAAAACGACCGATCAAATTAACTGCCTGAGAAATTTCTTGAGAGGATTCTCCTAATTTTTGTACTTTGGCTGCGGTTTCGCTAACGGTGTTTTGTACGGCATTGATTTCAGCAACGGTGTGATTCATTGCCAGATCACCACTATCAATTGTGGAATTAGCGTGTTTGACAAATTCATCTGCTTTAGATGCGCTATTTGCTACCTGCTCGATCGACTCCTCCATTGCGGTTATCTGCTCCAAAGTGCTGGTAATTGCTTGAGCCTGGATAATTGTCTCTTTGGCTAAAGCTTTTACCGCGATGTTGCTGCTATTGGTATTGTTATGCACCTCAATTGCGGCAAATTTAGTTTCATCCACTAATTTTTGTAGACTTTCGATAGTGGAATTATAAGAATCAGCGATAGTACCAATCTCATCTTCGGTAACCTTGGCACGGATAGTTAAGTTTCCTTCCGATACTTGATATACCTCTTTGAGAAGATCTAAAGCTCTGCTTTGGATTGCTTCTTTTGCTGCTTTTTCGCGCTGTTCCCCCAACTGCTGTTTTGCCAAGAATTTCAAACGGTCTGAAGCGAAGCTAATTTGAGTGGTCATTTGAGTAATAAACTTAATTTCTTCATCACTCCAGAGACGTTTAGCAGGCTCGTGTATCATCAACAAGCCTGCTAGCTTTTCTTCAACAACTACAGGTGAGATTAAGCTAGCTTTGATGCCTAATGATTGCATTTGATGGCGGTAGAGTTGAGAGACATTTGCTTGCAAGATATCATTGATTACTTCTAGCTGAGTGTTATCCTCCTGATGTTTGGCTAAGTAAGTAGCAACTAAATCAGAATCCAGAATTTCTTTGTTTTTGAGAGGGGATAAACCTGCGATCGCCGATTCAACCGTGACTTTGCCCGATCGCTCGTCGGCAAACTGATAGTAAATTACTCTACTTACAGCCAGAGTTTGATGAGTTTGTTCCACCGCAATTTCTAAAATTTCTGACTGATTCCCAGCAGCAGAAAATCGAATAGCAGCATTTTTAATTCCTTCAGACTGCTTGGTTAACATAGCTTGAGCCTCTACCAAGTCAGATAGTTTGGTTGCCATGCCATTGATGTTGGCACTTAACTGAGAAATTTCATCCGCTCCTTGAATTTCCAAACGAGTATCGAGATTGCCTCGACCGATTTCTTTGACGGCTTCGGCTGCAGACAAAATTGGATTGAGCAGACGATTGGCTAGAGCATAGGCGACTGTACCGACACCTAAGGCAACCGCGCCTATTCCCAGAATAAATACTTTTTGCAATTGTCGTTGAGGAGCATAGACGATCGCACTATCTGTAGCTACAATTGCCTGCCAATTGAGCGGGGGCAAACCTGCAAACGCTTTGGCAGGGGCATAGGTTAAAAACTGCTCTTGCTTGGTTTTAGTATTGACGGCGTTTGCCACGCTTGGGGTATTGCTTTCAAGCAAATTTTCTAAACCAGAAAAAATCGCGTCTGGTGCGACTGCTTCATAGTTAAAAGATCGGTCATCAGCAGTCGAACTATCGCTGCGGGTTTTAATCACGTATTCTCCTACAGAACCCAAAAAGACTTTTCCTGTCTTGCTGAGAAGATAATACTCACTTCCTTCTGTAGTGTATTCTTCGAGCAATTTCTTCAACACGGCTACGGGCATCCTCGCCCTTACAAAACCAATATTTTTACCAGAAACTCGGTCTTTGATTGGAGATGCCGCATATATGCTGTAGATGCCAGAGCTAGTAGAAATTCTGGGCTGGCTGATGACCGCTCCATCAGATTTTAGAGCATCTTGTATATAGCTGCGGTTTAAATGATTGCCTAATGTTTTTCCTTCGGTTTGAGCAATCAAGTCTCCATTAGCATTAAAGACAGCAATGCTATCGTAAATATCGCGAGTATCCCGAAATTTTTGTAGTGCCGCCGACTTTTGCTCGACAGTGGCAATTTGACGTAGTTGAGAATCGGTAAAGATATCCATCTCTGCCATGGCTTTGATGTCACCAAAGCGATCGCTCATAAAGACGTTGACTTGGTTTTGTAAATCTGCCACTAGGGTCTTTCTGAGTTTAGTCGTCTCTTGAGTAATCGAACGATTGGCAAAATAGTAGGCAGTCGCTCCTACAGCCAGAGTAGGAATTGTACCAATGGCGATCGCCAAAGCTGTAGTCTTAAAACGAATACTTTGACGTTGCCACCAAGAGGCGGTAATTAGTCTTCCCGTATCGGCTAAGGTTCGATCTAAGGGTAATTCTAGGTAGCCATCAGGCGATGAATTAGTCATTTCATTTAATATTTAACGTTTACACAGATAAACTGCACTGGATTTCAATTGACGTTCAAAAAAGATGAGTAAATCAATCTCTACCGATTAGCTAACCTTGAACTTAGCCACACTGTTTTGCAATTCTTGTGCCACGATCAGCAAGTCTTTAAAAGAAGCGGAAACCTCTCCTGCTTCAGCAGCAGTTTTATCGGAGATAGCCGCTACCTGCATCATTGTTTGAGTAACCGCTTCCGAATCTTGAGACTGTTCTACAGTTGCGATCGCAATTTCTTCTACTAGCTGATTTAGCTCTTGGCTCACATCAGCAATTTCAATCAGAGAATTACGGGTACGGTCTACTAATTTAGTTCCTGCCACAACCTGCTCCGTACCAGATTCCATTGCCGATACCACTTCATTGGTTTCTGCCTGAATTTCGGACACTAGAGTTTCAATTTCTGCCGTCGCTTCTGCTGATTGGCGAGCCAAGGATCTGACCTCATCGGCAACCACCGCAAAACCTCTTCCTTCTTCTCCTGCATGAGCCGCCTCAATCGAAGCATTTAAGGCCAATAGGTTGGTTTGGTCGGCAAAGCTACTAATTACGTTGACCACCTTAGAAATTTTCTGCGATGATTCTCCCAATCGTTTGACCTTTTTAGCAGTTTCCGCCACAGTGTTACGAATTTCTTGGAAACCTGCTACGGTTTGGTTCATAGCATCATCGCCAGCTTTTACTGTTGCTGCTGCTTTGAGTACTGCTGCCTCAGCCGATTTGGCATTGCTAGCAACTGCTTGAATTGAATTGGTAATTCCTTGAATTTTACTTAGGGCAGTATTGATTTCTTGAGTCTGAGCTAGCGCACCAGTAGATAGTTCTTTAATCGAAACATCCTTATCGCTGGTGGTACTAGATACTTGCATAGCGGCTGTCTGCACCTGAGCTACCAGCTTTCTCAAACTTTCAATCGTACTGTTATAGGAATCGCCAATCGTACCGATCTCGTCTTCTTGTACTTTCACCCTCACAGTCAAATCTCCTCGACTGACAGGATCTACTTCCATTAACAGTTCCAATGCTCGACGCTGAAGATTTTCTCTGGCTGCTCTTTCTTTTTGCTCCGAGCGTTTTTGAATTTCTACCAGTTCGACTTTTTCAATTGCCGTACCCATTTGGGAAGCAATTTGAGATAGCAGTTCGATTTCATCTTTTTGCCAAGCTCTAGATTCGCTACATTGATGAGCAATTAGCAAACCAGCTAACTTATCGTCAATTATTACAGGAGTAGCCAGACTGGCAATTACAGCAAATGGCTCTAGCATTTTGAGATGACAGTCATTCAACTCTGCTTGATAAATATTCGAAATTGCCCTAAAGCCACCCTGTAAGTATTTTTCAGCTAGTTCTTCAGAAAAACAAGGATCGTTAATCTCGGCATCTAAAGCGGAAGGAAGTTTTTCTGCTACAGCTTCAGCCAGAACCTTTCCTTGCCAATCTCGATCTAATTTATAGTAAATAACACGATCTGACTTGAGGACGTTTTTGCTGCTCTCGACAGCTATTTGCATGATACCAGCGGCGTCTTCAGCTTCTGAGATATCTAAAGCAATTTCCTTGAGAATGCGAGAACGTTCGGCATCTTGTCTCAGACGAGATTCGTTAATTTCAATTGAGTCAGCTAAGATGTTAAACGTGGTGCCTAACAAGCCAACCTCATCGCTGCTGTCGACTCTAGCTCTGGTTTGTAGATTACCTTCGGAAAAATCTTGAGCTACCTTTTGTAGGGTTTGAATTGGTTCGGCGATCGCTTTACCCAAAAGTTTACTTAGATAAATAATTAAAATTAAAACAATCAAAGATACAACTATCTGAGCTAAAAAACTGCTTTTAACAATGCTATTGATCGAGCTGCGAGAGCTGCCGTGAATTAAAACACCCACGGGTTTTCCCTGACTATCGGCTAAAGTTTTTGCGGTCAAAACATACTTGCGATCGTTGATTACTGTTTTCTGTTTGACTATTTCACCATTGTTAGATATCGCCAGATCGACAATACCTTCATCTGATAAAGGTACGCTAGGAACCGACTGTCCGCTAACATTTTCTGCTGCAGCAGCGAGAGAAAACTGACCGTTATCTCGATCTAGATATACTGCACTATAGCTGTGTAGGTCGGTTACTGCTGTAACGGTTTGCTCCAGAACAGCATCCTCAATCCGACTTGGATCGTTTAACAAGATATCAATGACTTGATTTTTGACGGTTAGTCTAGATTCTGCCTGGTGAGATAATTGTGTTTCTAGAGATTTGTAGAGTAAGGCTCCTCCTAAAGTCAGAACGATCAGCAATCCACCAAAGCTAAACCAGGGAATTAAATCGGTCTTTTGGCTAATAGGTAGACTATATAACCTCTGTAAAAGAGGAGAATTTATATCTAAAGAATCGTTAGCAGTGCGATCGCTTTTTTGATTGGGCAATTCAGTCGAATTATTCATAGAAACTAAATAAGGGCTGTTGGTGAATCTGTCTGCGAAAAATAAAATTTAATATAAATATGTCTCTATAATCTTCAAGCGGCTGTATTGTTGGGCATAGCAGCAATAATTGGCTGTCCATTCAACACCATAATCATCTCTTTTGATGACTCTAGCCAATATCCCTGTAAAAAAGATGCCAAATGTGAATCGATGTTGATGCCAGTCGGATTCTGGATCTCAGCAACATTTAATGTCTCTATATCTTCAACTTGAGCAACCACCAGTCCGAGATTAATATTGCTTTCTCGACTGCTCTTGCCCTGCTCTTTATCGGGAGATAATACAATTGCTGTGTGCTTGGAGAGGTTGGCATTTTTCTGATACCAAGGATTGAAGCCCATTAAGTGTCCTAAATCTACCATCCACAAAATATCTCCCCGCCAGTTATATACTCCCATTACCCAGGCTGGCATTTGGGGTATGGGAACGATGCGATCGAACTTAATTGTTAAAACCTCGGTAATCTGTCTGACAGGCAACATCGCCTTGGTGTCTTGCTGCAGATAAAATTTTAAAAATTGTTTGCCATCTGTGCGATCGAGGAGCTGGACAGTAGGTTTTGATTGATTGGATTGAGGCAAGATATTAGACACAATTATTATTACCTTGAGTTTGATTTTTATAAATAAACTGTCCTTGATAAATCGAGTAACAGCCTCAAATCATTAATTCTTTTACTTTTTTTACCAGCTCTTCTTGATCTATGGGCTTGGAAATGTAAGCATCGGCTCCCTGCTTCATGCCCCAAAATTTGTCCATTTCCGTACCTTTGGTAGAACAAAGTACGATGGGAATTTTGCTAGTACTATCGGAACCTTTTAGTTCCCGACAAATCTCAAAGCCGCTACGTCCTGGCAAAACTACATCTAAAACAATTAAGTCTGGAGAGTTTTGCTCGATTTTTTCCAGAGCTTCTTCTCCACTTTGAGCAACAGATACATAAATTCCCACCTCTGTCAGACAACCTGTAATAATAGATCTTTCAGTGGCAGAGTCATCAACGATTAGAGTGTATCCCATAGTAATTTTTACCTCAATTTGTAATAGTTAAAATCTTTAAGCTGTTGCTGGTTCATGTTTGAAAGTAAAATTATAGAAATATTTAAGTTCGCAACCTCTATACTTCCCTTTTAAGCCAATAAACTAACAGCAAAAACTAAAAAAACCTATCTTTGTGACTTATTTTTTAGTATTCTGACTTACGTATTTATTGATAGTTTCTAAAACCTGTTCTTGTTTGGCTGGCTTGCCTAGAAAATCCGTCGAACCTACCATTTTGGCTCGCACTCGGTCGACAATGCCATCATTCCCCGTCAAAATAACGATTGGCGTATTTTTAAAGAAAGATAGCTTGCGTAGTTGAGAACAGATTTCATAGCCGTTGGTATTGGGCATTACCAGGTCGAGAAAGATTAAATCTGGCTTGCGACTGAGCAATACCGCGATCGCTCTTAACCCGTCCATTTCGCTGACGAAATTGTATCCTGCCTCTTTGACAATGTTTTCCATTGTTTGGCAGATTAAAGGGCTATCGTCAATACAGGCAATCGTTATTCGCCGAGGAGTCTTCCGTTTGAAGAGTTTTTGAGCTACAGGAGTCGATACAGGAGGCGCAATATCTTCTACTGCGGTTAGCTGAACTAGACCCAGCTGAATGTATGGTAATAACGAGCGAGTAACCGTGACTACATCCCGCTTCATTCTTACACTTAGATCTCTGAGGGTTTGTTTGCCGTCTAGCAACTGACTGAGATTTTGATATACTTGCGCCGAAGTTTTCTTCCGCAGTGCCTGTGGTTGGCGTATTGCAGGAGCCATATCGGGAGAGCGATCGGCGATCTTAGCATCTTGCCAAGCAGAGTATAGTTTATTTGCCTCTTTGATTACCTGCTCGGCATCGATCAAAATTAGTCTGGTAGACAGTAAATTGTCTTTGATCGATTCATAGGTAACATCCACTGCTTGAGTAATGTCAAACAAGACTTCGACTACAGTAGCTCTAATTACTTTTGTTGCTTGATCTCTAGTAATATTGTTCTGGTCGATCCAAACAGACAGTAGTTGATATTCCCAAGAAATTCTAGATTCTTCCTGAGCTATATTTGCCAAGGCAGACTGAATGTCTTCAACGTGAGATAGTCGTTCGGGACAATATGCCACAACGTGTCTTCTCCATCTTCTGACAGGATGGACCCCACCACTGGCATAAACAATGCGACCTAAATATAGATATAATATCCAGGTACGATCTTGAGCATCTGAGATGACCAACTGACCGCTAAATCGAGACTCTTTCAGGGACTCAAAAAGCTCAATTTGTTTGGTAGGTGTAAATTGTTGAACATGAGTCCGAGTATGACTAATTCCATTTTTGGCAGTCGTCATTGCAAACTTCCTCTTATAAAAATATTGCAGCTTGTTAACAGACCAGTCTCAACATCTAAAAATTAAATAAGGAACTTGCCGATGAATTTAGGTGTGGGTAAATTTTAGCTAGCTAAAAAAACAAACGACATCCTGGTTTTAATCATCAGAACAGCGTTTTTCACCTAAATTGCTTCTATAATTTTTGCTGGATTGAGATAGTCTTTTAAAATTGCTTATATACGTAAAAAATTACGAGCAGTTAATCTGAAAATCAACTGACAGTTTTATAATTCCCCAAAATGCAAAAATATTAACAAGTCAGACTAATTCTTCCAATGGAGAGCGAAAAGCTTGAATAATATTAGCGATCGCAATCGCGATTGAATTAACATACAGACTAAGTTCAAGATTTGAGTATAAATGGAGTTTCCCAATCGGCTAAATTTTTGGCACAATCGCGTAATCGACAGCGTTGGCAGTTCTCTTAGTTCCCGCCTAGAGTTTTGGTTGACTCACCATCCTTTGATTCATTGGCTGTTCGATCATGCTTTAATTAGTTTGCTGTTGGGCTTTATCTGCCTAATTGTGACCGTGAGATTGTTTCTTACCATCTATCGCACTCTCGCCTCGGCGATCGATCAAATGTGGCTGGCAATTTTGCGATCGCCTTTTTTACTTTTGAAGCTTCTTTTTGGCTGGGATTTTAAGTCTCGGAAAAATATTTCTAGTATGGAAATTACTAATTATGAGGTAACTCACAATCCCCAGCAATTAGAAGAAATTTTAAATCGTTTGGAACAAATTCAACAGCAGCAACAGCAAATAGCTATAGATCTGGCTCTCTTGAAACAGAAAGTCTCAAGTACCAAGCCCGTGGAAATCGAACTCAGTTCGCAGCAGCACAAATTACCATCAATTGGAAACAATTAAGTTTGCCAATTTAGGGCGTGTCATTAATTGAGGAGAAGAATGCTTTTCCTAAAGGATACCGCTCCGCATATGAGAGCCATTTTAGCGAGATACAAGAAGAAAAATGTTCTGCATAGCAGAGCTACGGAGGTTATTTTTCGACGCATTAGGTCGTTAAAATGCTGAAAAAAGCTCTTTTTTTTGATTGATGACGCGCCCTATTTATTATCATATTTCTTTTTTAGTTCTAACGCATATTTGCTCTATCGTTTCACTAGCCGTTGCTATGTTTAAATCGATAATTTTGCCAGCTTCAGTTTCAATTGAAGCCTGATTTGGCAAGCCATCATTGTATATAAAGTTATGACCGTTCTCCTTAGCATAATTATTGGCTACTGCAGTCGATTTACCCAATAGTTTTTGCCAGCTGGCGAAACTAGGATTGGGAGCAGAGCTACTTTCCATGCATAATAAAGCATTTTGCTCGCGCTGCTGTGTCTCAGGAGATATGGCGAGCCAATTCTTATCGATCGGTGGATAAGAGCTATCTAGCTTGGTGCTGCTAAAGTGAAAATCTAATCCACTATCGACTATTTCTTGGGAAAAAGACTTTGGCGTTGGGAGTAACTGAGGTTCCAAAACAATCTCGTTGTTGTTTTGCATTACAGAAGAATAGTAGCGATCTCCATCCTGACCGACAAAATAAATCGTTCTACCTGCAGTCGCCTGGTAGACATTACCACCAAACGCTTTTTGGGCGGGAACCAAGACATTTTTACCTCCATCTATTTTTGATTTTCGATGGTAATAAAAGTTATCTCTTAGTTGACAAATATTAACATAATAATTCTTTACTTCAAAATTATAAACGTCTTCGTATTTAGCACCTATTTCCGAGCAGCTAGAGTTAAGTTTTGGTTGCTGTTCTAACTCTGGTTCGCGAATGGACAAAGCACGATATTGAAAGTAAAAATTTTTTTCTCCCACTTCGTTCGCTATTAAAGGAAGAGACTCAAAACCATAAGAACTAATAAAAATAGTGGTCGAGACAATTATTTTTTTGCACCAACCGATCGCGGCAAAATTCATGTTGTTACAATATATATTTACTTATATTTAAATTAATTGATTATTATTTAGTCAATACACACTTTAAAGACGATAAATCTTTAAAAAGTATTAAGCCCAACTTATTTGTTAATTTAAGTCTAAACGTAAAGAGTAAAGAGTTAGGCAATATTTATCTTATTTTTTGATTGTGTTTGAAATTAGAAATCAGCCACAAAATAATAACAAGTAAAATACTAAGAAAGTATCAGCTTTCGCTATGCGATAAATACTGTCAATTAGCTAAAATAATTACCAATAGCATTAATGAGTTAATAATTAGCTACTATTGGGCACGACGACAAAAAGAATCAAAACGATAAATAAATGTAGAGTTGTCTACAAAGTTAAAAGATTCACCAGGTAAAATATGGAGACATAATACTTGTCTCTAACCAGATTGATGGCTTTCTTACCCAACCACAAACCGAAAAAAATGTCTCTTGGACCACTGGAAAACGAAATTCTGGAGATAGTTTGGCAATTAAAAGTGGCTACAGTTAAAAGCGTCCACGATCGCATCTTGCAAGATCCCAATCGAGAGTTGGCTTATACTTCAGTCACCACAGTCTTAAGAAGGCTTACGGAAAAAGGCTGGCTAAAGTGCAGCAAGAAAGACCGAGCTTTTTCTTGGCAGGCACTGGTTTCTCCTCAAGAAGCCCAAGCTTTGAGATCCTACGAGAAGTTAAATGTATTTTTAGCAGTAAGCAATCCTGATGTAGTGGCATCTTTCGCTGATAGCTTGGATACTGCTAGCATAGAACAAATTGACGCGATCGCAGCTCGTCTTAATGCTATTCGTCGCCAAAGAGAGGACAAAACCTAATGCACCTGCTATCTATCCTGACAGTAATTATTATTGCTGTGCTGATACGCCATCAGCCAGTTTCAACTCTTCATAACTGGTTTGAACGATGGTATCGGGCATTATTTTTACTGTTGTTCCCCGCTCTGTTGATTTTCAGTATGGCGATCTCAATACTCTATATGGGTTGTCAGGGAAAAATGCTAGGTGTTGCAGCAGGTTCTTGGGGATGCGGCTTAGCAGGTTGCTTGATTCTATTTTCCCTTGGATGTCTGGTAAAACTCACCTTTCAAAGCTACTGCTCTATTAAGAATCTCAATGCTTACAGCCAACAGGTTGTTAATGGCGTAGTAGCGAAGGTAGTCGATAGCGAACTACTTTTTAGCGCGCAAATTGGCTTTTGGAACTCCGAACTGGTAGTTAGTAGTGGCTTACTAAGGAATCTCGACGCAGAACATTTAGAGGCGGTTTTAGCTCACGAACAAGCTCATTTAGATTATAAGGACACTTTCTGGTTTTTCTGGCTGGGTTGGATACGAGCTTTTACCTTCTGGTTGCCCAACACAGAATCTTTATGGCAGGAACTTTTGCTATTAAGAGAATTGCGGGCGGATAGAAAGGCAGCAGAAACAGTAGATTTTCTAGTTTTAGCCGAATCTCTGCTAATGGTAGTGAGATCGCCTTTTGCACAACCTGACATATCTACTGCTAACTTTAATAACTATCAACTGGGAGCCCGTTTAAATGAAAGAATAGACTCTCTCCTAGCAAAGGAAAAACCAGGGCAAAGAAATCCTTGGGGCAGTCTATGTTGGATCTGCTTTATTTTTCTTCCTTTATTTAGTATTACTCTTCACTACTGAGCGAACCTCAAAAGCTCCATTAGGTCGAGTCAAATTTAACTTTCTCCTGCATGATAAGAACTACGCACCAAAGGAGCAGAGCGGACGTGAGAAAAACCTAAGTCTAAAGCAATTTGACCAAAGCGAGCAAACTCGTCGGGAGTCCAGTACTTTTGAACTGGTAGGTGTGCCTGAGAAGGACGCATATACTGACCGACAGTAAGGCGATCGCACTTAATTCTGCGCAAATCTTTCATTGTATCGATGACTTCCGCCTCTGTTTCTCCTAAACCCAACATCAAACCAGACTTGGTGGGAATATCAGGATTTATTTCTTTAACGTAACGCAATACGTTTAAAGAGCGATCGTACTTTGCTCCTCTTCTAACAGGTGCTTGTAAACGTCGAACGGTTTCTAGATTATGATTGTAGCAAGCAGGTGATGCCGCCACGACTTCGGCAACTCTGGCTTTTTGACTGATAACGGCATCCTTGCCACTCCAAAAATCTGGAGTAAGAACTTCGATTTTGGTTTGAGGATTTTTCTGTCGAATGGCAGTCATCACTTTAACGAACCATCTAGCCCCTCCATCACTTAAGTCGTCCCTAGCTACAGAAGTAAGAACTACATAGCGCAAACTCAACAAATTGACTGCATCGGCGACTTTTTGTGGTTCGTCTGGATCTAACAACATCGGTTGATGACCTTTTTCTACCTGGCAAAAAGCACAGGCACGAGTACAGGTTTGTCCCATCAGTAAAAACGTAGCTGTTTCATTGGCATAGCATTCTCCTCGATTGGGACATCTGCCTTCTTCGCAGATGGTATGAATCTGTCTTTGCTTGACGATTTTTTGTACTTTCGATAACTCGCTGGCTTTGCCAATTGGTCTTCTGAGCCAGGTTGGGAGAGAGATAACCTCATCTCGCCAAGGGTTTTGGCTAGATTGAGACTGTTGAAAATTGTCCATTATGCCTAACGTAAGCAACATTACTTATCTCAGAATACAAAATTAATTGTGATTTAGATGATTTTCCCTGTTATTTTGGTACTTTAAAAGGGAACTCTAAGCTTGTAAACAAAACTAACTGCCAAAATCAGTCTAGTAAGTCTCAGGCATGAGGAGTTAGTCGTTCAGGAGTAAATCGTGTCAGCCCATAAAATTTTGGTTATTGACGACAGTAAAGTCATCAGAATGCGAGTCAAAGATATGTTGCCAGAAGGCAATTTCGACGTGATCGAAGCTAAAGATGGCTTGGAAGGGTTCAATTTAATTAGAACCGAGTTGCCCAACTTAATCATGCTCGACTTCCTGTTGCCCAAAATGAGTGGATGGGAAGTTTACCAAGAAATTCAGAAACAGCAAAAGTTCCGTTCGATTCCCTTGGTACTGATGTCTGGTCGCAAAGAGGAGGTTACAGATAAGTTAACCGAGCCTTTTGAATATTTTTCCTTTGTAGAAAAGCCTTTTGATCGCGAACAATTGGTTAATGCCATTCGCGATGCCATGATGAAGGCGAAAAAACAGCCTCAAGGCGCAGCTGAAAGTGGCACAATAGAAACTTCACAGGATTTTGCTTCTGGAGATATTTCCGCTCTGACATCAGAGATAGAATCATTACGCTTAAAAGTTTCTAGGTTAGAAAAAGAATCGGAAAACATGAAGAAACAGTTCAATCAGTTGGTTAATTTTATCAAGCACAAAATCAAGTAATAAAAGTCATATCAAGAAAACTCCCAGTAAAAATATGAACTTTTGGGTTTTTAGTCGTCAACGCCCAAATAAAGTTTTCATCGATCGTTAAGAATTAAACGCTTTATAGTGTAATGAGCTAAGAGCTTAATTTTATTGATTTTATGGAAACATTTTTTTTTGGTGTAGAGCCAAGCGTAGCTGAAGTTTCAATCAAAGGAAATCTAGAACAGTTCCTGATCGTCCTATCTGTATCTTTGAGCGTGGCGACAATCTCCCGTATATTTAGCTGGTTCAGACAAATTCCTTACACTTTGCTGCTGGTAATTGTGGGTTTGGGTTTAGCTTTTGTGGACATCCGTTTGGTTAGTTTATCTCCTGAGCTAATCTTAGAGATTTTTTTACCACCTTTATTATTTGAAGCAGCCTGGAACATTCGCTGGCGAAGCTTGAAGGACAGCCTTTTACCTGTAAGTTTATTTGCCGTTTTGGGGGTTGTTATTTCAGTCATTGGCGTAGCTTTTCCCCTCAGTTATTTTACCGATTTATCTTTACCAACTGCTCTTTTGGTAGGTGCTAGTCTTTCTGCTACCGATCCTGTGTCTGTAGTAGCTTTATTTCGCGAATTGGGTGCCAGCAAACGTCTGACCATTTTAATGGAAGGAGAAAGCCTTTTTAATGATGGAGTAGCAGTAGTAGCATTTTTACTATTGGTTAACATCCCTTTAGGCAGCGGCGAGTTTGGCATTTCTAACATTTTGATTCGCTTTCTAACCTTTGTTGGCATTGGTTTAGGGGTTGGCAGCCTGATTGGATTTGGAATCTCCTACCTGACTCAAAGGTTTGATTTGCCTTTGGTAGAGCAATCCTTAACTTTGGTATCAGCCTATGGTACTTACTTAATTACAGAAGAATTAGGTGGCTCAGGGGTAATTGGTGTAGTTACGGTGGGCATCATACTAGGCAATTTTGGTTCTCGAATTGGCATGAATCCTCGTACCAGATTGCTTGTATCCGAATTTTGGGATTTTCTAGCATTTTTTGTCAATTCTATTGTTTTCTTATTGATTGGCGACCAGATAAATTTCAACAGCCTCAAAAATAATTTCGATTTGATTATAGTCGCGATCGCTACTGTACTGGTCACTAGAGCGATCGTAATCTTTGGCTTGGGTAATTTTAGCAATTTAGTTAGCAAGACCAAAACAAACTTGAGAGAACAAACAGTCTTATGGTGGGGTGGCTTAAGAGGTTCGGTTTCTATTGCCGTGGCGTTGAGCGTTCCCGTTATCCTTACAGGAAGACAAGAAATTATCGATACTGTTTTTGGTGTAGTTTTATTTACTCTTTTGGTGCAGGGTTTGTCTACTAAATGGTTGCTCAAAACGCTAAATTTAATTGGCGATCAGCCTTTGCGCCAAGAATACTCGGAGTTATTAGCTCGTAAAGTCGCTCTTGGTCGCGTTGTCAGCTATTTGGACAACAACGAGCTAGCTTCTGAAATCGATCCTGAATACTATCGCTATCAACAAGAGCTGGTTAAAGGTCAATTAAAAAGCATTGAAGATAAAATTTATACAATGCAGTGCGAGCATGATAATTTGCGATCGCTAACTATGGAACAGCTACAGGAACAGCTTCTAGATATCGAAGCGGATACGTATGCTGAGTTCATTCGTGCGGGAAAATTGAACGAAAATCTGTCTCCAGTTTTACAGGAAGTTATGGCAAAAGCAGGAGATTAAATTTAGTTCGATTTAGAAAGGTCGAAAACCAAAAGATTGGTGGAGTAATGAAGCGAAAGGTTTTAGCAAGTTTATTACTCCACTACTAAATTTCCAAAGCTATTCTAGCTTGCGTCTTTGAGCTTGAATTTGACGAATACCAAGATACTGCTGATTAAAAATCCGATGATAAAGCCAAAAAGATGACTGTGGAAGCTGACTTGAGGAATAAGATTATCAAAGATAAATTGAATTACCACGATTAAGATAACCTGCTGTAGCCGACGTCTGGCAGTAATGGAGTGTCTCTTCCTGAGCCAAATTTGTAATGAAATTGCCAGCACGGCACCAATTAAGCCCATAATGGCAGCCGAAGCACCAACCAGAAAAACATTACTGAGTCCTAGATGAAACGCTAAAAGGGAAAAAGTAAGCATTGAGCCAATGCCACTGACAAAATAAATTGTCAGATAGTACTTTGCCCCCAGGCTTAACTCGATTAGGCGTCCAATAAAAAAGAGAGACAGCATGTTGGTCGCTAAGTGAAAAGATCCGTAATGCAGAAAATTCGCACCGACAACGCGCCACCATTCTCCCGCAATGACTTTTTCAGGAATTAACGCTCCCAAACGCTCTAGCGCAATTGAATTTTGACTACCGCCAAATTTAATTTCTAAGGCATACACCAGTAAATTAAGCGCAATTAGTATATATGTTGTGTATGCAATGCCAACTTTGCGATCGCCGTGTTTCATTTAAAATAGTTTTGAATTGTTATAGCCAAAAAGTTGGCGATTTTTAAGCAGTAATTTTAAGTTTATCTAAAACAGTTATTTTCAAGCAGCTGATATTAGATTGCTACACTTGAAAATTTAAAAATATATTGCTGTAATCATACCCCGTTGTACTTTAGAAGTGAGGTAAACACAATACTTTTATAAGACTTTGTGACAAACGACTAAATATAAAACTTTGCCCCAGAAGCATGTGCTTGCTTGCGTTCGACTTACGCGGTAGATTAATAGCTGTTAAAACTGCTCAAAAAAACCATCACTTTCTTATGACTAAACAGCACCGCATTACCTTACTTCCTGGAGACGGAATTGGTCCAGAGATTATGTCAGTGACGGTAGCTGTACTAAAAGCGATCGCGCCCAAATACGATTTAGAATTTGATTTTACCGAAGCTTTAATTGGCGGTGCGGCGATCGATGCTACGGGCGAACCTTTGCCCGAAGAAACCCTAACCGCTTGTCGTAATAGCGAGGCTGTATTATTAGCAGCAATTGGTGGTTATAAGTGGGACAGTCTACCCCGAAAGCAGCGTCCCGAAACAGGGCTATTGGGGATGCGCGCGGGATTGGGACTATTCGCCAATCTTCGACCAGCCAAGATTTTACCCCAGTTGATTGATGCTTCTTCTCTCAAGCGAGAGATAGTAGAAGGAGTAGACATCATGGTAGTGCGAGAATTGACTGGCGGGATTTATTTTGGGGAACCTAAAGGAATCTTTGCCGATGAAGCAGGAGAGCAAAGAGGATTTAATACCATGGTATATAGCGCAAGTGAAATAGATCGCATTGCCAAAGTAGGTTTTGAAACTGCCCAAAAACGTAGTGGGAAGTTGTGTTCGGTTGATAAAGCCAATGTATTAGATGTCTCTCAGCTATGGCGCGATCGCGTTACTGCTATGGCAAAGAACTATAGCGACGTTGAACTAAGCCACCTATACGTAGACAATGCGGCGATGCAGCTAGTCCGCGCTCCCAAACAATTTGATACTATCGTGACGGGCAATCTGTTTGGCGATATTCTTTCTGATGCTGCGGCAATGCTGACAGGAAGTATTGGTATGTTGCCTTCTGCTAGCTTAGGTGAAGCGGGAAAACCAGGAGTATTTGAACCTGTACACGGCTCTGCCCCAGATATTGCGGGACAGGATAAGGCAAATCCTTTAGCACAAGTATTAAGCGCAGCCATGATGTTACGCTACGGTTTGAATCAGCCCGATGCTGCTACCGAGATTGAAAATGCCGTCAATCGGGTTTTAGATAATGGCTACCGCACTGGAGATATTATGTCCGAAGGAATGAAAGCAGTTGGTTGCAAAGAAATGGGCGCAGTTTTACTTAAAATAATAGAACAACAAGCGATCGAGTAAACTGCTAAATTTTTTTTTAACTGTGTTCGCTTCATATTTGATTCCCTAAAAAATTGCCACTCAAATCAATTGATTTGAGTGGCTTCAAGTAGTTATCAAACCTTTTTGACATTACCTGCTTTAACCCAACCTTCCTGTTGATTCCAAGGAAGTAGGACTCTTTGCCAGTTACCATCGTTAGAGTTTTCTAAAATGACAATCTTAGAGTTGTATTCTATTCCCCCTACCCTTTCTGCATCTACGCTTGGCTCGGCTCTCAAACTCAAGCCTTCGGGCCAAGTAACCGTAGCATAATAAGAATTAGCAGGCAGCTGTAATTCTGGTTCTGGTTCTGGTTCTAGTTCTGGTTCTAGTTCTGGTTCGGACTCCACTTCTACTCGCTCTTCTTGGGGGGAAATAGCAATTTCTTTCTCTTCACCTATGGTAGTGTTGGATTCTAGAGGCTCGATGGTAGTTGCCGATTCTACCTCTTCAGATATAGCTGTTGGTGGAGTTGAAAACTGAGGTTTCTGAGGCAGAACTGACATTCTTTTATAGTAAATAAAAACTAGACTGCCTGTAACTCCGACAATCAAACTGATGCCAATGAGAAAGCCCAAAATGAACTGAGCTGTAGCCGATACACGTTGAAGAATATTAGATTTAGTCATCTCTTAACTAAGTTGACTCTGAATGCGATCGCTTAAGTTATTGTTTTTAGATGCCAGACGAGCTTTTCCTGCTGCTACCCACTTTTGCAAAAATTCAATTTGCTCTTGAGCAGTTTTTGCGAGGGGAACTATCTGACTTGCAGCTTCTAAAATATCATCGGTAGTAAAATCACGGTTTTGGCTAAAGCCAATGTGCATTGCTTCAATGATAGTTTGTTCTATTTCTGCCCCAGAGAAATCTGGTGTTTCATATGCTAACCGCTTAACATCATAATTGCCCAGATTGTGAGGACGTAATTTGGCTAAGTGTACCTTAAAAATTTCCTGTCTTTCAAATTCTGCAGGCAATCCCACAAAAAATATCTCATCAAATCTGCCTTTACGCAGCATCTCAGGGGGCAACGCTCGAATATTATTCGCAGTGGCGACAACAAAAACAGGGGTTTTCTTTTCTGCTAGCCAAGTAATAAACGTGCCAAAGACACGACTGGTCGTACCCGAGTCTCCTTTACCGTCTATGCCAGCAAATCCTTTGTCAATTTCATCAATCCAGAGAATACAAGGGGCAAGAGCTTCAGCTAGTTCTATGGTTTGGCGGGTTCTAGATTCCGATTCCCCAACTAACCCTGCAAACAATCGCCCTACATCTAATCTGAGCAGAGGCAAGTGCCAGTGATGAGCGATCGCTTTCGCGGTGAGGGATTTTCCCGTTCCCTGTATACCTACTAATAATAAGCCTCTGGGGTTGGGCAAACCATATGCTCTTGCCTGCTCGCTAAATGCGCCACCCCTTCTTAACAGCCAGCTTTTGAGGTTATCTAAACCACCAATATCAGATATCTGTTCTGTTGCAGGGTAATAGTCTAATATTTTAGTCTGGCGAATTGATTGACGTTTTTCTTCTAAAATCAATTCCACATCGTCTGCCTCCAGCTTGCCATTTGAGGCGATCGCCTTGGTTAAGACTCGTCTAATTCGTTCGGAAGATAGTCCCTGCGCGGCGCGAACTAATTCGTCAAGGAATTGGGCTGATAAGTTTTG
Organism: Cyanobacteria bacterium P01_G01_bin.19; assembly: GCA_039181635.1. GTDB lineage: Bacteria > Cyanobacteriota > Cyanobacteriia > Cyanobacteriales > Xenococcaceae > Waterburya. The sequence continues at coordinate 24,020 of JBCDCO010000013.1, read as the reverse complement.
TCCTGTAGCTGAGATTAAACGTTCTATTTCGCTTTTTATTTCCGATGTGGCAGGTAGGGCAAAATCAATGACGGTAATCACCTCTGTCAATTCTTCAGGTATTTGCACCTGAGGTGCAATGATAATAATATTCTTTGGCTGAGACTTTAGCTTTCTTGCCAAGTTTCTTAGTTCGCGAGAGATGGCAATGTCATCTAAAAAGCGGTGAAAATCTCTGAGAATAAATACTCCACCAGCATTAACGGGCATATTGGTAACAAATTCTAATGCCTGTAGGGGATTGCGTTTACCGAACCCCATATTATTGGGATTTTCCTGATAACCATTAACAAAATCCCAAATGTAGACATTGCGCTTGTTCAATTTTTCGGTTGCCAAGGCGATCGCTTTTTCTGCTCTTTCTTCTTCGTTGGTAGGAATGTAGATTAGAGGGTAGCAAGCACGTAAAAGCAGAGTAAACTCTTTTTGAAAATCCATTATAGAAATTATCTTATTGCTCTTTATTAAAAACTTATCTTATTCTTAATATAAAATCGCCTAGTGCGAAATTATCCCTGTCAATCTTTTTCTCCCTAAAAGCGTTAGGCTGTAGGTTCTCAGCTTTATTCTTTTTATGCCAAAAATAGATTATTTACGCATTAGTCTAATTGATAAATGTAACTTCCGCTGTCAGTATTGTATGCCAGAGGGAACAGAACTCGATTATGTTCTCAATCAAGAACTGCTAACCGATCAAGAGATCGTTACCTTAGTGCGAGACGTATTTATGCCCTTGAGCTTTACTAAATTTCGCCTAACTGGAGGAGAGCCATTACTACGTCCTGGAGTAGTAAATTTGGTTAGAGATATTGCCAATTTGCCAGCGACTGAAGATATTGCTCTAACTACCAATGCTTTTCTGCTGGAGAAGTTAGCACAGCCTTTATATGATGCTGGCTTAAAGCGCATTAATATCAGTCTAGATTCACTCGTCCCCGAAACTTTTGATCGCATTATTGGCAATAGAGGTAAAAGTCGCTGGCAGCAAACTTGGCGGGGTATACTGACCGCTCATCAGGTAGGGTTTGACCCCTTGAAATTAAACGTGGTGGTAATTCCTGGATTAAACGATGCTGAAGTCTTAGATTTAGCTGCTTTGAGTATCGATCGCAACTGGCACGTGCGTTTTATTGAATTTATGCCCATTGGTAACTCGCAATTATTTGGCGACAAGGCTTGGATCGATTCAGCTGAGATCAGACATTCTATTCGTCAAAAATGGGGACTAGAGGAGTCGAATATCCAAGGAAATGGTCCAGCAGACGTATTCAAAATCCCTGGCTCCAAAGGCACTTTGGGCTTTATTTCTCAGATGTCAGAATGTTTTTGCGATCGCTGTAATCGCGTTAGGCTATCGGCTGATGGTTGGTTGCGCCCTTGTTTGTTAAATGAAACTGGTCAGATAGATTTGAAAACTGCTCTACGAAGCGATGTAGATCTAGCAGTATTACAAAATAAAATTAGAGAACTGTTGCTGTTAAAACCCGAAATTAATTTCAAAGAGAGGGACTCTGGTACTGAGGGAAACTACACTCGTACCATGTCCCAAATTGGAGGATAAATTTGAAGGGATGAACTTTTGAGGAAATGAATAATGAGGGAAGAAGAAAAAAGATTATCCATCTATCTTGGTTTTGATTCGAACTAACAGAGCCTATAGCTTGCAGCCACTAGCCATAAGCGGAAAGTTAGCTATTAGTATTACGCCATTCTGGAGTAGTACTCAACGACTAGTAGTTCGTTTACTTGTAGAGCCACCCATTCGCGCTCGATAATGCCGTTCACCTTGCCAGTGAAAGTATTCTTGTCAAACTCTAAATGACTGGGTAAGTTAGCCAAACCAGGATATTCCATGTTGGTTTCGACCAATTTGCGAGAGCGATCGCGATCTCTGACCTTAATTACATCACCAGGGCGACACTGATAGCTAGAAATATCAACAACGCGATCGTTGACAGTAATGTGTCCGTGACTGACCAGCTGACGCGCACCAGGAATAGTCCCCGCCATGCCCATGCGGAAAATGGTGTTGTCCAAACGCATTTCGAGAAATTCTAACAAAGTTTGTCCTGTAGAACCAGCTACGCGACGAGCTTTGCGGACATAACGAACCAATTGTTTTTCGGTAACTCCGTAATTGAAGCGAAGTTTTTGCTTTTCTTCCAAACGAATAGCATATTCAGAACGCTTACGACGGCTTTGACCGTGCTGTCCTGGTGGATAAGCCTTACGAGGACTTTTTCTAGTTAGACCTGGCAAATCTCCCAAGCGACGAACGACCCTTAAACGAGGTCCTCTATAACGAGACATATATTAATTCCCCTCTGGATTACAGTTACAAAATATCTCCAAATATCACATTATACATTACTAAATTCGTAAAATGTAGAGTTAGGATATTTTTAATTAAAAAAGTTAAGAGAAATATTATTTGGCAATCGATAAATTTAGCGTCATCGGCTAATAGTTAAAATATATTGACCTGTACCCCCTTCGTCATAGGCATTAACTATGATGTTGTATGTTCCGCTTTCAGGGATTGTTACTCTAATTTTAGAATTGCTATCTTCTTCGTTAATATCGTCGTTTTGCTCGATAATATTGCCTTGAGCATCAATAAGAGCGACAAAAGCATCAAATTCATCGCTTTCCAAAGCAATATTAAAAGATTCGCCAGACTGGGCTTCTAAGGGATAGGAATCATAAAAACTACCATCCTCTTCAATAATGCGATCGCCTTCTTCTAGAACCCCTCGCTCTACATTTTCTAAAAGTCTAGTGCGATCAGAATTAGTTGCAATTTTTTCTGGTTCTTCCTCTTCTGGTTCTTCTGCCTCAAATACTTCTTCGCGATCGTCTGGCTCTTCAGCTTCTAGTTCTTCTTCCTGTTCTGGCTCTTCTACTACTTCTTCTTCCTGTTCTGGTTCTTCGGCTCTGGCTATCTCAATATCTTCATTGGTGGCTGTATTTTCCTCTGATTCGGCTTCAGAAACATTCTCTTCTTCTTCAGCCTTTTCTGCTTCAGAAGTTGCAGTTTCGGAGAGAACGGCAGGAGTTGGTGGAGCTTGAGGCTGTGGCGGTTGAGGTAGCTCGTTTGATGCAGTTTCTATATTTTCGCTTGTATTTTCTGGAGATGCTTCTACTCGCTCTGAAGTCGCTTTAGTATCGGGAATATCAGGGGAATCGGCTGCAGTTACAGATTCTTGCTCGGGAGAAGTTTCTGGTTGGCTTGCAACTTCTGGTTGACTTACAACTTCCTCAGGCTTTTCATTTGCGGGAGTCTCTACCTGGCTTACAGCCACCACAGGCTTTTCATTTGCGGGAGTCTCAGGCTTTTCTTGGGCAATATTATCTGTTGTAGAGTTTGAGTAAGCGATCGCACACACTTTGGAATAACGAGGATCGTTTCTGCATACCACTCCCGTATCGTCAGCATTTGGGCTCAGAAGGTTGTTTCGCCGACGGCGATCGGGAAATAGTTCGTCTACCACCAAACTCATAACGATACCCTTGGGCGTAATCCTACCGTAGCTAATATTTTGAATATCTTGATTTGTTTTGGCAAAAGCTTCTAGCTTTTTGCTGGCAGTCGCTGCGGTTTGCTCGGAAATAGTTAAGGCTGGTAAAGGTTCCTGCTCTTTTAAAACGGCGATCGCCTCATTAATAGCGCGCTCTAGCCTGTGGGCTCTAATTGGCTTTTCTCCTGGCAGTCTCAGCCAAATATGGTCGTAATACTGTTTTTGCTCTTCCAACCAATGAGCATAACCTTGAGGATTCGTTCTAACCCGATTAATTTCTGAAAGTATCTCAGGTTCGACATTGGCAGAAGCAACTTCCTCTTCTCCCTCGCTTGTTGGCAATGTTGATTCTTGAGCAACAGTGGGGAAGGGATAAGAGCCTAAAACTAAAAGATTAGCAGCTAGACTAAAAGTGCAAATTGCAAAACTGGGTAGATAAACTTTTACCATCTTAAGTTTCGTACATTATTGTAGTCTCTTGACAGTACTTTCCATTTCGGGGAGACTAATCCCTTATGAACTGAAATTCTAGCGCAGCCGAAAAGTTAGATTGAGTTTTTGATCGACTTCAAACACCTAAGAATAGCCTATTTATTTATGTTTGCGTAGACATTGACAAGTTTTTAAACTTTGCTTAATTTATTTATCTTTCCAATAGAGAAATGTCAAGTTAAATCTCAGAAATCTTTTTTGCTATTGCGATCGTAATAACACTGCCCAGAAGCAAGAGCAACTACATTGGGAAAGGAAAGTTCGAACTTACAGATTGTCGAATAAAAAAGCCTATCAACCAGACTACTTAGTCTAATTTGCCTGTTTATATTGCTTTATGCTCATTCTGAACTTGCTTCAGATACAATTTTAAGCTACTCTTCCAAAAAATAATCGATCAACAAATAGGCATATATTAAGTACACGTTTGTAACTGAAACGATGAAGGGAATCAAATAATTAGATATTAAGATCCAAGAATCACTTGACTTGCTAGATTTTGCTCGTAACCTGTAGTTTTCTTATCTAGAAATCCAACACACTATTGCCCTCGAAAAGCCACTAAAATTCATGCCACAAAATAAGATTTCTCTTTTAAATCAACAGACATCAAATACAAATATTATAGGATCCGCTAATCGCGCTCACAAAAGCTTACAAATTTTTATTCCTCTAGCTACAGCAACATTTTGTTGCTTAAACTCCAGTCAAGTGGCTTGGGCTATAGATATTAGCACTCAAGTTAAAACCGACAAAACTAACAAAGTAGCCCTCTCTAATTTTAATTCTCACGAAGATTACACACACACTCAAGAGCATAATTATCTGCATCACAGTCATGCTTCTGGATTTTTGCCGCGTATTCTAAACATGGTTGGCTCTCCTTTTCTGGCTCATCTCAACCGATTTGCTCAAACTGAGAGTCAGAAACAAGTACCACAATCGGCATTTTACCCTGGTGGTGTTGGCGGAAGTCTTACTCAAGATCTGACTCAGACATATCTCGAAGGGCTAAACTCAGCTTCCTCCAACAAAGAATTTTTAGCTGCGGCTACAATAAAACTGATGGAGCCAAGCAATTTTGTCTTACCAATCAAAGATGAAGTGACAACCAAAATTTACACGGTTAAAAGGGGAGATACCTTAGCCCGTATTGCTGAGCGATATCAAGTATCTCGTCAAGAATTGGTCGCACTCAATAAGATAAATAACTCGAACCTAATCTTTGTCAATCAAAAATTGAAATTACCTGCAACTGCAGTAGAGCCAGTAGAGCCAGCCAAAATCACCTTAACCCAAACCAATTTTCCTCAGAGTTCTATTCAAAAATCTCTGTCATCTGGCAAACATGCTAATTCTTTGGGCGGACAACAACTGCCAGGTATTGTCAAATTAGATAAAAAAGATAAAACTTCTTTGAGCGATCTGCAGGCTAAACGTTTGGACAATTTGAAAGCAGACATCGCTCGCATGCGATCGCAAATGCAGCAAGAAAAAAACAGCGAAGAAGTAAATTTAGAGTCTGTAGATAATTTAGAGTCTGCAGATGTTATTAGTTCTATTAACCCTCAAACAGAGCGAATTTCTAAGTCTATTTCTGAGAGCGATATCTCTGTAAACCTGCCTCCTTTACCTCCTTCCGACGAGTATTTGCCCGAAGCTTTCGAGGGCTATTCTTGGCCAGCACAAGGGGTTTTAAGTTCTGGATATGGCTGGCGCTGGGGTAGATTACACAAAGGCATTGACATTGCTGCACCCGTTGGCACTCCAATATTTGCTGCAGCATCAGGAGAAGTAATCAGTGCGGGTTGGAACAGCGGCGGCTATGGGAATTTAGTCAAGCTGCAGCATTTAGATGGCAGTATGACCCTGTACGCTCACAACAATCGCATTTTGGTTAGTAATGGTCAAAGAGTGAGACAAGGAGAGCAAATTGCCGAAATGGGTAATACAGGTTTTAGTACTGGCTCTCATTTGCATTTTGAGATTCATTCTAAAAATAGAGGAGTAGTTAATCCCCTCGCTTTATTGAGCAAAAACTAATCGCCTCAGAATTGGTGTTAGTCTTTCGGACAAATATCTGGGAGAATAAAATCCAGATATTTAAGACTCAATCAGATATAGGGAGATAAATTCAATGAGCGATCCTGTCAAAACCATGAAGCAAGAAGTAGGCAGGGCTGCTGCTGCTCGCGTAAAATCAGACTCTATTGTCGGACTAGGATCGGGCTCTACTGCTGCTTACGCGATTGAGTATATTGGCGATCGCCTGGCGAAAGGAGAGATAAAAAATGTTGTTGGCGTGCCAACTTCATTTCAATCGGAAGTATTGGCAAAACAATTCAATATTCCCCTGGTGACATTGGACGCAATCGACCATATTGACGTGGCTATTGATGGTGCGGATGAGGTAGATCCAGATAAAAACTTGATTAAGGGGGGCGGTGCAGCTCACACCCGCGAAAAAGTTGTAGATTCTTTGGCAAAGGAATTTATCGTGGTTGTGGATGAAGGTAAATTGGTTGATAAGCTGGGTTCTACCTTTCTTTTGCCTGTAGAGGTTATTCCGATGGCTGTCGCTCCTGTAATGCGTAGTTTGTCAAAGCTAGGGGGTAAGCCAGAGCTACGTATGGGTGTCAAAAAAGCAGGTCCAGTAGTTACCGACCAGGGTAATCTGGTAATAGACGTGAAGTTCGACCACATTACCAATCCTGCTGAAATGGAGAAGGACATCAACAATCTTCCTGGAGTTCTGGAAAATGGCATCTTTGTTGGCGTCGCTGATATTATTATGGTCGGCAAAATTGTCGATGGAAAACCTGAAATCAGTGAATTCTGATTTGGGGACATTTAATAAATAGTCAAAGCTAGACAGATGGGCAGGCAACCAATCGATAATCGATACGGCAATACGCCGAGGAAATTGTTTTTGCCTGCCGACTGCTTTTTTTAAAGGAACATTTAAAACGTTGTTTTGCCCTCGTTCAAAGCATGAGAGACTAATATACGTGAGCTCGACGGAACGATGTGTAACTTTTTAATTTTTAAAAGTCTGAATTCCTGATTCTTTCGTTATGAACAACATAACTCCTAATATGCGGAGCGGTATCCTTTAGGACTCCGAATTCCGAACTTCGAACTCACGTTAATATGGTCTGAACCGTTTATTTTTCATGCCGATTGAAATTATGCTGGCAAAATTACTAAATTTGATAACTGGCAAACTAACAGTCTACTTAATCACTTTCTGTCTGGGGCTATTTCTCCTGACAAGCTCTGCTTTAGCTGGCGAAGACAACATTAATTTAGAGAGCGGCGCCAAAGTGTTTAAAGCCAACTGTGCGGGGTGTCATGTCAAAGGAGGTAACATTGTCCGACGAGGCAAAAATTTGAAGTTGAAAGCTCTGCGTAGATACAAAGTTGACAGCGAGGAAGCGATCGCTTCTCTCGTCACTAATGGTAAAGGAATTATGTCAGCTTATGGTGACAAATTAACTCAGCAAGAGATAGCCGACGTTAGCGCCTATGTCATGGAAAGAGCAGAGCAAAATTGGAAACAGTAGCTTGAAATAAAAATTAGTCCCAATCAAGACCATATAATTTTTTTTAAAAACAGCAAAAGGAAATATCTTTGGCGCTTTGCTCTTAATATAATTAGATAATATCAGCTCGATAATTTTCAGATTCCAAGCAAACAAGTGATTCATCAAGTTCAAGATAGGAGTGTAGTTGCAGGCATTTTAAGCAAAGCAGCTGAAGGTGAAGACATTTCAGTAGAAGAGGGTATTAGTTTAATTCAGCAACAGGATATCGAAGTAAGAAAGACGATCGCCAATACAGCCGATAAGCTGCGTCAAAAGCAAGTAGGAAATACCGTTACTTATGTAGTTAACCGCAACATCAACTTTACTAATATTTGCGAGCAGCACTGTAGTTTCTGCGCTTTTCGGCGTGATGCAGACGAACAAGGTTCTTTTTGGCTCGATATGGAACAGATTGTTAGCAAAGCAGAGGAAGCAGCAAGCATTGGCGCAACAGAAATCTGCATGCAGGGTGGTCTAAATCCTCAAGCAAAACTGAACGGCAGCTCTCTCAATTACTATCTCAACATAGTCAAAAAACTAAAGTCGGCTTTTCCTCAGCTACACTTACATGCTTTTTCTCCCCAAGAAATTCAATTTATCGCTAGGGAAGATGAAATTAGCTACGAAAAAGTTTTGTTAGCTCTCAAAGATAGTGGTTTGGGTTCTATGCCTGGTACGGCAGCAGAAATACTCGACGATAGCGTTAGAAAGATTATTTGCCCAGAGAAAATAGACTCCCAAACTTGGTTAGAGATAGTTGGTTTGGCTCATAGATTGGGCATACCGACTACTAGTACAATGCTAGCAGGACACATAGAAACCCCCCGACAGCAGATCGAACATCTAAACCAATTGCGATCGCTTCAAAAACAGGCGATCGTCAATAAGTATCCAGCTAAAATTACTGAATTTATTATCTTACCTTTTGTCGGACAAGAAGCGCCTGCTCCAATTCGCAAGCGTGTAGGTAGAGATCAGCCAGATATACCAAATGTGTTGCATTTGACAGCAGTCTCTCGTATTTTTCTAGGAAACTGGATTTATAACCATCAACCCAGCTGGGTAAAAATAGGCATAGAAGGAGCAAAACAAGCTCTAAAAGCTGGTTGCAATGATATTGGGGGCACTTTAATGGAAGAACATATTACTACGATGGCGGGAGCACAAGGAGGAACCTATATGTCTGAAGAAGATTTACAGTTGGCTATTGCCTCAATCGAACGTCCGCAGAAGCAGCGAAATACTCTCTACACTTTATAGTTAAAGCAGATATCTATATCAGCTTTGTAAAGAAACAGATTATTTCTAAACCTAGCGACCTTAGTTTAATATTAATTCTGAAATAGCAAATACTAAAAGGTTAATTATTATAGCTGCATGAGAGTATTAGTAACTGGCGGTGCTGGTTTCCTGGGTTCCCACTTAATCGATCGCTTAATGAAACAAGGGCATGATGTAATATGTCTGGATAATTTTTTTACTGGTCATAAGCGTAACATTCAACATTGGATAGGCAATCCTTATTTTGAGCTGATTCGTCACGATATTACCGAACCGATTCGTTTAGAAGTAGATCAAATTTACCATTTGGCTTGTCCCGCTTCTCCAGTTCACTATCAATATAATCCTGTTAAAACCATTAAAACTAACGTCATAGGAACGTTGAATATGCTTGGATTAGCCAAACGAGTAAAAGCAAGATTTTTGCTGGCTTCAACATCCGAAGTATATGGAGATCCAGACGTACATCCTCAACCCGAAGAATATCGCGGTAATGTCAATACTATTGGCATTCGCAGTTGTTATGACGAAGGTAAGCGAGTTGCCGAAACTTTAGCTTTTGATTATCACCGACAAAACAATGTTGATATTCGCGTGATGCGAATTTTTAACACTTATGGACCGAGAATGTTTGAAAGTGATGGTCGTGTAGTCAGCAACTTTATCGTTCAAGCACTTAAAGGTATTCCTCTAACAGTATATGGGGACGGAGCACAGACTCGCAGCTTTTGCTATGTTGCCGATCTAATTGAAGGCATGATGCGCCTGATGAATGGAGAGCATACTGGTCCAATTAATATTGGCAACCCTGGAGAATATACGATTTTGCAGCTTGCCGAAACTATTCAAAAGATGGTCAATCCTGATGCAGAATTAACCTTCAAGCCTCTTCCTCAAGACGATCCGTTACAAAGACAACCCGATATTACCAAAGCGAAGAATTTACTGGGTTGGGAGCCGAAAATTGGCTTGGAAGAGGGTCTAAAAATCACAATTGAAGATTTTCGCTCTCGAATTGAGAAAGGTGAAGCCTAAAATAGAAAAGCTCTTCACACAAATGGTTACAAACTATGCCACCTAGAAGCAGAGAACATGAAAAAAATTCATTTTTTGTTCGTGCAATAAACCAAAGAGAAAAGTATAGTGGATTAACCTGATTTGGCAATAAAGAGCTGTTTATCGGCACACATTCAAAGACAAAGCAAAGAGAATTAATTACAAGAGGTTAAATAAAATTTATGCGTGTTTGCGTTATTGGTACTGGATATGTCGGTTTGGTTACAGGTGTTTGTTTGTCTCATATCGGACACGATGTAATCTGTGTTGATAACAATGAAGAAAAAGTCAAGCTGATGCAGTCTGGACAATCCCCGATCTACGAACCAGGTTTATCGGAGTTGATGAAGTCCTCGGCAGAATCTGGTAAGTTAACTTTTACCTCCGACCTAGCTAAAGGTGTATCTCATGGAGAAATTTTATACATTGCAGTAGGTACTCCTCCCTTACCTACAGGGGAAAGCGATACTCGCTATGTAGAGGCAGTAGCTCGCGGTATTGGAACGCATTTGAAGGATGATTACAAAGTAATCGTTAACAAATCGACCGTACCAATTGGTTCTGGTGACTGGGTAAGAATGATTGTCTTAGATGGTAACAAAGAGTCAGGAAGCAATGTCGAGCCTGTTTTTGATGTCGTGAGTAACCCCGAATTTTTACGGGAAGGTTCGGCAGTATACGACACTTTTAATCCCGATCGCATTGTTTTGGGTGGAAACAGCGACAAAGCGATCGCTATGATGCAAGAACTATACAAACCTCTAGTAACCAGAGACTTTGCTGAGGATAAATCTGCTCCTCCTGTACCTGTAGTGGTGACAGACTTAAGTTCGGCTGAAATGATTAAATATGCAGCCAACTCTTTCCTCGCTACTAAAATCAGCTTTATTAACGAAGTAGCTAACATCTGCGATCGCGTTGGTGCGGATGTGACCCAAGTAGCAGCGGGTATTGGTCTCGATTCCCGCATTGGTGGCAAGTTCTTAAATGCAGGTATTGGTTGGGGTGGCTCTTGTTTTCCCAAGGACGTTTCTGCCTTGGTACATACTGCCGATGATTATGGCTATGAGTCGGAACTGTTGAAAGCAGCAATTAATGTTAACCAGCGTCAACGTCTGTTAGCTTTGGAAAAACTGCAAAACGAACTCAAGATACTCAAAGGTAAAACCATTGGCTTATTGGGTTTGACATTCAAGCCCGACACCGATGATATGAGAGATGCCCCCGCTTTAGATCTGATCGAGCAACTCAATCGTCTTGGCGCGAGAGTAAAAGCTTACGACCCCATTGTGTCTCAATCGGGTTTAAGCCACGGTTTATCAAACGTCATTATCGAGACTAGTGCCGAAATGCTGGCGGATGCTTGTGATGCAGTAGTTTTGGTTACAGATTGGAAAGAATTTCTCAAGCTTGACTTCAAAAAAATGGCAACGCTGATGAGCAATCCCTTGGTTATTGACGGACGTAATTTCCTTGATCGCGATACTGTAGAAGCGGCTGGTTTACGCTATGTCGGCATGGGAAGGTAAGCTAGTTTAGTATATCGCGAAGCTGAAAAGTGGGATGGTAAGATATTATCTCACCTTTCAGATTTTTATCGGCTGGAGCAATATTGGTTCAGTTTTTCAATCGATTCATCCTGTATTTCGCTAGCTCGAAACGCTCTCTCACGAGCAGATTCTAACCCAGACAAATTTTTATTTTCTCTAGCTGCTACTGCATCATAAGTAGCTTGAGAATAAATGCGATATACAGTCGCTAATTGATTTTGATATTGAATTAGCTCTCCTGAATTTATATGTAGAGCTTCGATTTTGTCAGCAGCGCGATTCATCAAACTAGCTGCTTTTAGCCAGCTTTTAATTTGAACTGATTCGCTTTCATTCGTATTGTTTATCGAGCTGCCTTTGCTATTGACCTCCCTAACAATTTGAAAGATTTGCTCGCACTGATTGAGACGACTTTGGCTGCAACCAGTAATCAAACAGACCGAGCAGAAAATAGCTAAAAAAAAATGGCGATCGCCAGATTCTTTTTCTGGGGAATTATTAATCTGTTTACTCCAAAACAGTTTGTGGCTCGCCATACTATTTCAATAACATTTTTCTAGTTTTATGTCTCACTGATTTCCATGTCTGGTTTGATGCCACTGCCAAGCATGACTGATAATTTTCTTAAGGTCAGCATAATTTGGATTCCAGCCTAGTTTCTCTTTTACCTTCTTACTACTGCCAACTAATATAGGTGCATCTCCCGCACGGCGATCGCTTTCAAGCGCAGGAATTTCCAAGCCCGTTACCTGACGTGCAGTTTCGATTACTTCTCTCACCGAAAAGCCATTACCATTACCAAGGTTGAAGACATCTGATTCTCCTCCAGACAATAAATACTCCAGACCTAATACATGGGCATCTGCTAGATCGTTGACGTGAATATAGTCTCTCACGCAAGTCCCATCAGGCGTATCGTAATCCGTACCAAATATATATAAAGACTCTCGTTTTTTAAGGGCAGTTAATAAAGCCAAAGGAATCAAATGAGTTTCAGGAAAGTGGTCTTCTCCCAGTAAACCGCCTGGATCTGCACCACAGGCATTAAAGTAGCGAAATGCCACAGATTTTAAACTAAATGCCGTATCAAAATCTTTCAAAATTTGTTCTACCATATCCTTACTAGCTGCATAAGGACTGAGAGGATTGTGGGGATGATTCTCTGTCATGGGAACTTCTTTTGGCATCCCATAAACGGCACAGGTGGAAGAAAAAACAATTTTATTGATTCCGTGAGCCAACATTGCCTCTAGAAGATTTAAAGTACTGGCAACATTGTTACGATAGTATTTTCCAGGCTCTTTAACAGATTCTCCTACTGCAATATATGCGGCAAAATGCATCACTGCATCTATTTTGTAGGTGGTAAATAATCTATCTAAAACATCGCGATCGCTTGTATCGCCTACAATTAGTTTAACCTGTAATACATCATCGACTATTTCCCGATGTCCGTAAGACAAATTGTCTAAAATAATTACTTCATAACCAGCTTTTTTTAGAGCTGATGCTGCATGAGAACCAATATAGCCAGCACCACCTGTCACTAGAATAGTCTGCTTTTTAGATGACACTTACCCAAATTCCTCCGAATAACCGAATGTTGATTTAAGCTATCTTGGGATTGAGATAACTGAACCTAATATAAACGACTCACTACATAATTGGTCAATTCAAATAAAGCGTCTTTAGATTCAGAAGCAGGCAAACAATCTAGGCTTTGAGCGGCAAGTTTGGCATGATGATTTGCTAGTTGACGTGCTCGATCAATCCCCGTACTATTTCCGATCAACTCGAGCGCTTTGTTCAAATCCTCTGACTCAGAAAATTCTCGTTCGATCAAGATTTCTAAATAGGGTTGCTCTTTAAGAGCATATAGTACGGGAGCAGTTAGATTACCGCTAGCTAAGTCCGAACCTGCTGGCTTACCCAACACTTCTGTAGAGGCAGTAAAGTCTAAAATATCATCTACGATTTGGAAGGCAAGACCTAAATTGCGACCATAATCATAGAGATTTTGGGTCACTTCATGACTAGAATCACTCAATACTCCTGCTGCTTTAGCGCTATTGGCAATTAAAGAAGCGGTTTTGTAATAGCTTTTATCTAAATAGCTATCAATAGAAGCATCAATGTCAAAGCGATTTAAACCCTGCAAGATCTCTCCTTCTGCAAAATTTCTGATTACCTCCGAAAGCAGTTTGACCACCTGGAGATTATCTAGATTTGCTAAATACCAAGACGATTGAGCAAACAAAAAATCACCAGCCAAAACAGCAATTTTGTTGCCAAACAAATTGTTAACGGTTTCGACATTACGTCTTAAATCTGCTTCATCTACCACGTCATCATGTACCAAACTGGCGGTATGAATCATTTCGGTAATTTCTGCCAAACGGCGATGGCGATTGCTCAGTTCGCGGTCTGGCATCGTAGCTCTAGAGACCAAAAAAACGATCGCTGGCCTAATTCGTTTTCCTCCAGCCTCAAACAGATGTTCTGCCGCTGCCCCCAAAATAGGATGACGCGCACCAATAAGCTGTTTGAGATTATCTGTGAGTATATTTAGATCTTGTTCGACCGGTGCTAATAAAGAAGTAGTAGAAAATGTCATTGCTAAGCCAATTCTGGCAATTATCTTATTTAAGAAACTTTACATATTATTGTACTTATTTTAAGGGAAGCTAACCTAATAACCAACTATTAACTGCTATCTATTGAAAAAAGTAGCGATTGATTGGCTTACAATAACCCAGATCGGATACTGCCTGTGTTATTATTTGAAGTATAAATTTTTCAAAAATTAGCGATAGCTCAAGCAGCTTATAGTTTGAGAGGTTTCCGTTGATGGTTACTGGCGATCGCTAGCAAGTTTTCGAGTAAGATAATTTGATTTGGCTTGCAGGCTCGAGTCTAGACTTCTACCAAGCGCAACTTTGGCAGAATTTTAGTAATGTATTTCAATAATTAGCTTTTTAATTTTGATACAGATGTAGCTTGAGTCCCACCTGAAAAAGCTGACATGATTAAGGTTGTCTTTAATACAAGATAAAACTTTGAAAGCGGGTCGCTTGCCTTTAATTTTTTGACTGCTCGGCTACGAAATTTTGTAAAAACAATATCGGCTTCATTTTGGGAAAATATATTCCAGTTTTGAGCGATAAAGATGTTTAACTCAAACAAATGTTTTTGAGTTGGGCTAATCAATCGCTAATTAATCAATATTCAGAAACGAGCAATAGTGCTTGGTTTGGTGTGAGGTAACAACGTATCCATAAACCTAAAGTAAGTTTTAGGTCATACACTGTCATTACTTGAGAGAACTAAGCAAATAAACATTCAAGACTCAATCTCGAGCTTTGTAGTTTTTCGCATTGATACGTTTGAAAAGTAACTAGCAGTAATAAATTAATTCTCTCGAGCAATCATTTTCTAGTGTTTTGCTCTACCGTCATTCATTATATCAATTTAGAATTTAGTCACCGAGAAAATGAATCTTGCCAATTTACCGATTTCTATCTTGTTTTTCGCCATTTTATATCTTGTTGGCATTTATAGCTTGTTGACCATAGCTCAAGTGTTCGGACAAGAAAGTACGCTGATTTCTCGGAGTTCTTCAGAAAGTAACAATCAAGTTAAGACTCCTTAAAAGCAGAAAAAGATTACTCCATGGGATTTAAAGCCATCATTTCGGATGATGGTTTTTTCATAGGAACTTCTATTACTTGAGGTTTATAGCCCAACCAATGTTGAGAAATGTAGGCAAATTGTTCTGCAGACCCGCTGACATAAAAACTAGTAGGCAAAGGAAAATCGCGGTTGCGCAATCCTAATAAAGATAATTCTTTTTCGGCGGAAACCACAATATGTTCGGCTGGGTCGATAATCTTAACTGCATTGGGCAAAAAAGAGCGAATTGTTTTTTCTAGATGTCGATAGTGAGTACAGCCATAAACTAAAGTATCAATGTTGTTTTGTAATAAAGGGTGGAGATATTCTAAAGCTATTTTCCTTGTATGCTCGGTGTAAAGTTGATTTTGTTCGATCGCACTAACAAATTTAGGACAAGGAATTTCCCACACTTCAGTCCGAGGATCTATTTCTTGTATTGCCTGACGGTAAGCGTGACTCTTGACAGTAGCAGAAGTAGCGAGTACGCCAATTTTTTTACCTACTTTGACAGCTGCTTTAGCCCCAGGAAGAATAACGCCTAAAATAGGCACATCATATTCTTGGCGAACTGCTTCTAACGCTAGAGCAGAGCTAGTATTGCAAGCCATAATAATCATTTTGACATCTCGATCGCACATCCAATCAAGAATCTCGCGTACAAAATCGAGAATTTCTGACTGGGAACGAGTACCATAGGGCAAGCGAGCCGAATCAGCGAAATATAGCAGAGATTCTTTCGGCATCTGCCGATACATTTCTCTTAATACTGTCAATCCACCTACACCACTATCAAACAAACCTATTCGCTGATTCGATTTTTTCATTATTAAATTTTAAAAATGTTAAAGAGCTGTATTTTAAGTAATTTTATTTATTGTCTATGAGTAATTTAACTCAGGATAATACAATTAAAGTAAATATACCTACAAATCATTTTGCTTAATGTACTCTATAATTCCTCTGGCGATCGCCTCTGCCATTTGACGACGATGGTTGGGATTCTTAAGTCGAGAAGAATCTATTGCACCCGTTAAAAAACCAACCTCTACTAAAACTGCTGGCATAACAGAATGTCTTAACACAAAAAATCTCGCTTGGCGAATACCGCGATCGCCGATGTTGACTCCATTGAGAATACTCCAATGAATTATTTCGGCTAAACGCCGACCTTGCTTACTTTTGTAATAGTAAGTTTCCAAGCCATTTACATCGGGGCGGCTGAGATTGATGGCATTAGCGTGAATACTAATAAATAAATCGGCATTGAGCCTGTTTGCCATGTCGGTTCGACCTTCGAGACTGATAAAGTTATCCGTGTCTCTAGTCATGATTACTTCAACACCCTGTTTTCTTAAGATTTCTACTACATCAAAAGAAATAGGTAAGACCACATCTTTTTCTTGAAAACCGCCTATACCAATCGTGCCAGGATCGTGTCCGCCATGTCCTGGATCGATAATGACTCTGGGGCGATCGCTTTTAGCAGGAATAGTAGGACTATTAGCAAGTGGCTTGTTCTTGGGTGCTTTGCTAAATCGAGGCGGTAATAAAGGAGCATCGCTTTGAGCCAAGGGTGCAACGCCTTCTTGAATGGGAAAAGCTACGGCATTGTCTTCCGCACTAATCTTGCCCAGATGATATCGCAGGCGGGTGGTAATTTCCACCGTAACTCTAGAGTCTTCCTGACGTACTTTTAATTGGGAGACGGGGCTGCCTGCTTCTAACTGAGGTCCCTTAAAATCCTCTGCTAATTCGGCATTATCGATGGTAATTTGATAGATGCCATTACTGCTGCGAGATGCGACGGCAGCTAAAGAGCGATCGCCATGAATTAAAATCTCAGTATCGTCGCTTGCTAGTTCGATTTCATCGATTGAACTTAGTTCATCTTGGCTGTTTGTAGCTTCCGTAGGAGCTACTTCTCCCATCGACTCAACCTGGGAATTGTCTCCAGCAGTAGCTACTGTAGAGGAGCTGGGGAGTTTTCCTTTGGGGACGAGCAGTAAGCCCTTAATGCGGCTAAAAGTAGCCAACCAGTCGGGACTGGATTCGTCCACCATTAAGCTCATTCTGGCTTCAGAATCATCGAGCTGTTGAAATTCAATATTAGATACACCATATTGATTTACTCCTACTGACTGAGAAGCCAAATCGGGGGGTAGAGTAATCCCTTCTAGAGTAAAGTCAATGCGATCGCCATTTCTTTGAGAATCAATTTTAATCTGACGATTTCCATCAATATCGACAAAAAAGCCATTTTTGGTGACTTTGATATGAGGCGAGCTAGAAACGCTAGAGCTTGGCACTTGAGCCTCTTCCAATCCAGGAAGAGATTCAGGTAGTTCGACCTGAGGCAGCTCTAAAGTTTCAGTATCATTATTATCTGCAACATTAATCCGAGAAACTTTCGGCTGGGAAAATTCAACTTCCCACTTATTTGGAGAGATACCTTCAAATTCAATATCATCAGCATCGAGAGTGTAGCCAGGAGCAAGTTCTACCACAATACGGGAAGTATTAGGTTCTGGTTGTCCAATGCGAAAACCCCTGACAGCACCCTCATAACTTTCTTTGACTGTCTCTCTTCCCAGTGTAGTTCCAGGCAAATCAATTACCAAGCGCGTTGGATTGCTAAGTAGCTGAGCCTCTGGTTGAACCCCTTCATCGGTAGTAAAAACTAAATTGCGCTCTCGTTCTTCAAATTCCCAAGATACAATTTTTCCTGCCCTAGCGGGAGAACAAAACAGAAAAGCACCGATAAAACCCGATAATAGCCAGTGAAATCTCACAATTATTGCTCCTCACAAACACTTGGTAACTGAGCCTTTAGATCCTCTTAGCCAAGACTCCCATTGGCAATCAAAAAGCAAGTACCAACTAATTTTTAGCACCTGATGAGATTGTTTTTTTAGGAGCAGTACTGAAGTCAAAATGTTTTGGGTAAATCCCATTTGAACTCTATAATACCCATTCTTTAATTTCGATCTATCGAGACGTAAAAAGAAGCAATTAGGTTTCATAAACTATTTTTAGGCAAATCACAAAGCTACTTTCTGATACGTGTTTCGATCGACAGCTTCGCCTAATTATGTTGTCATTCTCGAACTTTGTCCACTGATTGAGCTAAATTTTCATCTTCTTTAAACACCAGACGCAGCAGAGGAGGGGCAATAAATGTAGTCGAGATAACCATTACAATGATTGCTGCTTCTGTTGCTTCAGATAGTGCGCCGCTAGCAGAACCAACGCCAGCAAAGACTAAACCTACTTCTCCTCTAGGAATCATGCCTACACCGATCGCTAGTTTATTAAGATCGGGGTTGCCAAAAACAGTAAATCCCGTAATTACTTTCCCTAAGATAGCAACCAAAATTAAAAATGTGGCAATAATTAGTCCTTCGCGATTGCTGGGAACGGCTGGATTGAGGACGCTTAGGTCGGTTTTAGCTCCGACACAGACAAAAAATATGGGAACTAGAATATCAGCAACAGGAATTACCTGTTCTTCTAGTTCTTTACGCTTTTCAGTTTCTGCAAGGATTAGTCCTGCAGCAAAGGCGCCTAAAATCCCTTCTAGATGAATTGCTGTAGCAATATAAGAAAGAGAGAAAGCAAACACTAAGCCAGTGATCAATACTTCCCCTCTGGTTTTCATTTCATTTACTAGACCAACAATAAAAGGACTGACCAAACGACCTAATAAAATCGAGCCAATCAGGAATACCGCTGCACTGATAATCAAATATACGATGTTCGTAACCTGAATTTCACCAGTTTTGACCAAGCTGGCTACTACTGCCAAAACTACGATACCTAAAATATCATCTAGTACGGCTGCACCAATAATAATCTGTCCTTCTTCCGAACTAAGCTGTCCCAATTCTGCCAGTACTTTGGCGGTGATACCGATACTCGTGGCAGTTAATGCAGCTCCAGCAAAGATCGCAGGTACAATCGGAGTCCCAAAAATATAAACCAGACCTAGTGTCCCTGCTACAAATGGAGCTACGACCCCTACTACTGCAACTACCGCAGCGATGGGACCCACTCGAATTAATTCTTTGAGGTCGGATTCTAAACCAATTTCAAATAAAAGGATAATGACCCCTAATTCTGATAAAAGGCTAATTACTTCACTTTGGGCGGCGAATACCGAGGAAGCGGCTTCTGGGGGCAATCCTGCGGTACTTTGTAGCATATTAATGATTAAGGAGTCTTCTGCTGTACTAGTCTCGGGGAATACTAAGAGGCGAAACGCAGAAATACCAATCAGTACCCCGCCAACTAGCTCTCCCAATACTGGCGGTAAATTGATTCTGGAACAAATTTCTCCGCCCAGCTTGCTGGCAAAGTAAATTATGACCAAACTAAGCAAAACTCCTGCCAAAACTAAGGTTCCTTCTTCTGCATCGGATTTTGCTGCTACTTCTGTCGCAGTGGCGAGTAAAGGCGATTCAGTAAGCCAATTCCAAGTCAACATGTAAAAGTTATCGATCATATTTTCGGCTAAAAATTTTTATCTAATTTATTAGCTTATCGTTATCCCTACCAATATTATGTTCGTTCTATCTTTCGGATGATTTATTGGGCTAGAAAAAGTCAAACTATTTGATTACTTTCTCTAAAGCATCCAAAAGCAGCAAAACGTTTTCAGGACGACTATTAAAGCCCATTAATCCGATGCGCCAGACTTTGCCCCCTAGTTCGCCCAAGCCGCCAGCAATCTCAATGTTATATTCAATTAGTAGTTTACGGGCGATCGCTTTTCCATCTATTCCATCAGGAATTCTCACGGTAGTCAGGGTAGGCAGACGATGCTCCTTATCTACATGACAGGACAAGCCTAGTTCTTCCAGACCAGACCACAGCATTTCAGCATTGGTTTGGTGGCGTTGCCAGCGTTGTTCTAATCCTTCTTCAGCAACTATCCGCAAGCACTCTCTCAAAGCATAATTGGAGTTAATCGGTGCAGTATGGTGATAAACTCGCTGCTCTCCCCAATATTTTGCTAATAGTGACATATCCAGATACCAGTTGGGTACAGGTTGAGGACGCTTGTTTAATTTTTCGACTGCTCGACTACTCATGGTAAAAGGACTTGCCCCTGGAGGACAGCCCAAACCCTTCTGACTGCAGCTGTAAGCTAGGTCAATACCCCATTCATCAATATATAGAGGAACTCCTCCCAAGCTTGTTACCGTATCGACAATTAGCAGACATCCATGTTTGTGACATAAATCTGCTACTCCTTCTAAGGGTTGACGCGCTCCTGTAGAAGTCTCAGCGTGGACTAGAGCTAATATAGCTGGTTGATGAGTTTCTAGATTGGTCTTAATCTCTTCTAGGCTAAATACCTGCCCCCAAGGCTTAGTCATAGTGCGAACGTCTCCGCCATAACGACCTGCCATATCCACTAAACGATTGCCAAAATAGCCTTTTACCCCAACTAAAACCACATCGCCAGGTTCTACGGCATTGGCAAGAGTCGCCTCCATCGCTGCTGTTCCCGTCCCACTGACAGAGATAGTTAGCTCGTTTTCCGTTTGCCAAGCATAGCGCAGTAAATCTCTAATTTCGTCCATCAAGGCTAAGTAAGAAGGATCTAAGTGTCCTACAGGACTAACGCTCATGGCAGCAAGCACTCTAGGATTAACATTAGCTGGTCCTGGTCCTAGCAAAAGACGAGGCGGCATATCCAGCTGTTTAGTTTGAATCCGATAGCGATCGCTAATTCCTGTAGTTGTCACCATATTTGTAACCCTTATATTGGTATATTGGTTTTGTCATACTTTCCACTGCTTAGTTTACGTCAATTGACAATCTACTCCATAAAAAAATAGCCGATCGCATTTAATAACTGGCGCTCGACCATGAACCAAAAAAATAACAGGCTAAAAGCTAATCGCTTTTAGGCATAAAAAAATCTCAAAAGACACATTATCAAACTTTTACACCTTGTCAAACTTCTGTAGTAATATATTCATAAGGAGTAGAGGGAGTAAAAAAGCTAAATTTTGCTGAAGATGGTCGAGTTTAGTTCTCAGACTCTATTTTCTATATTTGCAGCAATGTTTACTACAAAACATCATATTTGACACAGAGAGTTCATTAAAAATGGCTAAAAAATTAAGCTTGTTATTGTCCGCACTAATACTAGTTATTTCCACTTTCTTCTTCAGCGTTAACCCTGCAATGGCTGAGACAGTGGAGGTAAAAATGGGTACAGACAACGGAATGCTCAAATTTCAACCTGAAACTGTAACCATCAAACCTGGCGATACTGTTAAGTGGGAAAACAACAAAATGTCTCCTCATAACGTAGTATTTGAAAACGATGCTGAGAAGTCTCACAAAAATTTGGTATTTTCTCCTGGAGAAGGATACGAAACTACTTTCAATGAAGCTGGTGAATACTCCTATTACTGCGAACCCCATCGCGGTGCAGGAATGGTTGGAAAAGTTGTGGTTCAATAGTTTTGACCAACTTATGTAATGTTGCCCATATCTGGTGACTTGGTAACATTTCATTAAATTGAATAGGGAGGCGAGCTTTCGAAGTTCCCCTCTCTTTTTTAGTTAATATGGCTATACATATTTAGAAATACTAAGAAACACAAATAATGGTTAAGCTATCTCCCGAAGAATTGGCTAGAGCTAAAAAAAATAATTTGACTCCAGAAAAATACGCTCGCCTGAGAGCGGAAGCAAAGGCACCATACAAAGGCTTGAGAAAAACCTTGTATGGTGCTTTTGGTGCATCTGGCTTGATTGGTGCATTTGTTTTTTTGGCAAAATTAGCTGCTGGTCAAGGCTGGCAAACCAATCTACCTAATTTTTTGCTGCAGGTTGGTGTAGTTGCTTTGATGGTGTTTTTATTTCGCTGGGAAAGTGGCGGTAAATCAAAATGATTTGCAATGATTATATTCCTTACAGGCTAATCAATTGAGTCATTAAGTTTTATTCTTGCAATTAGTATTTGAGGTGTGAATTAGCAGTAATCTAGAAACATTAACAAACTGACGATCTGCAGAACTTTCAAGGCTAACACCATGTTTAATAAAATTTTATATGCTGACTCTGGTGCGGATAATGCTCAAGACATGCTCAAAATCCTGTTAGAGCTTCCTGCAACACAGAACTCTGAAGTAACAGTCTTAAGAGTAATTTCTCCTAAAACCACAGAAGAAGAATCTATCGCTCAAGATGAAGCTAAATCAAAAATCGCAGCATTGCTCGGCAAGTTGGGCATTGAAGGTAAAAAAGCAGTTAGTAGGGTAGAAGAAGGCGAAGCTAAAACTACCGTTTTAACAGTTGCCCAAGAAATTGATGCCGATTTGATTATCATGGGTTCTCGCGGTTTGGGTAAGCTACAGTCTATTTTAAGTAATTCTGTCAGCCAGTATATTTTCCAGCTGACAGATCGCTCCATGCTTCTAGTTAAAGATGACATATACGTTAAAAAACTAAAAAGAGTGATGGTCGCGATCGATAAATCTCCTGCCGCTAATTACGCCCTAGACGTTACTTTGAATATGCTTCGAGGGTACAAGGATGCAGAAATTTTATTAACTCGCGTTAATCCTGATTTGGATCCAAATTTGGCGCTATCCAAAGAAGATATGGAGAACAATCCTATTCTAGCTCCAGCGATCGCCAAGCTAAAGCAAGCAGATCTAGATTATCAATGCTTGGTTACAGGGGGCAGACCAGCACAAAAAATCTGCAGCTTGGCAGAGGCGAGAAATATTGACTTACTAGTTATAGGTTCTCCCGAACGCCGCCCTTCTATCGCCAAAAGTTTACCCGACATTGAAAGATTACTGGGTAGTTCTTTATCCGACTATGTTCGTATCAAAGCACCTTGTCCAGTTCTTTTGGCAAGAAAAGAAGTTCAGGCTTAGAGTTAGTTTGACTCATAACAGCGATCGGTTATTCAATGCTCTTTCCTTCTGTACCAAAAATACAGGAGGATTTTATTTATAGTCATTTTAAATAAGAATAGTATAAATCAAGCTTGTATGTATTCTCCCCAATCCCTAATCCCTTATCCGAAGGTGCCCCTAAAGGGATATATGCGAAGCGGTATCCTTTAGGGCGAACAAAGGAACTAAAATGTCTCAGAATTGATTGAAACGACTACATATATCTCTCAATAAAAATCCCTCACCCGAAGATGAGGGAATATCGTTTGTTAACTTAAGCTGTTTTGGCTGTTGTTAACCAAACTTACCTGCCGTGGAGGCAATTAAGAACGCTGCATAGGTCAGGATGTAACCAACTGTAAAGTGCGCTAAACCAACTACACGAGCTTGAACGATTGAAAGAGCAACAGGTTTGTCTTTCCAGCGAACCAAGTTAGCTAGAGGAGTGCGCTCGTGCGCCCAAACAATAGTTTCAATTAACTCTTGCCAATATCCACGCCAAGAGATTAGGAACATGAAACCAGTTGCCCAAACTAGGTGTCCGAAGAGGAACATCCAAGCCCAGACTGAAAGGTTGTTTACACCGTAGGGGTTATAGCCGTTGATTAATTGAGCGGAATTTGCCCAGAGATAGTCACGGAACCAACCCATTAGGTATGTAGAGTTTTCGTTGAACTGAGCAACGTTTCCTTGCCACACGCCAAGGTGTTTCCAATGCCAGTAGAAGGTCAACCAACCTAAAGTGTTTAAAGTCCAGAACAAGGCTAGATAGAAGGCATCCCATGCTGAGATATCACAAGTACCACCACGACCAGGACCATCACAAGGGAAGGAGAAACCAAAGTCTTTCTTATCGGGCATCAATTTGGAACCGCGAGCATCCAGTGCACCTTTAACCAAAATTAG
>JBCDCO010000012.1:0-43178 GCA_039181635.1 Cyanobacteria bacterium P01_G01_bin.19 | reverse complement strand
CGATTGGTGGGACCCACAACAAATCGGTAAAAAGTATACTTGGGATTTAATTGAATTGGCTTTAAAGGAGATTTAGGAGAATTGCTAAACTTATTTTCGTCAAGCAGCAAATCGGCATAGCCAACATCAAAAGATAGACTGTCATTTTGCGCGGAAATCAAGCGGATATCCAAAGATTTGCCCAAAATTTCGGTAACTACATCGCCAATTGTATCGAGATAGTGCTTTTGCAGGTGATTCATCACGAAAGCATTGGGAGCCATTAAAGTCAGAGATTCAGCATTAAAACTTTCGATTTTGGCATTTTGAATCCACGTTTCAAAAGTAGGACGATTTAACTTTTCCTTGAGACGTGCTGAAATTTGCTCCCATAACTGTTCCGCCGAAATTGCCACTCTATTTACTTGACTTGCGATCGATAACGAAATTTAATGATACCCTTATTCGTTGCAATGATAATCAACCTTGAAGATTAAACATTGAACATTGAGCATTAAACATTGAATGTTGCGATCTCCCGAATGATAATAGATGATAAATGGTGAATGTCCTAAAGGATACTCCCCTTCGACAAAGGCGCTTAGTCCTAAAGGATCCCTAAAGGGTACACCTGCGGATAACCGCTCCGT
Source organism: Cyanobacteria bacterium P01_G01_bin.19 (assembly GCA_039181635.1). Taxonomy (GTDB): domain Bacteria; phylum Cyanobacteriota; class Cyanobacteriia; order Cyanobacteriales; family Xenococcaceae; genus Waterburya. The sequence goes on along the minus strand of JBCDCO010000012.1, from coordinate 42,549 downwards.
GACTGAAAGGAATCCTTTAGGGCATATTTGCCGCATGTACGTAGCCGCTCCGCATAATAAACGACCTGATTAACCATGACAAAAATAGCGCAAATCGCCACCTTGGGCGAACCGATTTTAAGAAAGCAAGCTCAAACCATAGCAACACCTTTGAGTGCCGATATTTTAGAACTAATTAAAATATTGACCAACACGGCGATCGCTCGTAATGGAGTAGGCATAGCCGCGCCTCAAATCTCCCAGTCCTATCGATTGTTTATAATTTCTTCTCATCCTAGCGATCGCTATCCCCACGCCCCCAAGATGTCGCCTACAGCGATGATTGACCCGCGCATTTTAAGTCATAGTCAAGAAGTGGTTAAAGATTGGGAAGGATGTCTTAGCGTACCCAACGTTAGAGGTTTAGTACCCCGCTATAAAGAAATTGAGGTAGAATACTTAACTCAGGAAGGAGTGTTAAAACGGCAAGTTTTGACTGATTTTATTGCTCGTATTTTTCAGCACGAACTAGATCATCTCGACGGTATCCTCTTTATTGATCGCATTGAAGACAAAGCCGATCTGTATACAGAAGCAGAATATCAGCAAATCATTAAACATTGAACATTGACCAAAGTCTGTCAATGGTAAATGATAAATGGTAAATGATAAATGTAATCGGTGTGGATCTGGGTGGTACTGCCATCAAAATGGGTGTATTTGTTGAGGATGGAACTTGTCTGAAGTCGATTTCTTTGGCAACTCCTCAACCTGCTAACCCTCGTCCTGTAGTAGAGGCGATCTATCTTGGAATCAATCAGCTGCAACAAGATTTTAACTGTAAAGCAGTTGGTCTTGGCGTTCCAGGTCCTACAGATGAAACTATGCGTATTGCTCAAAAGTCAATTAATTTACCAGGTTGGGATGATGTTCCAGTAGCTGACTGGCTGAAAGCTCAAACAGGATTGACGGCAATCTTAGAAAATGATGCCAACTGTGCGGCGATTGGTGAAGCCTGGTTGGGTGCGGGCAAAAACTTTAAAGATTTTATTCTGCTTACTTTGGGTACGGGGGTAGGAGGGGGAATTTTCCTCAACGGGCAGCTATTTACGGGTCGTTTTGGCGCGGCGGGAGAACTGGGACTGATTACCCTCAACTCCGATGGCTATCCCTGTCGTAGCGGCAACCAAGGCTCTCTAGAACAATATGCCTCAATCGGCGCAATCTTACGAATGACGGGAAAAAAACCCGCAGAAATGGGCGAGTTAGCTCGAACTGGAGATCCACAGGCGATCGCCTTTTGGCAAGAATACGGCAAAGTTTTAGGGGCGGGACTGGCAAGCTTAATCTATGTCCTGACCCCAGAAGCCGTCATTATCGGTGGCGGAATTAGCGCGAGTTCGTCTTTCTTTTTACCCTCTGCAATGGCAGAAATAAACCGTCGAGTTGTATCTCCTTCGAGAAAAGACTTGCAGTTAGTCGTGGCACAATTGGGTAACACTGCGGGGATGCTAGGCGCGGCAAAGTTAGTTTACGATCGCCTGTTGTCATTGAGCATTGACCATTGGTGAGTCCTTCGGACTTGCTTCGCAACCGCCGCATGTCGTTTATAAGCCCCGTTGCCGAGTCGAAATTCCTCCAACGCCTAAAGGACGCTTCGCTCGTTGGCTTCCTTTCTCCCGTCTTTTACTGTGACAAATTTAATCAACAATTAACCATCAACAACTAACCATATATTTCCCCCGTTTCCTGTAGTGCATGAAGACGATGATAGATACCATCTTGGTTGAGCAATTCCTCATGACTGCCTGTTTCGGTAATCTTGCCCGAATCTAAAACGACAATCTTATCGGCTTCGCGAATAGTACTCAAGCGATGGGCAATGATTAGGGTAGTGCGCGTACCTAAAATTGACTTCATCGCTAGCTGAATCGATCGCTCGGATTCGTAATCTAAACTAGATGTAGCTTCATCAAAGATCAAAATATCGGGATCGACAACCAACGCCCTGGCAATACCCAAACGCTGTTTTTGTCCTCCAGAAAGTCTTACCCCTCTTTCACCGACGATTGTTAAGTAACCATTGGGTAATTCGTGAATGAATTCTTCGACTCTAGCGATACGGCAGGCTTGTTTTACCTGTTCTCTAGGTACTTCTGGATTGCCGTAGGTTAGGTTGTCCCATACTGTACCGTTAAATATATCCACATCTTGGTGGACGATCGCCAGTCGGCGACGATAGCGGGCTGTATCTAGAGTATTGATATTGTCCCCATCGATTTTAATCTCTCCTTGTTGGGGTTCAAAATAGCGAAATAGTAGCTTGACTAGGGTTGATTTTCCCGAACCAGAACGACCGACTAGGGCTACGGTTTGGTAAGGTTCTACTAGTAAATTAATATCCTGTAGGATCAGGCGATCGCGGTCGTAACCAAAACTAAGATGTTTAAACTCTAGTTTCCCCGTAAATTTATAAGGATTGCTGCTGGCGTTTTCCACAACTAAGCTACCCGCATCTAGTCCAGACTCTAGCTGCATAAAGTCGTGTAGCCTTTTCATCGATGCATAACGACGGGCAAATATCTCTGCCAGATTGCTAATTGGTTCTAGCTCGGAATAAGCCATACTAGACACGGTTAGAGTTGTAATAAAGTGTCCCAGGGTAATATTTCCTCTAACCGTAGAAATCAAGGTAAATAACAGCACCAAAAAGACGCAGGTTTGGATTACGGTGCGCGACCAGGTAATTAGTTTTACATAGCCTTTATGGATGCGATAGTTAACGTATTTAAACTCTCGATTGAATCTTTGCTGTTGCCTATGATATTCTCTGGCTTCAGTAGAAAAAGACTTGACGGTTTTGATATTGGTAATGATTTCTGAAGTACGACTTTCAGTATTTTCCTGATGTTTTGCCAGTAACTCTTCCTTTTGAATAATCTTTTGCAGATGCTTGAGGCTATAGCCTAAAATCACCACAAAAGAGATGAGAAAAGCGATCGCAATGGGTGGCTCGATAAATAAAATCATCACAAATATACCCAAGATCCTGGCTAACTTAGGTATTAGCTGTCCTGCTATTTCGGGATATGTCCAAGTATGATTTTCAATCCCCCTGGCGATTCTACCCGCAACGCGCCCAGGATTGTTTTCATCATAATACCCCAAGGGCAATGTCAGAATCTTCGCTAGTACTTTGCTAAAGTGATCTCTTCTGGCTTTTAAGGCGATCGCCCAATGATGCCAAACCCCAATCCACGGCTGAATCGGCGATCGCACTACGGTGACGATAAAGACGATGGTGAGCAGTACCCCCAAAGATAGCCATTTATCAGGGGCGAAGTTGCCCATATTGCCGACAAAACTAATCAAAGCAGTTAAGGGAGCATCTAAAGGCTGATCTGATAAGACATTCAGAATTTGTCCGATACAGTAAGGAACGACTAGATCGATAATTTCAAAAACACTAGAGGCTGTAATACTGAGAATGGCGATCGCTTTATATTTACCAAAATAACCGACAATATCGCGAAAGGAAGACATACTTGATGAGGTGAGGAGGTAGACGGAGTGATGAGGGATGAATTAAATCTTAAATAATCGGTGGATTGCTCGACTAGAAGAGAAAAAAACTGTTTAGATATACAGAGATAGTATTTTCATAAATTAAATTTTTAAATGTCTCCCAATTCCACTATAGCGATTCCTAACCTTCACCGCTTAGTTCTAGATAATGGTATCACTTTAATTGTTGTCGAAAATCAAGCAGCAGATATTATCTCAGGTCGTTTTTTTCTCAAGGGTGCGGGAACAATAGCTGAACAGCCACAACAAGCAGGATTGGCTCATTTAGTCTCAGCGGTAATTACCAAAGGTACCCAGAAGCTTTCAGCGTTAGAAATTGCCGAAAAAATTGAATCTATTGGTGCGGGTTTGGGGGCAGATGCCTCGACTGATTATTTTGCCCTAAGTTTAAAAACCGTATCGGCTGATTTTCCTGAGATGCTAGAGCTTTTAGGCGAAATAATGCGATCGCCTGTTTTTCCCGCATCGGAAGTAGAATTGGAACGCAAGCTCACTATTCAAGGAATCAAATCGCAAAAAGAGCAGCCTTTTAATGTTGCTTTTAATCAGCTACGCCAGCAAATGTATCCTCAGCATCCCTATGGCGTATCTGTTTTGGGTACAGAAGATACGGTAGCTTCTCTGACTAGAGAAGATCTCCAGCGATATCATCAAACCTATTTCCGCCCCGACAATTTAATCATTAGTCTATCGGGAAGAATTACTCAAGAAGCAGCAGTCAAGCTAATCGAGCGAGTATTTGGCGACTGGCAAAAGCCCGAACTGCCCTTTGTTAGTACTACCTTGATTTCTCCCGTAGCTAACCCCACTCAAGCAGAAATTATTCAGGATACTCAACAGTCAATTGTCATGCTGGGCTATTTGGGCACAAAAGTTAAAAGCGATGACTATGCCGTTTTAAAATTAATTAGCACCTACTTGGGTAATGGTCTTTCCAGTCGTTTATTTGTCGAACTGAGAGAAAAAAGAGGTTTGGCTTATGATGTCTCGGCATTTTTCCCTACACGTATAGATACCGCACCTTTTATTACCTACATGGGGACAGCACCCACCAATACAGAAATTGCGATCGAGGGATTGAGTACAGAGGTAGAACGCCTAACCAACACAACTTTGAGCGAGGAAGAAGTGCAGGGAGCAAAGAATAAGCTTCTCGGACAATATGCTTTAGGCAAGCAAACCAATGGAGAAATCGCTCAAACCTATGGCTGGTATGAAACTTTAGGTTTGGGAGTAAATTTTGACAGCAATTTCCAAAACGCGATTCCTCCCATTACTCCTAAAAAAATCACAGAAGTAGCCCGTCGCTATTTAAGTCAGCCCTATATTTCCTTGGTTAAACCAGGTTTAGAATAAGTAGTTCATTTAAATAATCCTTAACCAAAAACTTAATTGAGTGTAATAGAATACACCATTTGCCTCCTGTAAGATACCTGTGTGTTAATCGAGCTCTATCCCAAACCAACTAACGCTGGACTTTAAAGCGATCGCTATCAGATTGCAATTTTCAGCATTTAAGCAGTTTCAAAACTATTTCAGGCTGCCAAAACTCCCCAACAAACACCTAAGCATTTATGCTCAATTGTGCATGAACCATTCATTACAAGCGTATGAGTTTGTAGGATACGAAACACACAAAATACGAGCATAGAGGAAAAGCAATGGATTTATTTCAAAATCAATGGAATTCTAATCTTGGTTCAGTCGGTAGAACTCCCACCAATACCAGTCTATATTTGGAGCAAGGATTGTATGAAAATGATGTGTACCAATTTGAAGTAGAAGAAGCTGGCGACTTAAATATTTCTCTAACTTCCAGCCCTGGAGACGATGCCGACTTAGAACTATATCGTGATAGCAACCATGATGGCGTTCTCGATGCAGGAGATGAATTGGTTCAAGGTTCTTATTTAGGTTCTGACACTGTAGATACAATCGAATTGGAACAAGCAGCCGAAGATACTACTTATTTCGCTCGCGTCAGCTATTACAATGGCGGCGATGATAACTATATTAACTACGATTTATCTTTATATACTGAAGAATCTGACGCAACAGAAGACAGATTTGTCAATCAATATACTTTTGATGTGGGTACGGTAGGACGCACTCCTTATGAAAACAGTACTTCTCTAATTGCAGGAGTCTATGAAAACGATGTCTATAGCTTTAATCTGGGTGAAGTTGGCGATTTGGATATCTCTCTCAACAACCTGAGTGCGGGAGACGATGCCGATTTAGCACTGTATCGAGATAGTAACAACAATGGTCATTTGGATGCTAGCGATGAATTTGTCCAAGGATCGGTTAACTCAGGAGATGCAGACGATTCAATTCGTTATGAAGATGCCCCTGCAGGCAACTATTTCACCCGCGTCTACTACTATGATGGTGGCGACGATCAAACTATTAGCTACGACTTAGATATGGTATCTGAAGAACCTACTTCAGAGGATCTTTTCCCCTATCAATACAATTATGACTTGGGTAACATTGACCGTACTACAGTAGAGAGAAGTACCTTTTTGTCGGCAGGAATATTTGAGAACGATATTTACGAGTTCAACGTCAGCGAAACTAGCAACTTCGATCTTACTCTTTCCAGCCTTGAAGCAGACGATGATGCTGACTTAATACTGTATTACGATAGTAATGATGATGGTGTCTTGGATGCCAATGATGAACTGTTGACAGGTTCCTATGCTCTTGCAGGTTCGCAGGATGTTATCGATTATGATGGTGCTGCTGCTGGGACATATTTTGCCCGCGTAGACTATTACAGCGGCGGAGCAGATAACTATATTAACTACGACTTTTCTATCACTATAGAAAACTCAGTTAACAACAACAATCGTTTTGAATATCAAAGCAATCTATACTTGGGTACTATCGGTCGTACTCCTACAGAAACTAGTCTTTACTTACAACAAGGTGTTTACGAAAACGATGCCTACGAATTAACCCTAGAAGAAGCAGGGGACTTGGACGTTTCCTTGTACAACTTGAGTGCGGGAGATGATGCCGATTTACAATTATTCCGCGATACCAATGCCAACTATATCCTAGATGCAGACGACGAACTGATTCAGGGTTCTTATAACGTTGGCGATGCCGATGATTTTATTCGCTACGAAGATGCTGCAGCAGGAACTTATTTCGCTAACGTCAACTACTATAATGGTGGCGAAGATGGTCGGATCGACTATAGCTTAGCAGCGTCTGCCGAATCGGAAGAAACTACTGGTGGAGGAAGCACCAACGGACAGGTAATCTCTGGCGATGCGGGACACAATACCCTCACTGGTACAGAATATAACGACACTATGAGTGGTAGTGGTGGCAACGATATTCTAACTGGTGGTGCAGGAGACGACTATCTAGTAGGAACTGATTCTGATTACTGGGGTTCGGGAGAATACGACGTACTGACTGGTGGCGAAGGAGCAGACACTTTTGTCATCGGTGGTAGCGTTCAAGCTTACTATCAAGATAGTGGTTATGCTGACTATGCCCTTATTTCAGATTTTAACTGGGCAGAGGGAGACACAATTGTTGCTCATGGTACAGCCGATGACTATACTACTTCCACCTATAACCACGGTACTGATATCTATTACCAAGGAGATTTAATCGCCCATACTGAAAATACAACCGATGTGATTGTCTCGATTGACTTTACCTTTGTCTAAGACAATGAACGAATAATATCTGAATCTAAGCTTTTGACACTCCCCCAAATTCAACGTAACGGATTTGGGGGATTCTTTATCCTTATCTGAGCATAACTTTTCTAGGCTGCTGAATCGAGAAGATTAGTTATTTGTGTTGGTAATTCTAAAGGACGAAATGGTTTAGTAATTATTCCAATTAGATCCAAGTTCTTAAGTTCTGATGCGATCGCCGATTGAGTTTTGGCAGTCATCAAAATCACGGGAATATTACTAGTCTTTTTATTGGCTTTAAGTTGCTTGAGGGTTTCTTTGCCATCCCACTCTGGCATCATCAAATCTAAGAGAATTACTTCTGGCTGTTTGAGTTCGGCTAATTCCATACCTTCCCTACCGCTACCAGCAGCGATTACGTTCCAATTTGCCGCCATCTCTAAACCCATTTGAGCAATTTCTTTTACATCTTCTTCGTCGTCAATAATCAGAATGCTTTTACTCATGGTTTGGTCGATAAATAATTAATTGTGTCGATTTAACTTACAGTGCGATCGAGAAGAACTGGAGAACATTCGTGAATGCTAACCCTCGACAATAACCTTATCCGAAGGTGTATCCTTTAGGACAACGGGAGAAAGGCACGGCGCTAACGCGCCCAGTCGTAGACGATCTGCCCTTTCAGGGCTGTGCCGCATCTGACCCCCGCAACGGTTTTGTCTCGCAATGTTCAATGCTCAATGATAAGAGGTAATTGAATATAAAACGCACTGCCTTTACCCAACTCACTTTCTACCCAAATTTTACCCTGGTGTCGCTGGACGATGTGCCGACATATCGCCAGTCCCAAACCTGTCCCGCCTTTACTGCGAGAGTCCGATGCATCTACTTGTTGAAAACGTTCAAAAATAGACTCTAGTTTATCGCTAGGAATACCCCTACCCGTGTCTCGAACGACAACGCGACAGTAATTATCTTGAACGGTAGTGGTTAACTTAACTGTTCCTCCTGGTTGGGTAAATTTAATCGCATTACTGATTAGATTAGTCAGAGTTTGTAAAATGCGATCGCTATCTAAATTTAAAATTACCTGGGAAATATTTTCGCAGGGTTCTAAAATCAGCTTTACTTCTGCTTTAGTTGCCATTGCCTGCATAGTTTCTGTAGCTTGAACCAACAGAGGATAAAAATTACAGTCTACGGGGTCGATCGCAATTTTGCCCGACTTCATTCGTTCGAGATCGAGGATATCGTTAACCAAACGAATTAAGCGTTCGCTGTTGCGAATAGCTACCTGAAGAATTTGCTTACCGCGATCGCTTAGAGTACCTAATTTTCCCGAATTGAGTAAATCTAATGCACCGATAGTCGATGTCATCGGGGTGCGTAATTCGTGACTGACTAAAGAAATAAATTCATTTTCCAGGCGTTTGCGTTCGGTAATATCATTCAATATTTGTAGGGTACATTTTGTCTCCCCCAATTCGATAATTTCCATCGACAGTAGAACGGTTTTGATTTGTTTTAATTTAGTCGAGAAATTAAATTCTAGATTGCGCACATAGCCTTGTTGTTGAGTTTTAGCTAATGCCCGATAGTAGATTTCTGAAGCGGAAGGAGAATAAAGGCGATCGATGTTGTGATTAATTACTTCTGCGCTATCGTAACCGCTCATTTTTAAAAAACTATCGTTTACTTCCAGGATTTGCCCCGTGTTGCAAGCGGTAATAACAATTGGATTGGGACAGGCGCGAAAAGCTTTAGCAAACTTATCTTCGGCTGCGGCTTTTTGTGCTATTTCCTGCTGTAATTGGTTGTTTTGCGTCTTTAGCTCGATTTGCAAATTGCGGATCGTCAGGTGTGTATCCAATCTTGCTAAGACTTCCTCTACCTGAAACGGTTTGGTAATGTAGTCTACTCCTCCTACCTGAAAGGCTTTAACCTTGTCAAACACATCCCCCAAGGCACTAATAAAAATTATGGGAATATCTTTGGTGCGATCCTCTGCCTTAAGCTGCTGACAAACCTCATAGCCATTCATTTCGGGCATTTTTACATCCAACAAAATCAAGTCTGGCGGTGCTGCCTTTGCCCCTCTGATCGCCGTCGAACCTTTAGTGACGCTACGTACCTTGTATCCCTTCTCCGTTAACATTTGAGACAGCAAGGCTAGATTTTCTGGGGTATCGTCGATCGCTAAAATATCGGCTTTGGGAGGATTTTTGCGTTCGTCAGCCATTTCTTTAAGACGTAAAATAATCTACTGTTGAATATAACCCAACCGCGCGATCGAGAATTAATTCTCTAGAAATATGTATTTCCGATTGGAAAATCCACATCAACTTCAATTCCTTCAGGACAATATGAACTATATGGTAGCGGTATAGCTCCTCGCGAAAAGTGGCAACTTTTGGCAGCAGAAGCAACTTTGCAAATCAGAGTTCATATTAAGCCAGAAGTATTTCAGAGCTTTCTGGGCGACGGCGAACTAGCATCTTAAACATTGAACCTTAAAAACCTCTGCATCTCTGCGAGAGTTAATCTAAAGAAGCGATTGAATAAAAATTAGTCAAAGCAAACTAGAAGTATGCGGACTAAAATGGTAATCGGACATATATGTCCTATCATGGATTGTGACGGGTAAGGAATTTATTAAAAGAGTTAAACAGCTTGCCAAAGCTAAAGGTTTAGAAGTTTCCGTAAATAAAACTCGTGGCAAAAGTAGTCATATTACGCTTTATTACGGAGAATACTTCACTGTAGTCAGAAATCCAAAAGACGAACTAAAAACAGGTACTTACAAGGCAATGCTAAAACAGTTAAAGATTAAAGAAGATGAATTTAAAAGATAATCCAATTGAAAGTCGCTTTTCTTTTCCCGCTAACTTAACCATAGATGAAGTGGACGGTGACTTTACAGTTACCTTTACCGACTTACCAGAAGCTATTACTCAAGGAGAAACTATCGAAGATGCTCTTACTGAGGCTGTTGATTGTTTGGAAGAGGCGATCGCCAATAGAATCATTAGTCGTTTAGAAATTCCCGTTCCTTCCGAATCAGAAAGAAGAGATTATATCCATATAGTGACCACACCGTTGCAGACTTCTTTAAAAGCTTCAATTTGGTTAGCAATGCAGGAGAAAAATACTAATCAAACTCAACTAGCCAGGATTCTAGATGTCGATGAAAAAGAAGTAAGAAGAATACTAGATCCTAGTCACAATACTAAGCTGGAGACACTAGAGCGATCTTTGCTTGCTTTAGGCAAACGTCCTATTTTACATGTAGCGTGAATCGCCCTACCAGATATTCAACCTTTAAAACCTTTGCGTCTTTGCGTCTCTGCGAGAGGGTTACTTTGAATGCGATCACTATTAAAAAAACTCTGACTTAAAAATCTTATTCTTTGTTTGCTTGTGACATAGATCGTGTCTTTAAAATTTATGCATGAATAAAATATATCGTATGACATAAACATTTAAAATATACAGAAGGAGCCTATAAAAATATGTTTCGCAAGTTCGCTGTAGTTATTACTGCTTTTATTGCTAGTTTTTTCTTGCTTGTAAGTCCAGTAAGAGCAGAAAGTATTTTTTCAAATTTCAATAATAACAGCCAAGCTTTAAACATATACAATACAAAAGAGCTATTGAACAATATAGGGGCTGCTGCTGAAACTTTAGGGAATACTATGGAAACAGTAGAAGACATTATTGAAGTAGTTACTATTGGAGGAACAGCAATTTGTATTGTTGGAAGTGTTGCCTCGACAACCGTATTTCCTCCTGCTGCTACAATATTACCCTACTGTTCTGCTGTTGGTATTCTTGATGGTGGTAGTACTGTAACTAAAGTTATAAAGAAACCCAAAAGAGCCTGGAATGTATTGAGCCATGTTTTTTAATATCTATACTTTAGCCGAAATTAAATAGCAAATTTTAAAATTATTTGACTTTTAAATAGCATGAAACAAAGCAGAATGTGTAATTATACATTCTGCTTTTTTATATGATTTGGGCTATTTTAGAGATCGCCATACATCACGAATAATGCTATCGCCATACAAAATTAAAAAATCAGGTTACTTTTTCCTCTATTACAGCTAATACAAAGAGTTTGTAGATTATCCATATCATTACTTCCGCCTTTTGAAAATGGAATGATATGATCTATTTGTAATTTAGCTTCTTTTGCTGTCACTTCACAAGCAACACAGCGATAATTATCTCTATGTAAAACAGCATATCTTACAGTACTAGAAATATACCTGCTTCGTTTTTTGTTTGTTGCGGATTTACTTTTCTTCTTACTATTTTTTGGCTTACGGTAGCCTTTATTTTTATAACTATTTGCTTCTTCAATAGATTCTTTAATTATTCCCCTGACAAACTTTTGTAGGGGATTAGGTTTTTTACTCATTTACCAATCGAATAAAGCAGATTTAACACCGTAAGCTGCCATTCCTATAACTGCACCTGTAACTATAACGGGTGCAGCTTCAATTGCGATCGCTGTACCTGCTACCGCCAAACCCATACCGCCTATTGTTTCTGCTACTGCCGCACCTGCTACTGCACCTGTAGCAGCAAATAAAATTATTTCCATGTTTTATTCCGATAAATTTAATGTGTATTGTTTTACTAACAAATAATAATACAGCATTTGATTGTAGGTTTACCAAAAAAAGCGATCGCTCTTAAAAACCTTTGCGCCTCTGCGTCTTCGCAAGAAAAAAGGTTGGGCTAAAACAAACGCCTAACCCAACCCATAAACTAATTATCCATTGTCCATTGTCAATTATCAATTGCTTCAAGTTTTGCCAACCGACTAACCAAATCCTGATTAGTCTCCTTCAACTTATCAATTTCCTGACGCAACTCCTTAACCGCTTTATCCGCACCCAAATTTTTCTCTACCTTACTTACTGCTTCTTCCGCCCGACGACGCACCCTACCATCGGGAGTTTGTGCTGCAAGTTCGTTTAAGATAGTAATAGCAGATGCCGTTTGCATTTGAGATAATGCCCCCACTACAGCTACTTGAGTTAAGAAGAAAGATTCTCCAGAGATGGCTTCTAATTGTTCTAAAATTTCCCCTAGCTTTTCAGGAGTTTGACCAGTAGAAATAGTACCCAAACAGCGTATGGCAGTTAATCTTAGGGCTTGAGGAATGCCTGGCTTGGTATATTCGAGAATTAGATCCGCAGCATCCCCAGATGTTTTCATTTTACTCAATCCTGCGATCGCGCCACCGCGTACCACTTCATTCCAACCCTGTTTGGTTTCGAGGGTAGTTTTTAGTAAATTAATTGCTTCACTTTGTTTGGTTTTGAGATTACCCGATACCATTCCGCCAATACTCCGCGCAGCAGCAGCCTCGGTATAGTAACTTGCATCTCCTTGTTTTAAACAGTCAGCAATTTTGCCGTATACAGCAGGATGTTTAAAGTTACTCAAAGCAGTAATTACTGCCCGACGCACCCTTGCATCTTCGTCTTTTAATCCCGTTTCCAATGCCTTTGCAGCCTGATTGAGTTTGATCTTGCCTAGTTTTTTAGCTACTTCTACCCGCACACCCCAGAAAGGATCTTCTGTTAAAGATTTAGCCAAAGCTTTAACTACTTCCAAACCGCCTTTTTTACTCAACGCAGCAGCAGCATAAATTCTAGAAGTAGAATCTGGATCGAATTGCAGTTGCTTTTTCAATTCTCTTACAGGGTATTGTAGGGATACGGTTTTGAGGAAGTTATTGTTAACATCGAAGCTAATAAAGTCGGGTTTTTTCTCTAAGGGAAAATAAAAACTTTGTTCTTGCTGATGAATACGAAGAGTAAAGGTTTTATATTCGGGTTGAGGAGATTTCTTATTGAGATAACCAAAGCCAACGGGAATCTTGAGATCGAATAATTCCTTGGGTTTATCTTTAGCTTGCTTTTGCGTAACAGTGAGTTTTGCCAACTTACTATCCCCATCCCAGGAATACGCCACCTTATAGTCGGGATGTCCGCCACGAAAGACATACTGATCGAATAAAAAGCCCAAATTAAAGCCAGTCGCTTTATCGATCGCCCGTAATAAATCTACTGTCTCTACTGTCTTATGAGCATTATCGTTAACAAAAGTCTGAATTGCTTTATCAAATAACTCATCACCCAAGATGGCACGAATCATGTGATAGACACAAGCACCCTTTTCATATAAATGGCGATCGTAAAGTTCGATCGCTTCTCGGTAGACATTGGTTACTATGGGACGACGATAACGAGTGCTATCCTCAGAAATATAGGTGCGGGCTTCATTCAACAAATAATAATCCGCATCATCCTTACCATATTCCTCCTCCGTCCAAAACACCTCGGCATAGGAAGCCATCCCCTCTTTGATCCAGGCGTGAGACCAATGTTTGATTACCACCAAATCCCCAAACCATTGGTGTGCCAACTCATGCAAGACTAAACTTTCCGTCCGCATATTATCAATAGCTGCCCTTTCATCCAGCAAACAGCGATCCGTTAGTAGAGTAGTAGAAGTATTTTCCATCCCCCCAAAGATAAAGTCATCAACGCAAACTTGGGCGTATTTGGGATAGGGATATTTATAGCCGTATTTCTCAGACAAAAACTCCACCATGCGGGGAGTCTTATCCATGCTGCGCTTCCCATCGGCTTCCCTCCCCTTCTCAACGTAGTAGTTAACGGGAATACCCTGCCATTCGTCCTTAATCTCGGCAAAATCTCCCACTGCCAAAGTCATCAGGTAAGTAGGATGTACCTGCTGTTGATGCCAATGATATATAACATCCCCATCCTTCTCGGTTTTACTAACCAACTCGCCGTTAGAAATCGCCATCATGTTACTTGGCACTTGCACCTTAATTTCTGATGTCGCCAACTGCCCAGGATAGTCAAAACAGGGAAACCAAAACCGCGAATCTTCATCTTCTCCCTGCGTCCATACTTGCGTTGGCTTATTGGGATAATGTTCGTCGGGGGCAATAAAATACAAACCCCGTTGGGGATTATCTACCGCATAAGCAATTTCTACCTTTATTTTTGCTTCAGTAGTAGACTGCTGCAAATAAATCTGAATCTGTTCCCCATCATAATCAAACTCCTGAGATATCCTATCTACCAATACCGACTCGATCTCCAAATCCACCGCATCCATCGTTAGCTGCTTAATCCCAGCCCTCACGGGAGTAATAATAGTGGTACAAGTCCCCTTGAAACTTTGGTTAGGGATATCCAATACTAAATCTAATAATATATGGTCAACCTGTCCAGGGCGATCGGGGTTGTAGTGCGGTCTTGCCCCAGGTAGTTCAAAAGATCTAGTCTTTTCTTCAGCGTCAAAATAAAAATGCGACATAAGGATATGTGTAAGGTAATGCTAGATATTATCTTACTGAATTTTTCCCTTATGGCTTCGGGATGAGGGGTGAAAGCTACCGACTGGATATCGAAATAATTCTACGCTTTCAGCATTATTCAATAATAATACTCCTCCCTAGTATATAAACCTATCCAATCACCATCTTCTGCTATCCCGCCAATATAAATAAACCAACCATCAACACCCCAGACATAGTGTTTTTTGACTTCTGACAAATTATCTCGTAATAATTTATCTATCTTTCCACCAATTTTATATTTAGAATTTGCAATATAATTCTTACTCCAGCAATAACATGCAGAATCTAAAAGCTTTTCAATAATTAAATGCCTACTATATACTACTTCAGTTTTGCAATTTGTTAAGCAGTCATCTACTGCCATACTCAGCAATAGAAGAGATTCTTGGTAATCTGATTTTAGTGTATTTATTACTTTTTTAATCTCTGGAGTTAAATTTGTATTGCTTGATTGAGTGTTTCCATAATACCATTCGTTATCTAGTCTAGGTGTCAGACCTAACCAAAGGTTTCCTATTGCTCCAATTATGCAATATATATGAGCTTCTTCAAATTGATTTTCTCCTTCGTTTATTTCTTCTAACTTAACTTTATAAATTTGTATATAATTGAATTTTTCTTGTATAAAATCAAGGAACTTTTGGTATTGTTCAGCTATATCAGGATAATCATCCTCACAATTTATAATTGCTAATTCAACATCAGATACAAACTCATCCCAGGATATTGATTCAATAAAATTTTGCCACAATAAAAAGTTCTCTATCGTAAATTTGCCGTTATTAATAGAAGGTGAAGTAATTAGTTCGTAAGGATATTTATTATCACAGTAGTCGTCACCAAATGGATAATAACCACATTCTTCTAACAATTCTTCAATCTCTACAACTAAATCTAGCTTATCCAGCATAATGTCATCTTTTTGCAGTAATTGTATGGTAGAAAATTTGTAATTTGAGTATAACAAGCATTTACAAAAGTATATTTGATCGAGTTTTATAGAATGGATTCGTATTATGAGATTGAGAGAATGCGATCGCCCAAAGAGTAGATATTGCGATCGCTTTATTTTTCCACAACTTAAGTAATGCGATCGCCTGTTTGTAATCTTCTAAAAGTTGTTAACCGCAGTTGATTGGGTAAAATTACCTTTATAGAAAGTAGACTAGATTGATCGCAAAATGACACAACAATGAATACCAATGAAATTTTAAAAACATTACCACAGCTTTCTAACAGCGACTTACTAAAAATAGCGCAAGAAGCACTGCGTTTGACGCAGAAGGATCGAGATACTTTAGACTCAGACAAAGTTCAACAACAATGGGCGATCGCTGCGACTGAAGCGATAGAAGATTATACCTATGACGAAGAATTAACGGCTTTTACCAAATTAGATAGTGAGCCTTTTTACGAATATAGTTCGCAAGAGAATTAAAGGAGAAATGGTATAAAAACATTTTTATTGTTTAAAACATTGATCGCCTAAATATTAGGTATTGCGATCGCCATATTCTTTATTAATTATCGATAAATATCTCTTCTATGCCCAATATCGATAACTGTGATAATCAATTCTTGATCTTTGATTTCATATAAGTACCTATGCAAAATTAATTACATAGCGATCGCCAAAATAATCTAAGACACGATCGATTTACTTTTGATAGGTCAATTAGTTTATTACATTACAACCTAATTTTTTCGTTTGACTTTCAGATATTGCCAAAATGATAAAATCGTTAAATGGCATCCGCAATAGCATAAAAAAGTATTTAGTTTGGCGAGTATATGACAATGAATTTGATTGGTTTTATCTCGAAGCGGGAGAATACATCAAACTCGAAGCTGATGATAACAAAATAATTCGTTCGGTAACATTTCCTGGGTTGTGGTTGGCTGTTGAGGCGTTACTGTCTGGAGAGATGCAGCAAGTATTAGCCGTATTGCAACAAGGATTGGACTCAGCCGAACATCAGGAAGTTAGCCAAGAAAATTATAGGTGTTCTAATTAATTGACCTACGATTTTAATTTATTCGCTCGGGGGATTGGGAAATAAATAATAGTACATATTAACGGGCTGGTTTCTATTTGCGAGGCACCCTCGACAGTTCCTTCAAGCGGGGGAACCCCGCCAATGGACTGTCTCGCAAAGCGGTTGAGGGGTTCCCCACGAGCAGGAAGCAGAGCTTCCAAGCGTCGCTTCAGCGTTATCCGCAGGTGTATCCTTTAGGGCGCGACTTGGGCGGTACCTCGCCCTGCGCTATTGTCGAGGGCGGGATGACTATAAAAAGTAGTGTGTGATCGATTATTTCTTAACTGGTATTTGCCAGCAGTCTTCCAACCACCCAATTAATTCAGAACGAGTTTCGGTAATTTGTTTGATTACACTCCACACTTGAACTGCCGTTTGCGGATCGCTTATTTCGACCTTTAAAGGCTCACCCGTTGATAAAGAAGATTGAATTGATAAGTCTTGAAAACGACGGTGTGCAGACCAACAGTGAACGCGTTCGATATCAATTATTTGGTAGCTATTGAAACTCTGGTCGTTGGGTATCATTTTGCCTAAAATTAATTCAAATTTTGTTTTTGACAATTACTTTCTTCAAAACTTAATCATGTTGTCCACAGCACAATTACGCCCTGATTTCAGACTATGACTGGAAACTGCAGACCCGCATGTCACTAACTTTAATAAATCGAGCATTGCATAAAATGTATTTATAGTAATAGCTCGACCTGTTATTGATTCTGGCTTTCAAGATATTTCGAGAGCTTGTGAACTTCTTTTTGCCGTCTTTTTGCCGTTTTAGTATAAACTTAACGATAATATATTGCAATTGATTGCCAAAAAGTTTCAGAAATGGCTCAAAAAAAGATTCAAGATATTTACCCCCTATCTCCCATGCAGCAAGGAATGTTATTTCACAGCTTGCTAGAGCCAAATTCGGGAGCTTACATAATTCAGACTTCTTTTGAATTACACGGTTATTTCAATCTAACTGCTTTTGCTGAAGCTTGGCAGAAATTAGTAGACAAGCATTCTATTCTCCGCACTGCTTTCGTTTGGGATAATCTGGAACAACCCCTACAAGTTGTCGGTACAACAGCCAAAATCTCCCTTACAGAACATGACTGGCAACAGATATCACCTTTAAAACAGCCAGAAAAATTAGCTACTTTTCAGAAAGAATTAAAGCAGACTGGATTTAATCTCAATAAAGCTCCTTTAATGAGATTGGACTTGATAAAAATGCGATCGCAAGTATATAAATTTGTTTGGACTTATCACCATTTACTATTAGATGGTTGGTCTGTACCTTTACTCCTTAAAGAATTATTGGGATATTATCAGAGTCTGTTTCAAGGCTTGAATATCTCTACTACTTCAGCAATTCCCTACAAAAACTATATTGCTTGGTTAAAACAGCAGGACACAACAAAAGCACGTAAGTTTTGGCAAGAAGAATTAAAAGGATTTTATAGTTTTACTTGTTTAGGACGAAGTCAGAAGGCAGAAGGCTTTTTAGAGTCAGAAGTCAGGAATCAGGAGTCAGAAATTAAAAAGCAGAGGTTTGATAATGCTGATGCTAGTTATCTTCAGAAGGAACTAAAATTATCGGCTGAAACTACTTATAAAATTGAATTCCTGGCGAGAGAATATCAACTGACTGTTAATATACTAATTCAAGCAGCTTGGGCGATTTTACTGCACCGCTACAGTGGCGATCGCGATTTAGTATTTGGTGCAACAAGTTCTGGTCGTCCGCCATCTTTAAACAACGCTCAAGCTATGGTAGGGCTGTTTATTAATACTTTACCTGTAAGAGCAGCAATCGACCCTCAGCAGTCATTAATTGATTGGCTAAAAGAACTTCAAATCAAACAGTTAGCCAGACAGGAACACGAACATACATCCTTGCTAGATATTCATCGAGTCAGCGAACTTGCTAAAGATACGCCGCTGTTTGAAAGTATTGTCGTCTTTGAAAACTACCCCGTTGAATCTAGTTTAAAACAATCTCTAGATGTATTGGATATTCGGAACATTCAAACTAGCGAACAGACTAACTATCCCTTAACTTTATATGCAGCTTTAGATTCTCAGCTTGCTCTGAAGATACTATATGGCGATCGCTCTTTTGACGACAGAACAATAACTAATATCCTCGAACATCTCAAGACTATTTTAGAGAGCATTATCAGTAATCCCGAACAAAAAGTAGGTCAAGTTCCGATGCTGACTACTTTAGAGAAGGAACAGTTATTGACCATAAATGATTCGTCAATTAAAGATTTTCCTCAATCTTGTTTTCATCAATTGTTTGAAGCCATTGTAAAGGAAAAAGCGGGGGAA
This sequence comes from Cyanobacteria bacterium P01_G01_bin.19, assembly GCA_039181635.1. GTDB lineage: Bacteria > Cyanobacteriota > Cyanobacteriia > Cyanobacteriales > Xenococcaceae > Waterburya. Next base: position 23,551 of record JBCDCO010000012.1, on the reverse strand, counting down.
AAGATTGCTTTAATTGCTGATGATGGGACTTTTACCTATTCTGAGTTGAACGAGCGAGCTAATCAATTGGCTCGTTATGTGCGATCGCAAGGGATTGGTAGGGGCGAATGGCCATTCGCCCAAGTAGGAATTTATTTAGAAAGAGATCGAGATTTATTAGTTGCATTGCTGGCGGTGATGAAAGCTGGTGCGACTTATATTCCTCTAGATCCAAGTTATCCTCAAGAACGGATTAACTATATTATTAATAATGCGGGAATCGACCTCCTGATTACTAAACAAGATCTTGATCGCCAGACTTTTGATATAGACCGAGAATTATCGATAATTAATCTGATAGCAGAAAAAGAAACAATTGAAAAACAGGATAAAAGCAATCTAGACATTGCAATTTCTCCTCAAGATTTAGCCTATGTAATTTATACTTCAGGTTCGACTGGAAAGCCCAAAGGTGTAGCAATAGAGCATCGTAGCTTAGTTAATTTCCTCGATTCTATGAAAGAAAAACCAGGAATCACCGAATCAGACCGCTTATTAGCTATTACTACTATTTCCTTTGATATTGCAGCATTAGAGTTATATTTACCCTTGCTCGTAGGTGGCACGGTAGTTATTGCACCGAGGGATATTATCAATTCAGATCGCAGTTTAATAGAGAGAATTGAGCGCGATCGCATTACCATGATGCAAGCTACTCCCATAACTTGGAAAATGCTGTTAGCCGATAATTGGCAAGGCAAACAAGACCTAAAAATACTCTGTGGGGGAGAAGCCTTAGAACCACAACTCGCTCGACAATTGGTTGATAAGGGTCAAGAAGTTTGGAATATGTATGGTCCAACAGAAACAACTATTTGGTCTTCCATATATCAATTACCCCAAGATGGAAATATTGAGAAAGTCTACCTCGGTAAGCCCATAGCCAACACCCAGTTTTATATCCTCGATCCTCAATTAAATCTTGTGCCCCAAGGCATAGCAGGAGAGCTATACATCGGCGGTGCGGGATTAGCCAGAGGTTATTTGCATCGGGGGGATTTAACTGCGGAGAGGTTTATTCCGAATGGAGTCAGGAGTTTTTATGAAGTCAAGAGTCCTAAAGGATACCGCTCCGCATATCAGGAGTCACAAAGGCGATTCGGTTCCCCCATTCGAGGGCAAGCGCCGCATGTAGTCAGAAGTAAAAGAAACCTGTTACCTGTTATCTGTTACCCGTTACTTTATAAAACAGGAGATCTTGTCAGACAACTACCAAATGGAGAAATTGAATATTTAGGTCGAATCGACAATCAAATAAAACTGAGGGGTTTTCGGATTGAATTGGGAGAGATCGAAACAGCCTTAAACCAACATCCCGACATTCAAACCGCAGTAGTTTTAGCTCAAAGCGATCGCTTAATTACCTATCTTCTCGTAAATACTCCCCCTTATGTAAGAGGGGCTAGGGGAGATCGAAATTTTGCTTCAGAAAAGATCCAAAGCTTCTTAGCCGATAAGTTACCTGCTTATATGATTCCCAGTAGTTATACGATCTTAAAAGAATTGCCTTTAACTCCCAATGGGAAAATAGATCGAGTTGCTTTAAGCAAGATAGATACAATTCGCCAGACTGTTGAAACTGCTTACCAACAACCCCAGACAGAAGTAGAAAGGGCGATTGCCCAGATTTGGCAGAATGTCTTAGAAGTCGACAAAGTTGGTTTGAGGGATAATTTCTTTGACTTGGGCGGACAGTCTTTATTAATGATTCGAGTACACAGTCAATTGAAAGAGAAATTGGCGATCGATATATCTTTAGTAGATCTATTTCGCTATCCCACTGTGGCATCTTTAGCCGAACATTGCACTGTATTGAGTAAAAGCGATCGCAAAAGCAAGATTGATCCTCAACTAGAAGACAAGCAAAATCGCGAACAAATTGCTGCTGGTGTTGATCGACAGAAAGAATTAAGAAAACGAAGACGAAGAGGTTGAAGTTAATCCCTGAAAAGTGCGATCGCTATTTGAAAATGATTAGCAGTCCAAAGTATGCTTCAACCAAATTAATATTATCCTAACTTTGACCCACTCCCCAGCCTAAAGGCGTGGAGATTCCCTAGAACAAAATTAATTGTATAGGGGTGGTTAACGACTCATCGCAAACTGCTGGCACTACCAGACTAACACTTACTCCTCGTTCTTTTTTATCCTGGTCGGATTGCCCACCCGTCCATCGTTTCAAGTTTTCTGCTGCGTTAAAATCCCTGTCGTGGGTAGTGTTGCAGTACAAGCACGTCCACTTGCGAACATTCAACTCTTTCTTGCCTCCAGATTTGCCACAGCAGGAGCAGATCTGAGAGCTTGGATACCAACGATCGACGATAGTTAAATTCCTACCGTACTTGTCGCATTTAGCAGCTAGCATTGTTTTGAATTTTGCCCACCCCGCATCAGATATAGCACGAGATAGCTTTTTGTTTTTCACCAAACCAGCTACGTTTAAATCTTCAATTGCCAGACTTTGGTTTTCAGCCACCAATCGAGTAGTTAACTTGTGCAAAAAATCTGTTCTTTGGTCTTTGACTTTGGCGTGTAGTTTCGCCAGTCTTAACTTACGTTTTTTTCTCCTCTGGGAATCTTTTTTGGCTTTTGCAAAGGCGCGGTTAGCCTTCTTGATTTTTCGCAGCATCTTTTTGTGCCAGCGTGGGTTTTCTATTTTTTCTCCCGTACTCAGAATAGCGAAGTGAGTTAAACCTAAATCTATCCCACAACTATTATTAGTTTGTGTTGCTATTTCTTGAGGAACTTCCACTACAAAAGAAGCAAAGTATCTTTCAGTCGTATCCTTAATTATAGTTACACTACTTGGTTTGCTAGGTATAATTAATGGTCGAGAAAAAACTACTTTAACATGCCCAATGCGGACGCATTCGCGTCCCAGTCGTCGAAGATGTTATGCCCTTGTGGTACGACGATCTGCGCGTACGCGCTGCGTAAGTAGATACAATGGCTCAATATAGACGAGGTAGACATAGCGTTACAGGAATTTATGCTCACTTGGTATTCGTAACTAAATACAGGAGATTGGAATCTTTTGGCAGAATTTTGGAAGCAATTCAAATTGCGATTGGAATATATTAATCTTAGTTGTTAATTCTTTTGTCTCCTAACGCTTATTCTCTAGTCTTCAAGACAGCAATCAAATCCAAATGATTGATTTGACGACGAATAATTAAACCAGAAGCGATCGCAGCTAGAACAACTAACACAAAAGTAAAGGCATAGGTAGAGTTATCAATTATTAAAGGCAGACGATAGAGTTCCGAATTATATGCCGAAGACATTAAACCCGATAAACCATAACCGATCGCATAACCAACGGGAATAGCTAATAAGATTAAAATTGCCTGTTCTCCTAGCAGAATAAAAGCCACTTCCCCTTTAGTGAAACCAATGATCCGCAGACTTGCTAACTCTCTGCTCCTTTCTGATAAGGCAATGCGAGCCGAATTGTAAACCACGCTGATGGTAATAATGCAGGCGAAAGTGACCAGGAAAGTAGTCATAATTTCCAGGTTTTCGCCACTAATTTCTTCAAAGCTATTTAAACTTGCTTGGCGAGTGGATATGCCAGTAATAGCGGGAATGCGCTTTAACTCGGTATAAAGTTCGTTGGCAAGATGGTCATCAACGGAGATATAAGCTCCCGAAATTGTTTTCCCTTCTCGCATCAATCGATTTATGGCATCAATATCGATATAAGCCTGTACTCCTAAAAGTTCATCTACCAATCCCATTACCTTAACCTGGCGTACTGGGCGATTTGCCTCTAATATTTCGGCTGTTAAAGTTTCTCCAGGCTTAACATGTAATATCTCAGCGAGTTTGGTTGTCAAGACCACGCCATTGCTAGGCAAATTAACCAGATCGGAATTTTTATCCATCAAGCGACGAAATTCACCTTGAGGATTAATACCAGTTAATGCCGTGCGATAGGTGCGATGCCCGAAGCGCAAGCGGGCGGGAACTAGACGAAATGGTTCGGAACTAATTACCCCAGGTAAGTTAGCCACTTCATAACGAGTACGGGCTGGGCGAGGTTCGTTAAATACAATGGTCATATCTTCCCTCTGTACCTGACGAAATTGAAAATCCATCAAATAGTTTACGGAATCTAAGATATAGTTTCCCGAAACTAAAATAGCTACTGCTAGAGAAACACCGAGAATTGATAGACCAGCTTGAACTGGCTTTCTTTCTAAATTGCGAAGAATAATTCTACCCGCAGGCGAAAAGAAACGCTGTAAACCCAACCTCTCAATAATTGTTGGTTTAAACCGTGGGGGAGGTTCGGGGCGCATTCCTTGGGCGGGTGGTAGAGTAACTGCTTTATTTACTGCCATAAATGCGCCGATCGCAGCAGCAGCATAACTGACAATAACGGCAGTGGCTAATACTCTGGGGCTAAAATCGAAACGCAGTAGCGGGAATTTATAGAACTGAGTATAAAGTTGCGTCAGTCCTCTACCCAACCACAAACCACCTAGAATACCTACAATTGAGCCACCTGTAACAATAATCAGGACGAATTTCAGGTAGTGCAGACCAATAGTCAGATTATCGTAACCAAAGGCTTTCAAGACTGCTATTTGCTCTCGCTGGGTACTAACAAGACGGGAGAGAACCACATTGAGCAGAAATGTAGCAATTCCCAAGAAAATCGAGGGCAACATTGTTGCCATAATCTCTAAACCTTTAATTTCGTCAGAGAGAATCTGGTGGGAAAATTGATCCTCGCGATCGTAAGCACCCAATCCACCGTAGCGTTCCAGCAGTCGATCTAATTGAGTAATTACCTCAATTTTTTTGGCATTAGGACTCAAAGAGAGACTAACATCATTAAATGCTCCATCTAAATCGTATGCTTTCCCCAAAGCATCTCGACCCATCCAAATAATGCCAAACCGTTTATTATCGGGATATAATTCCCCCGCCCCTCGCACTTCATAAACGTATTCAGGAGAAAGAGCCGTACCAACGATCCTTAACTGTTCCCAGCGTCCATTAATAATTACCCCTAAACTATCTCCCAACCCTAAGTTATTGGCTTTGGCGAAGGCTTCACTAATTAATACTTCATTGCCCCTTCCTGGTTCGATATATCTTCCCTGACGAATAAAAATATTATTCAGAGTCGATCTTTGCTGTTCGGGAATGGAAATCAATCTAGCCGTACCTGGCTCGGGTAAATCTGGCACGTCGAGGGTAACATCGACGACAATGCGCGTTTGAACTTGGGCTACTCCTGGGATGTCGACAATCTGGGTTTTGAGAGCTTCTGGGGCACGCTTGAGAGAGGCGAAAACCTGGGCAAAATGATATTCATTATAGTAAGTGTTCTGAGTCAAAGTCAGAGAAGTATAGGCACTCCGCGCCATCACAAAGCTAGCAATACCGCAGGCGATAACCAAAGCGATCGCGATCGCCTGTCCCCTAGCGTGCCATAAGTCTCTAAATAACTTGCGATCGAGGGCGTTCATTTTAACTACCATCTTTACACACCGTTATATTCCATTTTAATTGCCCGCGTTAAGATTAAAGATAATAGGGTTATTAACCAGGGAGGCATTATGTTTCTCAAATCAAAAACTCATGGCGAGTTGGTAGAAATCTTAGATATGCAAAATCTACATGATCCTTTTCAGAAGGAAGTTTCGGGTAGATTTCATGCTGGGCAAGAAATGCAAGATCCAGAAATGTTTCTCAAGTCCCAACTTGTTTTTCCTTCAGGGGAAGCTTTACCCAAATGCTGGATAGATTCTGATTATAGACATCTGATGCAAAAACAATCCCAGACAGTTTTAAGTTAAACTCCAAACTCCGAATTCCGAATTCCGAATTCCGAACCAATCAAATTACCATTCGAGATCTTCGGGAGATATTTTAGTTTTGTTAGACTTAATTCCAAATATCTCCCCACTTCGCATAGTAATAACTCGGTCTGCCATAGCAGCAATACCTGCATTGTGAGTAATTACCGCCGTCGTCGTGCCTAAATCTCGATTGATGCGTTCTAATACTTGCAATACTAATTTACCTGTCTGAAAATCTAATGCCCCTGTAGGTTCGTCACAGAGTAATACCTGGGGGCGTTTGGCGATCGCCCTAGCGATTGCTACTCTTTGTTGTTCTCCCCCCGATAGTTGTGCGGGAAAATGATCGAGGCGATGGTCCAAGCCTACCAAAGCTAATGCTTCTCTTGGGCGCATGGGATGGGAGGCAATTTCGGTGACGAGAGCCACGTTTTCTCTGGCGGTAAGACTAGGAATTAGATTATAAAACTGAAACACAAAGCCAACACATTCCCTTCTAAAGTCAGTTAAAGCGCGATCGCTTGCTTGAGTAAGTTCTCGGTTGTCAAAAATTACTTCTCCTGCTGTGGGAGTATCTAAACCACCGAGAATATTAAGCAGAGTAGATTTGCCACTACCCGAAGCCCCCAATAAAACAACCAGTTCGCTCTGATACAGATCGAGACTGACATCTTTGAGTGCGGGAACTGAAACCTCTCCCATTTCATAAATCTTGCTGATATTATGTACTTGAAAAACAGGAGTTTTTTTGATTTCAGTGAAATTTACTTGTTGCTCGTTAGGACTGTTCATCAGCTAGGGAAAAGATAGTTTATTGTTGTTTGCAAGTTTAAATCTCAATTTTTTACCAAATGCTAGAAGGCGATCGCGTTTCTAACTATTGTGTAATTCACAGGTAAGCTCGAACAACCGTTTGAACACCTCGTCTACTTCTAATTGAGATTTATTTTCTAATCCCATAGCCACCATCATGATGCCAATTTCCAAAGCATCATCTGGACTCATTACCAAATCTACCTCTTCAGTCTCTCCCAAAACACTAGGCAGATGTTCTGGGTGTGGTTTGACTTTTAAGTCTAGATAAACTTTAGCAGGACTTTCTTTACCTTTAACTGCTTCGAGTCGGGAAATTCGATTTGCATTAGCGGTGATAGTAGTAAGATTACTCATTACCTCAATATCACCAGTAGCTAATTCATAAGAGGTTGATGCAACTTTCATGTTTCTAAGCTCCTTTTTAGTTAATTTACAAAACCATATCTCCTGTATTTACGGCTTTTTGATTGTAGGGTAGTTTTGCTAGCAGCATTGCCATCGCACAGGTATTAGTAACTCCTGCAAATACCAAACCACAGCCGACGAAGCCACTAAGAATTAAAAACCAAGGAGAAACAAAAACTCCTAAAATAGTTCCTGCGAAGACTAACGAACCAGCGACAATCTGCACCTGACGAAACATACTAATCGGTGCATTTTTATTGACTTTGGTAGGGTATCCCGCAGCTTTCCAAGTGGGCAATCCGCCCTGTAGATGATATATTTCCCCAAATCCCAAATCGAACATTTTTTGAGCAGCTTGAGCCGAACGAGTTCCAGATTGACATTGCAAGACAATTTTTTTATTTGTATCTTGAGGAATTACAGTTGAATCGAAGCGAGATAAAGACATCAATTTTGCACCCCGAATGTGTTCGGCATAAAATTCACCTGGTTCTCTCACGTCAATTAATAATGCCTCTTGATGTTATAGCCATTTTTTGAGTGTTACAGCATTGATTTCGTAGAGTTGTCGATTGTTAGTAGTGGTCATAATTCGTTAGTAGTTAGTGGTTAGTAGTTAGTGGTTAATTGTTGATTGTTAATTGTTGATTGTTGATTGTCCTAAAGGACATTATGACTCCTAGCTTCTGACTACATGCGGCGTTTATCCTCGAATGGGGGAACTATGCGCCTTTGTGACTTCTGACTTCAATATCTATCGTTTAATCAAAATGAAAATGGCTACAGCAATTAAAAAATAGCCAAAAGCCTGCTGTAATTTTGCTCCCTGAATTTTGCCCGAAAAATACGCACCCCAGATTACGCCTAATACTGCTACGGTGGTAAAAGTAAGCATCAAATTCCAGTCGATTACTACCTGATTTAAATATCCAATAAAGCCCGTAAAAGACTTAAAAGTAATAATTAGCAAGGATGTTCCAATTGCCTCTTTCATCGGTATTTTACCCAGCAGTACTAGGGCGGGGATAATGGCAAAGCCTCCACCGACACCAACAAAGCCAGTTATAATTCCTACTCCCAATCCTTCTAAAGTTATCACTAACCAAGGATATTCGCTTCGCTCTAGTTCGGAGTTCGGAGTTAATAGTTCGGAGTTTGAATCTTTGGGTTTGTGAATCATAAAGTAGCTGGCAATTAGCATTATTATGGCAAAACAGACTAGCTGAATAGTGTCGGTAATCCAGGGTAATGCTGCCAAACGCGCCCCGATAAACGCGCCTAACATTGCAGGAGGAGTAAAGGCGATCGCAGTCCTGAGATTGACGTTACCTAGTTGACCATGGGGAATTACGGCGATTAAGCTAACAATACCGACTATCGCCAGACTCATAGCGATCGCTTCTTTGGCATCTAGACCCAAGACATAGACTAAGATCGGCACTGCCAAAATCGAGCCACCACCGCCAATCAGTCCCAAACTCAGACCGATAAATAAAGCTAGCAAATGTCCAGTAATCCAGGTAGCCATAATCTTTACTTAACCGTCGCTAATTTACGACCGCATCTTTCGTTAGCGGGTACTGCTTCCATCATTTTTTTCGGATTGGGTAGATCGAGACTATTCATAAACTGAATAAAATCATCTCTATCTCTACCTGCAAAGCGAGGATTAAACTGTTTTTCTTCACCAATAGTTGAAACGGTATATCCGCGATAGTCATGAGCGGGATAAACTATGGTGGTATCAGGTAAAACAAACAATCTTTGGGTTACGGAATCGTATAGCGTTCCCGCATCTCCACTCTGAAAATCGGTACGACCACAGCCGCGAATAAACAAAGCATCTCCAGTTAACACCCTTTCGCCATTAACCAAATAAGCCATATGACTGTCGGTATGACCAGGGGTAGCGATCGCCTCAATAATAATCGATCCTAATTCTAAATCTTCTTCATCTTGAATCTGGCGATCGGCACAATTGGCATGAGCGCGATCGGGTACCACACCCCAACAGCCAGTTAACTCCCGTAGTTTATCCGTCCCCGTAATATGATCGGCATGAATATGAGTTTCCAGGCAATAACGCAAATTTAAACCTAATTCTTCAAGTAGCTTTAAATCCCGTTCTACTTGTTCTAAAACGGGATCGACTAAAATTGCTTCTTTAAGTTCTAGGTCAGCTAGTAAGTAAGTATAAGTACTTGATTCGCTGTCATATAGTTGGCGAAATAACATCGCATCGCCTCCAATTAATAAGATTTTGTTTTACCTCACTTTCAGACTAATCAAACAAGTTGAGGAAGCCGTGAGGCTTTTTGAAGTCACAAAGGCGATCGGGTTCGCCGCATGTAGTCAGGAGTCAGGAGTTAGGAGTTAGAAGTACCACAAGGGCATAACATCAGGAGTTAGGAGTTAGGAGTCAGGAGTCAATTGCGATCGCCTGGTACAACAATTACTAGTATTGATAATAAATCTAGACTGTTTTTTATACCGTTTGTTTGGTGTATTTATATTAAAAATAAATGGTAATTTATACTCACGAAAATAATTAACTTATTTAAACTTTTAGTTTGATACTATTTTTAATAATTAAAATAGAGATATATATTTCTCCTTACCTATCGAAAACTAATCTAATAGGATCAAAATAAAAGCTACGAAGCGGGGTAAGACAATGGTTTTATTAGAAACATTACTTTCAACCATTAAAGTAAGCTAGTTTTATTACTTGGTAAACAAAAAAAATTTAATAGCTAATATTTGGTATTGATAGACATTAGCTAGAAACGCTGGCAAGCACATTTTTAGCTGTCATATTATGTCTGAGAATTATCACACAAGAAATTACTATAAAGTTACTTGAAAGCTATCCAAGCAAGATGGCGAAAAGCCTAAAGCGATCGCACTAAATGACAAATTGAACTTGACATTCAAGACAATCGCTTCAGAATAACTGGCGATGCGCTCGCATCGCATGCTACGCAACGCGAGATTCAACAATGGTGAATGCTGACCTGGTTTAGATAGATGCAATGGGGGGGGTTCGCCATTGAAATTGCACAATATCGAATACTCAGGAGAATTGACATGAGTACACTACACGAACAAGAGTCTCATTCCTCTTCTACAAACCACGAAGGGATGCACGATTCGGCAACATCTATTTTAACCGTCCCCGATTTTAACGGCGATGGCAATGTTGATAATATTGACCTCAAAGATATTATTGTCCGCTATGAAGCGGTGGTCGGAGAAGATTTATATCATCCCCTCTACGATTTAAATGCGAATGGAGAGATCGACCACGAAGACATAGAAGAAGTGATTCATGCTTGGGACGAAGACGTACCTTTACTCGACCAACAGATTGCCCAAGCAACCCAAGCTACGATGAAATATTATGGTTCGGGAGGACAAGAACAGGCGATCGCCGATGGTTATTTACCTTTTACTCAAGAAGTTCAAGAACACGGCATCCATTATTTTAATTTTCCTTTAGCTTTGCAAATTGGCGAGTCTCCAGACTTGGATCTCAATACTCCTATAGGTTTAAACTATGATACAGAAGGAAATCTTTTAGGAGTATTCTATATTCGTTTTCCTTACGACACTGCCGTAGCATTGGAAAATCCTGCTGCCGTTACGACAATCGATCCAAACTATGATTTTCCGCCTACTTCTTTTGATGGTATTTCAGCAGAAGATTGGCACACTCACGAAAATGCCTGGTTTTCAGGTCTCGGCAGCTTGAATCCTGAGAATGTATATGGATTTGAAGAAGAGGTTCCTATCGAAGCTACTATTTCACGCTTCGAGAATATTGACTTTAAAATATTCCCAGAATCAGACCAAATCTTTAGTCCTAAGTTTTGGATGATCCATGGATGGTTTCATTCAATCAATCCAAACGGTAATTTTGCCAATCTTCATCCTGATGTGGGTATTTATGCCCCTGAAGAACTTGGCGCACACGGCGAACATGGCGGACATCATGGAGATGATATCCCTCCTTTAATCTTAGGAACAGATTTTGGCGAGGGACTATACGGTACGGATAACGATGACCGTATCAACGGTTTTGATGGCGACGATTGGATCGAAGCTAGATTGGGAGATGATTCTGTCTGGGGTGGTAGAGGTAATGACTGGATTAGAGGAGATGATGACTACACCTCTGAAGGTGGCGATGATATGCTTTACGGAGGTCCAGGACACGATCTGATTTTCGGACACGCTGGCAGCGATCGCCTATTTGGCGGAACAGATAATGACCAGTTGCTAGGTGAGGAAGGAGACGACTTATTGAGAGGTGGCTTAGGAAACGACATTCTTACAGGGGAAGGCGGTAGCGATCGCTTTGTCTTGGCAATGGGTGAAGGGACAGATATCATTACTGATTTTGAAATCGAATCCGATGTTTTGGTCTTTTACACTGGCATCACTTCCGAAACCGTATTGATCGCTCAGTTGGATAACAACACTACTATCTCTTTTGCCGATGAAACCTTAGCTATACTCAATGGAGTCAACGCCGATGATTTAGTGGCAGCAGGAAGTAATGTGTTTGTGGATGTTTAATGGATAGCAGAGGCGAAATGCCTTTCGTCCGTAAAGTTTTAGTAGTTATCTTTTTATTCCTGGCAAATAGGCTATCGACATAAGCGATTAAATCCTAACATTACTTTTTTAAAATCGTCCTCTTCTATTTTGGCGATAAATTTTCCCAATCTTTGAATGCTTAAAGTGCGAATTTGACTAATTTTTACCCAAGATGGCTTAGGTAACAAATCCATAGGTAATTCGTGAACTAAAGGGTAATCAACTTTGGGTTTTTTACTAGTTATGGCAAAAGCGATCGCGCTACCACTGTTATTGTTAAATGAATCGATGCTGACTACTAGCACAGGGCGAGTTCCTTGCTGTTCTACTCCCACTGTAGGATCTAATTTAGCCCAATAAACGCCTCTGCTTAATATTCTTCTTGCCAAGACTCTAGCTCTCCATCAAACCATTCTTCTGCTTCGTCATCCTTTAGTAGTTTTGCTTGCTCGGCGATGTGTTCCTCGTCTAGCTTTTGCAGCATATTTGCGATCGCTTCTTGAATGAAACGGCTGCGGTTGGAATATTTGCCAGAAGCGACAACTGCATCAGACTGGGCTAATATTTCTTCGTCAATAGTGACATTTATACTTTTGGTAGCCATTTATCGATAAAATACCACACAATTTATACTGTTAATTATAGTGTGAAAAATAGCTTAAACTTAACGAACAGTCTATTTTATCTAACTGCTTCAAGCAGCAAATTACTTGTTTCAAATTCTCAGAAGCCGCATTAGCGAGACTCGTAGCCTGTGATCGCCGTCTTTAAAGTAGGGTAAATATGTTCGGCAATAGGATCTAAAAACTGGGCTTTCTTGAGGTCGAGATATAGATCCTGCTTGACTCTGGCGAGGGCAAAGGTAATGTTTTTGGTGGCTAATTCATCTCGTAATTCTGCCAGCATATCGATCGCGGTAATATCGATTTCTACATTGGCTTCCATATTTAATACCAGCCATTCAACAGGATTTACTTCGGCGGCGATCGCTTCTAATACCCGTTCTTTGAAGTTTTCCGCATTGGCAAAACAGAGGGGTGCATCATAGCGATATATCACTAATCCAGGGATAGTAGTTGCCCCTTCCCAATCATCAATATCATGATATCCCGCTAAATCGGGTACTGTGCCCAATATGGCATCGTGGGGACGGGCGACGCGGTAAAAAAGCTCGATTACCGATATGCTAACGGCTATACCTACCCCAACTAAAATGTCGGTAGCTAACACGGCAATGGTGGTAGTGATAGCGATCACAAATTCACTGCGACGGAATTTATACAGCCTGATAAACTCCGCAACTTCAATTAATTTAGTGGCAGCATAAATCACAATTGCCCCCAACGCAGCTTTGGGAAATAAAGCCAACAGAGGACGAAAAAACAGCAGCACGATAATTACTGCCACCATTGCCACCAGAGAATATAGCTGACTCTTGCTACCCAAAGAATCGCCAATCACGGTTCTGCTTCCGCTACTGCTGACGGGGAAACCCTGCATCAAACCATTACCCAGGTTGGATACTCCTAAAGCCAATAGTTCTTGATTGGCATCTATCTTGTAATTATTGCGATTGGCAAACGCCCTAGCAGTCAGCACATTATCGGAATAACCTACCAGAGAAATACCTACCGCAGCAGCTACTAGGGAGGTCAAATTACTAACGGATAATTGAGGTAGAGCAAAAGATGGTAAGCCAGCAGGAATCTCGCCAATTGTGGCAACTCCACGAGTATTTAGGTTAAATATGGCTACGGCTGCGGTAGACAACAATACGGCAATCAAAGGTATGGGTGCGGTAGGAAAACGACGTTGGAAAGCAAACAGAAAGATTAATATTGCGATACTTAAAATTAGCGTCGGAGTATGAGCTAAATCTAACTTGCCAACAAATTCACTGATTTGACCGAAAAAAGCATTTGCTTCGATATCCAACTTGCCAATCTTGCCAAGTTGTCCGCCAATCATAATTAGGGCAATACCTGCCATATAACCAGTTAAGACAGGTTTGGAAAGCAGATCCGCCAAAAAACCTAATTTAGCCAAATATCCCGCAATGCATACCAAACCCATAATCGTAGCCAGCAAGGCAGCCAAACCAATGTATGCATCAGTTCTCGCTGCTGCCAGAGGCGCGATCGCCACTGCCGTCATCACTGCGGTACTAGATTCGGGACCAATGGAAAGTTGGGGGGAAGAACCAAACATCGCATAGATAACCATCGGTGGCAAAATCGCCCATAATCCCGCTACAGGTTGAACTCCTGCCAACTCGCCATAAGCCAAACATTGGGGAATCAAATAGGCTGCTACCGTCATACCCGCCAACACATCTCCCCGCAACCAACTACTTTGATAGTTGAGTAGTTTTTTTAACCCAGGTAGTTGAATACGCCAGCTACGACGCTCGCTTTTGCTTGTCATAAAATTTTTGTGTCGACGAATACAATTAATTTTATGGGATATTCTGCATCGAATTACTGCGATCAATCGCCCGCAACAACAGATAATTTAAAATAGTTCGTAGAGCAATGATAGTTCCTAGCTGCCCAATATCATTCCAACTTGGGGCGACAGTGGACTTAAGAATACTTGCCCCAATCAAGAAACTCAATCCCAAGGAAAAGGAATAGCCCATTGCCAAGCGACTGGCTTGAAAGGAACTAGCAGCGCGATCGCTAGAGAAAACATTTTGACAATAGATAATAAAACCTTTGGCAATACCAATGACGATAGCAAACAGTGCCAGTAGTTGACAGAGAATTACCACCCAACCATACAAAATCGGGATGGGATTTCCCATTGTGGTTATATCTATGACAATGAATAACATCTATAAGTCGATCGCCAATAATATCAATAAAATATATACTAATAGTATATATACATATGACGACTGATGGACACAGCCAAGCTATTTCAAAACGGTCAAAGCCAGGCGGTTCGACTGCCAAAAAAATATCGCTTTGCAGGGGACAAGGTTTTAATCAAACGAGTCGGTAAGGCAGTAGTTCTATTACCCTGCGAAGAAGCTTGGTCAACTCTGTTTGATAGTCTAGACCAGTTTTCCGATGATTTTATGGCAGAACGTCAGCAACCAGAACCGCAAACCAGAGAAAATATGTTTGAATGAGATTTTTACTCGATACTAATATCTGCATTTATATCATCAAGCAAAAACCTCCAGCAGTATTACAAAAGTTCAATGAGTTTCAAGTGGGCGATTTGGGTATTTCCTCAATCACCGTGGCAGAACTAGAGTTTGGCGTTCAAAAAAGTCAGTTTTCTGAGAAAAACAAACAGGCATTATCGCAGTTTTTGCTACCTTTGGAAATAGTAGATTTTGATGACGTTGCTGCGGTTGCATACGGAAACATTAGAGCTTTTTTGGAAAAACAGGAGACTCCTATTGGCTCGTTTGATATCTTAATTGCTGCTCATGCCCTTAGTTTGGCAGCAACTTTAATTACCAATAACACCAAAGAATTTAGTCACGTACCCAATTTGAAGTTAGAAAATTGGGTTGGTTGAATTTGTCAAGGCGATTGCAATTATATTTGATTGGGGAACGTTAGTTGTATGCGATATGACCCCGACAAACACAAACGACGATCTATTCGATTACCTGAATACGACTATTCTCAAGCAGGATACTATTTTGTGACTATTTGTTGTCACCAGAGACAGTGCTTGTTTGGTGACGTTGTTGATGGTGTAATGCAGTTGAATCAACACTGCGTAATTGTTAGAGACGAATGGATGCGATCGTCTGTCATCAGACAGGAAATTGAATTGGATGAATATGTGGTGATGCCCAACCATTTTCACGGCATTGTCATCATCAACCCTGTAGGGGCGAACCGCCGTTCACCCCTACCAATCGCCCAACCTGGATTAAAACCTACGCTTCAGCCATTCGATTTTAATGGACAGCTTATCTCTCATATCTTAAATAATCAAATTTCTACTTACGACTAACCAACATTTTGGTTTGTTCATCGTTGATGGGTGATTGTTGGTTAATAGTAGTCGATCGTCAGCGGTAAACACTCCTAATTTCTTTTGTGGGTTCAACATGCAAATTCAAATGTGTAAGGAAGTTTGGGGAATGGTGCGTGGTAATTGCGATCGGCTACTTCTTGCCATTCTCGTACCAAAGATTGAGGGATATCTAGTCGAGCGACAGAATCTCTTTCTAAGGGAATTTCTAGCGATATATCGGTTGTTGAAAGTCGAGGTAAGATGTTTTTAAGATTGTACTGTCCAATACTAGGTAAAGGCGGATTTTCTAGAAAAATATCAGTTGCTTGGTAGCGATCTTCCAAAGCATTAATTATCAGGGGTTTTTGCGATTCGATATTAGTAGTACCAGAAAGTCCTGACAGCCTGAGATTTAACGAGGTTACTTCGGGGGAATCGACTTCAGTAAAAAACATCACATCCCACTTGTGTCCCATATCATCGGTTAACATCTGTTCCGAACGGCAATAGGATCTTTCGGGTGCAATCTCACCTTCAGTAACAGTAGCTATAACTGGCTGAATGGTTATCAAGGCGATAATCAGAAACAATATTAAAGTTGCGATAACAAAAGTAATTGCCCATTCAAGTTCATGTAATATGTGGCGGAACATTCATCTCACCTCCCCAAAAACTAGGTATATAGATATTGGCATCTCGCGCAGCTTCGAGAACATTGTCAGATTCTCTAGCACTGATAAGGCGATCGCCAATAGTCAGGGTTTTGGCTGCCACCCTATAAAATTATGCTGGTTGTCTATATTCTCGTTATAGGTGGTTAGTTTGAGAAAGTTGTGAGGCTTAGTTAGTCTCTAAAGCGATTGTCTTGAAGTAATTATCGAGTGCTGTTTTGGTTAGTTGGTAGCGATCGCTTTTTTGTTGGAGAAAGCCAAAACCAGTTAAGCTTTCTAATAATACTTCCATCCCATGGCGATCGCATTGAGTAATTTCTGATCACTCACCAGCCGTTTTGGGACTTTGGTTTAAAAGATTAAAGATATCCAAGCGCGAAGCTGCAATTAGAGTTTGACTTACTCCCATCCCCAACATAGTTAACAGAAATGGTTGTGGTAATTTTTCAGACATGAGTAAGACACTTTCGAGAATGTTATCTCCTTTGAGAGTTAATTGCATGATTTTTCCTCTTAATAACATTGAGTTTGACGCTGAATAACTAGAGTTTGGGATTTAATGCATAATGGAGAAAAGACCAGTAAGCAACTGTTAAACTTAGCAAATGAAAACCGAGTAATATATTTGGTATAGTTAGCAATTTATTGGCGATTACTTTTGATTTATGCTCTTGTGATATCGTGGCGATCTCAGCTTTATCTATAAAAATAAATTTGATTAAAACCAACACTAGATATAGAGTTAGACTAATTAATCCAATATTTAATAAATAGGGTTCTGCACGAGAATGAGGAATTATATTTAAAATAACTCCACAGGTAAAAGTAATAAAAAAAACAACCGACATAAATCTAGCAGTCTGTAAGCGAATATGAGCTATTAACTCTAAAAAAGTTGGCTTGCTGATGTGCTGGTTAGCTGTTTCAATTACAACTATCCAAAAAACACTAACTCCTAAACATACTGCTAGAAGTGTCAATATACTAATCAAAGTTATGGTTTCTAAACTCATACACGAAAGACTTGCTCAATACGTTGCAAACTATATTTTGAGCTCTAAAATCAAACTGGAATTACGAATAGCAGGTAAATAAGCAATCCAAGGAATCCAGCGAAAGATACCTATTCTCTTGGGATAACGACAATTTTCTCGGACTAGGGATTTCACTTCTACTAACGAAAGTCCCATTGCAGGAAGATCTTGTTCGTTTTTGGCAAACCACTTCAAAGGCGCACCAATACTATTTAAAAACTTATTCGTTTTTCCTTTAGTGATACCGCCAACAATGTCACAGACTAAAGTTGCTTCGGGGAATTTAGCGCGTAAGCGATCGCCTAATGCTTGTACCTCTGACTTTTCAAAATACATCAGTAACCCTTCGGCAATAAACAAGATTTTTTCAGGTTCAACTGCTGGTAATTCTTCCATCCAGGCGAAATCCAAAGCAGAATAAGTCAGTATCCTATGGCGATCGCTTTCCTTATCTAGTTGACGGCGTAGATCGGTTATTTCTGGTAAATCTAAATCGAACCAACTGCGACAATTTTGACCGATTCGGTAATAACGGGTAGATAATCCTGCACCTAATTCTACAACTATGGCGTCGGGATATTTTTGGAGATGTTTCTGTACAATCCGATCGATAATATAAGCGCGATTTGCCCAACTCAACTGAGCAATGGGGGAATAGATATCATCGTAAAACGAAGTTAAATCTTGTCCTGCACTCAGCGATCGCCACCATTCGATTACAGTGGGATCGGCGAAAAGTCGATCGCTTCTCTGATGTTCGTCAACTCTTGCCCTCGTTGTCATCAACATGGTGCGAGGTACACCAGTTAGTTTTATTGACAATTCTTGATTACTCATTACTTATTACTCATTACTCATTACTTAATTTGCCAGCTTTGTGCTTGTTGGCGCGATCGCCAAAGTCGATAATAAGTTCCCTGTTGGGCTAATAATTCTTGATGTGTTCCCCTTTCAACTAGATAACCAGAATCCATTACTAAAATTTGCGCTGCATTTCTAATAGTCGAGAGACGGTGGGCGATAATAATCAGGGTTTTGGATTCTACCAAGCGATCGATCGCCTGTTGAATTAGGAGTTCATTTTCGGGATCGAGAGAGGCGGTAGCTTCATCAAGCAGGACGATCGGTGCATCTTTAAGCATTGCCCTAGCAATTGCCAGACGTTGTTTTTCTCCCCCTGAAAGACTCGTACCGCCTTCACCAATGACAGTATTGTAACCATCAACAAGTTGTTGAATAAAATCGTGGCATTGAGCTTTTTTGGCTGCTGCGATTACTTGTTCTTCGGTGGCGTTAGGATTGCCAAATTTAATGTTATTGGCGATCGTATCGTTAAATAGATAAACATCCTGAAATACCATACTGATGTTTGCCAGTAATTCTGTTGTGGGCAAATCTTTGATATTGATTCCCCCAACTAGAATTTCTCCCGAATCTACATCCCAAAAACGGGCAATTAAATTGGTAATAGTGGTTTTTCCTGCACCAGAAGCACCTACCAGGGCGGTAATACTACGTTGAGGAACTTTAAAACTAATATTGTTGAGAACAGGTTGGCGATCGTAGCTAAAATGGACATTTTTAAACTCAATATCAAAATTGCTTAACTTAGTCGCTTCCACTGGTTCATCGAAAGTTTTACTATTAAATACTCCCTGGACTCTTTCTAAAGCAATATCCATCATTCTGGTAAGAGTAGAAAACTCAACTAATTGATGTAGAGGACGATAAAGACGCAATCCCAGGATTAAGAAGAGTAAAAAAATCGGAACGGTTAATGTTCCTCCAGCCATAAGATAGATGCCCGCTGCCACAATAACGGCAAAACCGAGATCGAGAACGGCAGAAAAAGCCAAAATGGGCGTAGTTAGTTTCGTTACCATCTGTAAATTCACATCTCGATAATTCTCGATCGCCCGATGTAATTTTTGATAGCGAGTACCCACTTGGTTAAAGGCTTTGATGGTTTCTAACCCTTGCACATATTCGATAATTCGAGCATTGGTTTCTACGATACTTTGCTTTTGTTGTTGGGCGATTTGGGCTTGTGTCTTTTGAGAACCAAAGTAAATGGCGACTGCTACTGGTACCCCTGCTAGAGTTGCCAATCCCATACGCCAGTCAATAAATAACAGAAAAATAGCGATCGAGCTGGGAGTGACGATCGCGCTGACTATTTTGGGATAAACCCAAGAAGGAACTTGCTCGATTTTGGTGATATCATCAGTAATTAGGGTATTAATATCCCCCACCTGTTTGTCTTTAAAGAAACCCAAGGGTAACTGACGAAGGCGATCGCCCAAACGCAGGCGCAAGTCACCAGACATTCTATAGGTGGTAACGTAGGTTAAATGATTTGCCCAAAGTAATAAGATTCCCTGTAGTAAAAGACTGACGCTAATTCCCGCAATGTTAATTAGAGCAGTCTGGAAATTGAGAGTTTGGTTAAATAGAGATTGAATCAGGAAATACAAAAAAACAAAGGGAACAGTGCCACAAAAGGCAGAAAGAGAATAGAGAATCGTGCCTCGATTTAGTTGAGATTGGCGATCGCCAGTGATGGTAGATAAATTAGAAAGCATTGGTTAACACCAGTTTTGGTTAAGAATATTTGTCTGCTGAGATAGCTCTAAGCCATAAGCTTATCCAAGACTCACGTTGGTTACTTGCTCCTTAAATGTCCAATCTTGTGCGGTGAGGTGGGCTTGCCACATTTGAGTATAGAGAGGAGATGTGTTTAACAATTCTGCGTGAGTTCCTTTTGCCAGAATACGACCGCGATCGAGTAAGATTATCTGCTGGGCTGCCACAATACTAGAAAGACGGTGGGCAATTACAATTAAAGTTTTATCTTGAATTAATTTAGCGATCGCCTGTTGAATTAAATGCTCGTTTTCGGGGTCGATATATGCGGTTGCTTCGTCTAAAATGACAATTGGCGCATCCTTGAGTATTGCCCTCGCAATAGCAATTCGTTGTTTTTCGCCACCGCTTAATTTTGCCCCGCGATCGCCAATTATGGTTTCGTATCCTTGGGGTAGAGCAGCGATGAACTGATGGCATTGGGCAGCTTTGGCAGCAACAATTACCTCTTCTAGGCTAGCATTAGGATTACCCAAACGGATATTTTCTAACACCGTATCGTTGAATAAAACCACATCTTGAAAAACAAAGGCAGTTTTTGCCATTAAATCTTCTAATCTCAGATTGGTGATGTTAACTCCTCCCAAAAGAACTTCACCCTGTTGTACTTCCCAAAAACGAGCTAACAAACGGGCGACGGTGGTTTTCCCTGAACCAGAAGCACCAACCAAGGCAGTTATAGTCTTTGGCGGTACGGTAAAACTGATATCTTCTAACACAGTTTCGGTATCGTAAGCAAAATAAATGTTACGATATTCAATGGTCAAATCCGTTGGGGTTGCCGAAACTGCGGGTTGAGATAAAGGAGTTCGATTGAGAATATTAAAGACTCGTTTAGATGCTTCTTGGGTACGAATATAAAAAGTCCCCGACTCCATTAGCTTTTGTAGGGGAAGACATAAACCCACGCCTAGAATTAAAAACAAGACAAATTGGGCAAGAGAAAGACTCCCTTGTTGCCACAACCACACACCCAAAGGTGCGATCGCCATTAAATTTACAGTCAAACTAATCGTAAATAAAGTCCAGGGAAAAAAGACATTTTTTGACCATTCCACCGAGTAATTCTCGTATTCTTGAACTGTTCGCTTGTATTTAGCATAGGATTCTGTAGTTTGGTCAAATGCTTTAATTACAGGCATTCCACGGACGTATTCGATTACGGTGGCGTTAGTGCAATCTTGAACGGCGTAATAACCTGCTAGTATGGGCTGAATATTGCGAAAAACTAGATATTGAGCCAAAATTGCCAGGGGAATACCAGACAAAGTTGCCAACCCCATACGCCAATCAATCCAGAATAAGTAAATTGAAGCAAACACCAAGGTGGCAGCAATAGCAGTACATTCAGGAATACCGTGAGCGATGAAAACCTCTAAGATTTCCACATCTTCGCCAAAAATCTTGTTTAGTTCCCCTGTAGTTTTACGATTAAAATACCCCAGGGGTAACACGCCAAATTTCTCAGCTAATTGGACGCGAATATCATAGAGAACCCGATAAGCGACTCGGTGAGATAGAGTAGTTGAAATACCTGCCAGTAACCACTGTCCGATAATAGCAGCAAAGGTAATCAGTACCAGGTTTCCTGCTCCCGAAAGTTCTTCCAGGGGATTGAGTAAAAGACGAACAATCTGATAAACGATCGCAAAGGGAATTAAGCCCAACAAAGCAGAAGCGATCGCCAATCCAGTAGAAATAATTAAATTAACCCGATAAGGTTTAAGCAGAGAAAAAACATCTTGTTCTGATTTCGAAGTATTCATAAATCAAACTCCTATCTTTGACTACCTGTTATGGTTTTTAAAATTATTTCTAAGCCTGAAGCTGTTGGCTCAAGTTCTACTCCTGTAACGAGGGTAACACCTTGGGCGATATGCCCTAAACAAAGGCGATTCGGTTCGCCGCATGTACTAACTTCGTCCCAAAGGGATACCGCAAGCATACGTCGCGTAGCGGTATCCTCTAAGACTAAATCCGCAGCAGTATGTCTCCTCTGCCCTTTTACTCCTTTAGTGTTTGTTTCTACAGTTTCAGCTAGCATTTTGTCATTAGGGTAAAACATAATGCAAAAAATTATTAATAATTTTAGCCATACCAGACAGTATTTACCTGTAAAGGTGATTGCTGTAATTGATTTTTTCGACTCTGACACTTGAAATTACATCTTGTTCGGGATAATGATCATTTTCACTGCGTCTTTTGAAAAAACAAGAATTTTTTCTAATTATTTAATAATTTTATTGAGAATTATCCTGGTATTATCTAGCTCCTGTTGTTTGATCTTAGAACTAGTAACCTAAACAATTTGAGGACAGGTTTCTTAGGTTATTGGCGATCGCATTTCCTCAAAACTCTGAAAATACTATTTGATAAAACAATCCTCGTTCTCATCCTAATATTAAGTCATTAAAAGGCTCTTATTCTGGATGTTACCGCTACAGAGTTGGAGATTATCGAGTTGTTTATTCGATTGAAGATGATTTATTTGATATCCTTTAAATAATTTAGGTCTTATTTGCTCTATGTCTTTAATAATTTCTGTATAAAGTTTAAAAAGAGTGACAATTCTTCCTCCAGTAACTGCTGGACGAGCAAAAACTTTTGCATGAGAATCTTCAAATATCTTTTTTATTCCTTGAACTGCCCAAGGTTCTTGAAGATCGAAAACAATTAAGAGTCTTCCTGCTAGTTGGTTATCAATTGCAATTCTATCTTTAGAAACTTTTTCTCCAGTTTTAATTTGATAAAAGTATTGTGGATAATTTTTATTGATATCTTCTTGAATTCTGATTTGGGTATCAGTATTAGAGCGAAAATCTCTAAGCTTAATACCATTTTGATTATTGGTATTATAAGTTATGTTAGAAATAAGTTCTGAATCAGATTTAATCTCAATTATACGAGCTATAATTCTTAAATCTTCTGTCAATTTATCTCTTTTTGCATAGAGACACGATACACTCTGACATCCATTGACTACTGCATAATCTTTTATTTTTATCTTATCTTCTTCAGAGATATCTAGACTACTACAGATAATAGTAATTCCATTGTTATACAGCAAAAATCTGTTGTGTTCTGATTGATTGTCAATACTTTGAAAAATATCTTTATTTACCTTGGTTTTTCCTAAACTTTTTCTCAAGTTTAAATCAAATAGTTGTTGATTGTGTATTCCATCCATCTTAACTATTTCAGTCGCACGAACAGACGCAATTACAACTCTTGCAACGTTGTCAACATTATAATCGGAATAATCCCACCCAAAAACGTCAAACGATAACTCAGAAGTTGCACGAATTGCTTTATCACTAGAAACATACATTCTAATTATTTCAGGTTTATCCCCAGAAATGTTGAATGATAAGAAAAAAGGCAATAAAAAGGCAGAAATAATAGTAAAATTAGCCTAATTTATCACCTCAAAATATCTATCAATGTTTGTATCAAACTTTCCCAAAATAATAAAGAGTTTGTTAAAAAACTTACCAAAAAATGATTATCCAGTTCTCAACACGTTTTTATTTGCATCTTGCTGGATTGGATT
>JBCDCO010000011.1:0-43279 GCA_039181635.1 Cyanobacteria bacterium P01_G01_bin.19 | reverse complement strand
CGAGACTACTACTGGTTAGATCTGCATAAATTGAATCAAATTCACCGTTACGAAGCAGAGCAATTTGGCGAGTCTGTGGTCAACAAGTTTAATATCTATCCCGACTCAATTCCCTACTGGCTGACGGAATGGATGCCTGATCGCGGCGGCTATTTGGCAGGAAACTTAGGTCCTGGAAAGATGGACTTTCGCTTTTTTGCCCTGGGTAATCTAACGGCAATTATGGGGTCGCTCACCTCCGATAAACAGTCGGAAGATATCCTAAGCTTGATTGAAGAACGCTGGTCGGATTTGGTCGGTAAGATGCCCATGAAGCTCTGCTATCCAGCGATTGAGGGGCTAACCTGGAAGATCGTTACGGGTTGCGACCCCAAGAACACCCCCTGGTCTTATCATAATGGTGGCAGTTGGCCCGTGTTGCTGTGGATGATGATGGCAGCTTGCCAAAAAATGGGCAGAGAAGACTTGGCGGATCGGGCAATGGCGATCGCCGAACTGAGCTTGATGGAAGACGAATGGCCCGAATATTACGATGGCAAAAATGGACGCTTAATTGGTAAATCTTCGCGCAAGTTTCAAACTTGGACGATCGCAGGATGGCTGTTAGCAAAATTACTAAGAGAAAATCCAGACTGTCTTAATTATGTTTGTTTTGAAGAAGATACAGAAGCGATCGCTTGCACTATTTAACTATCAATAAAGTTCAAAAAAACTACATTTTTTCGTTTCTCTCTCTAAAGGCGATCGCTCCTCGATCGAGCCATAAGCAGGCTTTTATTGATTAGATCTAGTAGATTTGGCTTAATTAATTGGCAAGAATTTTACTTTTTGTTAGATAGATTACAAGGGCAGATATGAAAAAAACCTCGTATTAGTAAATTAAATTGTTACACAGGTTTTTTTTGTCCTAAACTGGGATATATATGAAATATGCCTAAAATAAATTTTATTCGGGTTTTCTCCCATATAAATTGATGCTTATCGTCCAATTTTAATATCAGTATTAAAAATACTTGGTCGTAGTCATTTCTGCGGGTTTATTCATCTAGGGTATGTTGCGATTTGGTTTCCTGTCGTAGCAACATACTACGTTAGTTCTTCTAACTAACAGTGATGGTTTGCTTTGTCATGCGGTCGAGGCGGGTCGATCGATGACGAATAGATATAAATATATTTAAGCTCTTATAGGAAAGGTTATATGGAATCTCATGGAAAATATGTCAGAGATCGCTTGTCTATCTTTGTTGATGGCAACAACATGTTTTACGCTCAACAAAAAAATGGCTGGTTTTTCGATCCCAGAAGAGTATTAGAATATTTCACCAAAGATCCCACCGTAGTATTAATTAATGCTTTTTGGTACACAGGACTAAAAGACGCTCAAGATCAAAGAGGATTTCGAGATGCCCTAATCAGCCTGGGCTATACGGTTAGAACTAAAATTCTCAAAGAGTATTATGACGATGCTTCTGGACGCTATTCGCAAAAAGCCAATTTGGATATTGAAATCGTAGTTGATATGTTCAACACAGTGGAACAATACGATCGCGTTATTTTGTTTAGTGGAGATGGAGATTTTGAACGGGCGATCGAACTATTACGCTCCAAAAATACCCATATTACCGTGGTTTCCACCGAAGGGATGATTGCCAGAGAATTGCGTAATGCTACAGACAGATATATAGATCTCAATGATGTACGGGGTCACATAGAAAAGAGTGATTTTTAAACTCCAAAACAGTAAGTTGTTATTTCTTAAAAGCGATCGCCTGGGACTAAAGCGATCGTTTTTTTGTGGTTTGTCAAAAGCTAAAAGCTTTGCTCGTTTATTTACTCGCCGACTTCAAAATGCTTTCTTCTTTGGGCTGACAAACAGGCAACTCAAACCAAAAAGAAGTTCCCACTCCCACTTCACTATCAATGTGAACTTGGCTGTTGTGTTTCTCGATAATATTTCTGACAATTGAAAGTCCCAAGCCAGTACCCTCTAGTGTATGCACGCGGTTTTCCACTCTAAAAAAACGCTCGAAGATCGCTTCTTTATCCTCGGCAGAAATGCCGATTCCTGTGTCTTTTACCTCTATTCTGACTGCTGGCTTGCCTAAGGTATTTGATTTTGAGCTAGTCTGATAGGCTTTAACCGTAACTTTGCCTCCAGGATTAGTAAACTTGAGACTGTTGCCTACCAGATTAGTCAATACTTGCAATAGCAGATCGTAATTGCCCACAACACCAGGAAGATCGTCTTCTATTTCTTTATGAAGCTCGATATCTTGGTCTTTGGCATTTAACTGACAAGTCCTTAGGGTTTGTTCGATGGGCTGTGCTAAGTCTACCTCGCTCAAGCTGTAGGTACGAGATGATTCTAGTCGGGATAGGTCTAACACATCGTTAACCAAGCGCGTCAATCTATCTGTTTCGTGATTAGCAGTATCCAAAAATTCTTTACGCTGTACCTGGGTCAGATCCTCTCCATATTCTGACAGAGTTTCAATAAAAGATTTGATATTAAACAAAGGAGTCCGCAGTTCGTGAGAAACGTTACTAATGAACTGGCTTTTAGCCTCATTTAATTCCACTTCGCGGGTTATGTCTTGTACTGTCATGGCAATTCCCTTGATGTTTTCGCTACCGCCATCGACAACTCGACTCAACAACAAACGAATAGTTCTGGGTACGGGCTGATTGATGCCAATTCGAAATTCATCTTTGGTTAATAAATGACTTTCCTCATTCTCCATATGGGGTCTGTTCTGAGAATCTTCACCCTCTTCAGAGTCTTGCTTTTTCTCGATCATCTGATAAAGGGGTTTAGTCAATTTAACCGTTATTTCCGAAGGAAGACGATGCAACACATTATCGCCAATGACATCTTCCCCCCAACCAAAAATGTTTCTGGCGGTAGGATTGGCTAGGATAATCTGCATTTCGGGGTCGATCAGCATTGCCCCATCAGCGATAGTAGAAACTAAGGTTTCTAGTTTGGCTTTGCCTGAGGTTAATTCTTCGATATTTTGTTCTTCATAGTTTTCGAGCTTTTCTGCCATGCGATTGAAGCTGGCGATTAACTCGCCCAATTCTCCCCTGAGAGGCAGATCTATTCGTTGCTTGAAGTTTTTTGCCGCAATATTTTTGACCCCTACCAAAAGCTCTTTGATCGGTCTGGTGATCATCAATGCATTAAAGACGTTACCCAAAATTACCATCGCCCAAATAGTAATAAATACGGCAATAGTTACATCTCTAGTCAAATTAGAAGAAGCTACGATTGTGGGGTTGGGATTGATGCCTACCGCTAAAACTCCCAGATATTTATTGTTGTGGCGCAAAGGTACAAATACATCTGTTACCTGTCCATTAGGAGTTTGATGCTGACGCACAAAGGGTAAGTCGCTATTTTGGGCGTAGTCTTCGGGTAGCTGA
Source organism: Cyanobacteria bacterium P01_G01_bin.19 (assembly GCA_039181635.1). GTDB lineage: Bacteria > Cyanobacteriota > Cyanobacteriia > Cyanobacteriales > Xenococcaceae > Waterburya. Next base: position 39,856 of record JBCDCO010000011.1, on the reverse strand, counting down.
ATGCGACGCTTGATGGTTAAAGAGTTCTGTATTTCGGCTTGGGAATAAGGAATACCAAAGAAAATGTTGCCAAACTCGTTGGCGTAAATAATATAGCGAATGCTGGAAGTACTGCGATAAAAGCGATCAGAAAATTGGGCTAAACCAGTCAGATCCCCTTCTTCAATCAGCGGTGCTGCATTGGAAGCAATTAAAATACTTAGATCGCTGCCGAAGCGAGTGTCATTGATGTTGGACTCTTGCTGAATAGTATTGACCGCCCAGAAAGTCAGGCTACTCATGATCAAAGAAACCACCAATGTTGCAGCAGCCATCAGCTTTGTTTGCAGCGTAAACTCTGACCACCAGAGGGCAATAACTTCTTTGATCTTGGTAATAAAGGTCAACAATGTAATCAGATCGAGTTTAATAAATTAATGTTAAGTTTCTTGAATTATAGTTTATCAAGTACGGCAATAAATGGGGGGAAATAGGGAGGAAATCTTTAAGATTTAGGGTTGAAATCGATAATTATTTTTTTTGGTATTTGTGTCCGATATCGCGACGATAGTACATTTTGTCGAACTGGATTAACTGTATGGCATCATAAGCAGTTGCGATCGCTTTGTCAAAATCTGACTCTACAGCAGTTATTCCCAGCACCCTGCCTCCCGATGTCAGAATGGTTTCCCGCTCCAGTTTAGTGCCAGCATGAAACACAATCGCTCCGTTTTGCGCTGCTCGGTCGATATTGGCGATCGCTTTTCCCTTTTCATAAGCATCGGGATAGCCACCCGATGCAGCTACCACGCAGACGGCACTGCCAGCTTTATATTTAATGGGAGGAAGCTCGTCTAACCTTTGTTCGACACAGGCTAGCAAAATTTCGTCTAGGGGCGTATCTAGCAAGGGTAAAACAACTTGCGTTTCGGGATCGCCAAAGCGACAGTTAAATTCAATTACCTTGGGTTCCCCTGCTAGGGTAATCATCAACCCAGCATAGAGGACTCCTCGATAGTCAATATTTTTGCTATTTAAAGCGGCAAGGGTAGGCTCTAATATCTCAGACTTGATTCTCGCCATCAGCTCATCCGTCACCAGCGGTACGGGAGAATATGCTCCCATGCCCCCCGTATTTTTTCCCTTATCTCCTTCACCAATCCGTTTGTGATCTTGAGCGGGACACAGAGGGCGAATGGTTTTACCATCTGTAACCGCCAAAACAGATACCTCTTCCCCTGTTAAATATTCCTCGATCACTAGCTTGCCAGGTTCGTCCCCCAAAAGCTCGTCTACGGCAGATATGGCATCATCTGAGGTCATTGCCACTATTACCCCCTTCCCCGCCGCCAAACCATCGGCTTTGATTACTATAGGTGCGCCAACCTGTTGGATATATTCTTTTGCCAGATCGCAACGCTCGAAAGTTTCTGACTTGGCAGTGGGAACCCCTGCCAGGGTCATAATCTCCTTTGCCCAGGATTTGCTAGACTCTATTTGCGCGCCTGCTTTTGTCGGACCAAATACGGCAATATTCTGCTGGCGTAAATAGTCGACAATACCCAGAGAAAGAGGCACTTCTGGTCCCACTACCACGAGGGAAATGTTGTGTTTTGCTACCGCTTCGGCAATGCCAGCAAAATCGTCTACAGCCACAGGTAAATTTTGGCAGTTTGCCATGGTTGCAGTCCCACCATTGCCAGGACTACAGAATACTTGCTCTACCTTGTCAGACTTCAACAACGTCCAGGCTAGAGCGTGTTCTCTACCGCCGCTGCCAACTACCAATGCTTTCATAAAAACCTTCACAATCAATTAGCCTTATTTGCTCGATCGCCTTACAGCCACCGACTATCAATTCTCAAATTACCGCGCCCTGCTCGGATAAGATAATGCTAGTTTGCAAGTATACAATTATCTCACGATCGCCAGTTGTTTAAAAAGTTGAGTAATTTTAGTTAAATCTTTATTGCCTGGAGCCAGCTCTACACCACTAGATAGATCGATACCGTCAGGTTTTAAGCGAGATAGGGCATCTTTAATATTATCGGGGTTTAAACCCCCTGCCAATAGCCAGGGTATACTCGGAGCGAACTTTTCTAAATCTTGCCAATCGATAGTATGCCCCGTACCTCCTAACAGCTGCGGATGGTACGCATCTAATAGTAGAGTATCTACTTGGGGAATATATGGCTCGATTTCTGTCAGTGATGCCGCACCCTTGATACGAAATGCCTTGATAATTTCTATTTTTTTACTCTCGGGTAAAGCTTGACGCAGGAGAGCGCAAAATTCGGGAGATTCAGCCCCGTGTAGTTGCACCGAGGTTAGATGGGCGATTTCGACTGTATCTAAGATCTCGGCAATAGCAGCATCGGCAAACACTCCTACTTTATCGATCTCGGCGGGGAGGGCGATCGCAATTTTCTGAATTTTTGGCGGAGCAATATACCTTGGCGATCGCTCAACGCAGATAAAACCAAGACTGTTAGCTCCTGCGTTAACAATTGCCAGAGCTTGGTTAAGCTGAGTGATTCCGCAGATTTTAACTCGCATTGGTCTTAAAATTGATTAACTCTAGATTTTGTTAGCAAAAGTTTGAACTACTGTTAATTATTTAAAAGAAAAGCTGTTTTGACCAGAGAGATTTTTATAATTCCTATAAATCAAAAAACTGCAAAAAAAAGCATTAAGTAACCTAGTAAGTCAGAAAAGCAATGATATCTTATTTTGTATTGGCGGCACAGCAAACTCCTTCTACTACCGACTGGAATCCCACTGTAGCCATAGTTATGATTCTGTCTAACCTATTTTGTATTGCTATTGGTCGCTATACGATTCAAAATTCGGGACAAGGACCTAGTTTACCCGTTCCTAAACCAGAAGTCTGGGATAAATTTGGCGTGCCAGAATTACTTGCTACTACTAGTTTGGGGCATATCTTAGGTGCGGGGATGATTCTGGGTTTGAGTAACGCAGGGGTTTTATAAAAAGTTATTGCTATTTATTTATTTAATTTACTTTAGGGCGTTGCTGGATCTAGGTATGATTTTAAACTTTAGTGACTAAGTAGATTAATTAAAAAGCTAAAAGCTAAGAGCTAAGAGCTACGAACAGATTACTTTTCGGTTTCATACTTTAAATCAGCAACGCCTAATTTAGCTTTAGCGATTGTGGGTCGAGATTTCTAATCAGGCTTAGGGGCATTTCTGGTTTGCCGATCGCCCGAGCGTATTCCGAGTTTAAATAGCTGGCATATTTTGGTTGTTTCTGGATGTATGTACCAAAAAATGCTAGACCTAATTGTTTGATATAAGCCTGAGCTATTTCTGGATCGGGACCGATCGCAGTTTCAGGAATGGGAATGCTGCCCGCAGACTCATTGAGAGTGGAAAAATGAGTTCCACCTTTGAGTAAAGCTAGGTACTTGGCGGAAGTTGTCAGCCAGGTAAACGGGACTATCTGCTCTGGTAAAGCGGGAGTTACAGGATCGGCACTACCCGAAACAATCATCAAAGGAATATCGATTTTGCTCAGACTCTCTTGCCCGAAGATGGAGCTGGTCAAAGGATTAATCGCGATCGCAGCAGTAACTCTCTCGTCTTTAAGCTCGATTGCCGTATCTTCTACGGGTATTTGCCAAGCCAGACATTGAATCAGCAAAGATAGATTCCAAGAATTTTCAATATCGTCACAGTCAGTAGCCAAAGTATCCCAATTCCAAGGCGCGCCAGCAAGCGCCAGAGTTGTATAAGCACCAAAAGATTGACCGATCGCGCCGACGTTGTTGGTATCGATGCGATCGCCATAATTTTCAGCTAGTCGGTCGAGGAGAAATTTGATATCTAAAGGGCGATCAATTAATTCCTCTGGAGGAGTCACATCGCTGACTAAGCCCGTCAGCAGAGATTCGATCTGACTGGCACTACTGCCAGGATGTTCGGGTACTGCTACAGCAAAACCTTGAGAAACTAGATGTTTGGCTAAATAGTCAAAAGTCGTTAAGTCACTGCCCAAGCCATGAGATATGACGATTAAAGGTAAAAGGGCACCCGAACGACTGGTTTTAGGCAAATAAAGATCGGTCGGAAAAACGCGATTGCGCTGTTTCCCCGAAGGATACTCTTGTTGGTTATCCCGCATAATCAAGGATTCTTTGCGGTAAGGAATACCACCTGAGAACAGTAAATTTAAGTCTCTTTCCTGCGGTACTAATTCAGTTTCTGTCAGTTTTTCTGTCAATGCAGCTTGTTCTACAGCGGCGATCGCCTGACTGTTTTTTTGTACTACTCGACTCAAATCTTTAAATAGCTCAAATCCTTGACTGGAGTCAATTCTTAAGGTTTTGGTCGGAAACTTTTTGAGGATATTGAGGGGGTTCAATCCACCATTCTCGCGATCGGCAGCAGCTAAAATTAGAGCCGAGCGCATGGCGTAAAATCCTGGCTGACGAGCTTGGGTTTTGATGACTCTAGATGCCCGATCTAGTATTTTTTCTCCCTGATAAGAATAGAGAAACTGAGCGATCGCTAAATGACTAAAATCCGCATCGGTAATCAAACCAACTTGTAGCTGCTCCAATTGTTCTGGAGTCAAAAAATCGGCATAGCTTTTTAATGCCCCTGACAAAGTACCAGTCTTGGCAAAAGTTTCGAGAGAATCTACCGAAACAGAAAATTCTAAGGCGCCGTAGTTGAGAATAATATTTTCTGCTCCCCTAGCTGGTTTAATTCCCCATCCCCAAAGGCTCATGCCAAAGATAGCGGCAAGACTTCCTTTCCTTATATAAGACCACAGCCTTGATTGAATAGACATAAATTATTTTGTCACAGAGCAATATCATCCCTGTTTTAACATTTTCTTAACTCCGTTCGTCTGACAACTCCCAGACTGACAAACCTGCCAGAGCAACTAGTTGATTAGTGTCGGCATTTGGCTTTAAAATTGATGCTTCTCTATCTCAGCCTTCTCAATCAATCGTTCGAGGCTGATAAAGGGGCTTCGCCCCAGCTATAAGCCATAAGCCATAAGCCATAAGCCAGTTAGCGGACTACTAAACAGACTTGTTTAATAGGGGTCTTATACCCAAAAAGCTTAGAGCCTAGAGCTTAAAGCTAAAAGCTTTTTGATAAATCAAAGGATTAGCAATATGAAACAGCTTAAAGGAAGAGACTTGCTTGGCACTGCAGACTTAAATACTGAAGAAATAATTGACCTGTTAGATTTAGCTCGTCGGTTGAAAAGTAAAGAGCTAGAAATTCAATCTAACAAAGTTTTGGGTCTGTTATTCTACAAGGCTTCTACTCGCACTAGAGTGTCTTTTAGCGTGGCGATGTATAGACTTGGGGGACAGGTTATCGATCTCAATCCGAGCGTGACTCAAGTGGGGAGGGGAGAGCCGATTGAAGATACTGCCAGAGTTTTGGATCGCTATTTAGACATTTTAGCGATTCGTACCTATGCTCAAGCCGATTTAGAAACCTTCGCCAACTACGCGCAAATTCCCGTTATTAATGCTCTAACAGATTTAGAACATCCCTGCCAGATTTTAGCGGATTTATTAACGGTGCAAGAGTGTTTTGGCTCCCTTAAGGGTAAAACGCTTACATACCTGGGAGATGGTAACAATATGGCTAACTCTCTCTTGTTGGGAGGTGCTCTTACTGGTTTGAACGTTAGAATTGCCGCACCCAATGGTTACGAACCAGACAAAGAAATTGTGGCACAAGCCAAGCAAATTGCAGGAGAGCGATCGGAAATTGTCGTGACCACAGATCCTCATGCTGCTGTTGACGGGGCAGAAGTAATTTATACCGACGTGTGGGCAAGTATGGGACAGGAAGATTCTGCCGATACTCGAATTCCTATCTTTCAAACCTACCAGGTAAACCAAAAGCTAATCGATCGCGCGGCTAAAGATGCAATTATTCTTCACTGTTTGCCAGCTCACCGAGGAGAAGAAATCACCGCCGAAGCGATAGAAAGCGATCGCTCTCGCGTTTGGGATCAGGCAGAAAATAGGCTGCACGCGCAACAGGCGTTGATGGCGGCATTACTGGGTTTGGTCTAACCAACAACTCATAGCAATTCTCGAACTCGCCAGGTGTACTCTACCAACAACTAACAACTAACAACTAACAACTAACGACTATACATAACAAACAGGAACGACATCGAGGTGTTTTTCTCCTAGCATAGTCGGTCTTAGGGGACATTCTTTAGTGGGCCAGCCGCTGCGATCTTCGTAGATATAAAGCTGATATTTGCTGGGTAGACTGTCGGAGCTTATTTTGTCTATTTTTTGGAAATAGGGTTCGTAGCGATCAAAATAGTCCAAGCCAGGAGCGCGGACGTGATATTCCTCGTTAGGGTTGGGTTCGGGATATTCGATTGTCGTTTCTGCTACTAGAGGAACTGGTAGGACTGCGATGCCGCCTGGTTTGAGGATGCGGCTGATTTCCGCAATAGCTTGGCGATCGTCAGGAATGTGTTCTAATACATGAGAGGCAAATACAAAATCATAGCTGCGATCGCTAAAGGGTAGATTTTGCAGATCTACCTGATGATCTACGTTGGTCATATATAAATCTGCTGTTTCGTACTTACCAAATTTGTTGGCAAAATAGTTGCGAAAGAAATCTTCTGGAGCAAAATGCAGCATAGAAAGATTTTGAGTATTCATTTTCTCCAACAGGCGATCAACAACTAAATATTGGATGCGGTGTCTTTCTAAAGCGTGACACTTAGGACAGAGAGCGTGTTTTCTGGTGCTGGTGGTAGGATGAAAGTCTTTAAACGCACCCGTATAATTGCAGACTGGACAGCTGAATTGTTCTTTGTCGAGGTTTTGCAGCTTAAAAAGCGATGACTTTACTTCCTTCTTTAATTGTCTAGCAATGGTTTTAAGATTCATTCGGCTCAATTAGTCTGCTAAGAAAAATTAGAAAGTATTATACAAATAAACGGCTTCGCCGTAGCTATCAGCTATCAGCTATCAGCTATCAGCTATCAGCTATCAGCTATCAGCCAAAATGATAGGCTTAATTATTTATCTTGCAGATCCTAAATTTGTGGTATTTTTACCTAATTGTCTGATATTTAAGCTAGATCGGTTTTTTAAAGTCAATTAGTGTCAAAAGATAAGAAGGTCGTTTCTCAAGCTAAAGATCAAAACTACTTTAATACAGAGCATCTAAAAGCTGATTTAAAACAGCGATCTGTTCGGGGTGGGGTGGTAACTATTGCAGCGCAAGCGAGTAAGTTTACCCTCAAGTTTGGTTCGACGATGGTTTTGGCTCGTTTGCTTGTCCCAGAAGATTATGGTCTGATTGGCATGGCGACGGTAATAGTTGGTTTTGTCGAATATTTTAAGGACTTGGGACTGTCTGCGGCGACGGTTCAGCGACGAGAAATCAATCACCAACAAATCAGCACTCTGTTCTGGATTAATTTAGCAGTTGGTTGTTTGGTTGCTTTAATTGTGGCGAGTTTGGCTCCTGCGATCGCCTTATTTTATAACGAACCTCGCCTGTCGGGAATTACCTTAGCCTTAGCAATAAACTTTATTTTTGGCGGTTTAACAGTGCAACATCAGGCGTTGCTGAGACGACAAATGCAGTTTACCAGTCTGGCTAAAATTGAAATCGTAGCTATGACCGTTGGGGTGGCTACTGCCGTTATTACGGCATACTACGGATTGGGTTACTGGGCATTGGTTTTAATGCTGATGATGACGGCACTGACTAATATGTTCGGAGTATGGCTGGCTTGTAGCTGGCGACCAGGACTGCCACAAAAAGACTCAGAAATTAGCTCGATGCTGGCTTATGGTGGAAATCTAACTGGTTTTGGTCTGGTTAATTATTTTTCTCGTAATCTAGACAACGTTTTGATCGGTCGCCGTTGGGGTTCGGGACAGCTAGGACTATACGCTCAAGCCTATCGCTTGGTTCTGTTGCCGATCCAGCAGATAAATAATCCCATCAATAGCGTGGCGTTGCCGACTCTTTCTAGCTTGCAAACCGAACCTGAAAAATATAGTCGGTACTATTACAAAGCAATTTTGCTAATTACTACTTTGGGAATGCCGATTGTGGCGTTTATGTTTGCTACGGCTAATGATTTGATTTTGTTGATTTTAGGCAAGCAGTGGCTGGGATCTGTCCCTATATTTAAATTCTTAATGCCTGCCGCTTTTATTGGTACTTTTAATGTTGCTGGAGGCTGGGTATATCAATCTTTGGGACGAACAGATCGCCAGTTTCGTATCGGTTGTGTCACGGCGACGCTCAACAGCATTATTTTTCTAATTAGCGTTAATTGGGGTGCAATTGGCGTTGCCAGAGCCTTCGGTTTATCTCAACCGATTTTGATTATTTTTTCCCTCAGTTATTGCTATTGGGGAACTCATCTTAGAGTCAGAGATTTTCTACAAACTATTGCTCGACCAGCCTTTGCTTCTATTGGTGCGGCTCTTATTTTAATGAGCCTAGATCGCTTTTTAGACGCGATTGTCTCCAATTTGCTGCTGAGTTTATTGGGTGATTGTGTATTATATGGTTTACTTTACTTAATATTGTGGTTGCTCTTACCAGGAGGAAAAAAGACCCTGCAGGAAATAGTCGGGATTTTGCAAGTTATGAAACAAAAATCCCGTTCAAAGTGAGTTTCAAAGCCTAATTTATACTCCTATGATTAATAGTCAAATCGAAGCGCAGCCAGAAATTAAGCTCAATACATCGCCAATCTTTATTGTTGGCTGCGATCGCTCTGGAACGACTCTTCTGCGTCTGATGCTCAACCAGAGTTCGGTGTTATATATTCCGCCTGAAACCAGATTTATTACCAATCTAGAAAAAAATAAGGCTGTTTACGGCGATTTTTCTCAGGCTTATCAACGCTATTTTTTTATCCGCGATCTGCAGACCAATTTAGCTACCGCTAAAACATATACTTTTCCCGTGTTTGACTTGACGGTGGAAGAGGCAGCAGAAGCTTTAGCATCAGCATTCCCCACAGATTTTGCAGGAGCATCCCAAGCAATTTTTCAAGCAGCAGCACGCAAAAAAGGCAAGCAACGCTGGGGAGACAAGACACCCCATCAGATTGAAGATATAAACACCTTGGCGGGCGTATTTCCCGATGCCAAATTCGTACACATTATCAGAGATGGTCGAGATGTAGCCCTCAGTATGCGCAAAGCAGGATGGCTGGATGGTCGGATGTTGACTCTAGCGGAGTATTGGCAACAGAAGGTTACAGCTGGCATTGATGCTGGTCGCTCTCTAGAACACAGTCAAGATAGATATTATGAAATTACCTATGAGAATCTACTACAGTTTCCCGAATCTAGTTTAAGATCTTTGTGCGATTGGTTGAATCTTGAATATACTCCCAAGATGCTGCATTACTATCGAGATAACAGTTCGGGCTTGCCTAAAGAACACCAAGATCTTTTTTCTTTAAACCAAAAGCCTTTAGATGCCTCGCGAGCCTATGCTTGGAAACGTAAACTGTCTCAAGGGGAAAGAGCAGATTTTGAAAGCGTCGCGGGAGATTTACTCCAGGAATTGGGTTATGAACTGAGCCAAGCCAAAATTTCGCCTGGGTTAAAACTTTTTCGTTGGCTGAAAATGCGCTCAAAGCCTTGGCTTTATCAGCTAAAGAATAAATATCTAACTTAGTAGGAGAATAAGAGCGATTTATTCACCATTGTTTGACTCGCTCTCATTGATGATAAGATGCGAATTGCTTTTTTTATCGACCAGTTTCCTAGCCTATCCGAAACGTTTATTCTCAATCAGATTACAGGATTAATCGATCGCGGTCATGAAGTCGATATATATTGCGATCGCCCAGGAAATAGAACCCAAATGCACCCAGAAGTAAATCAATACCAGCTTTTACAGCGGGTTTACCATACTCCCGTGCCAGGGAAGATAATTTTGCGCTGTTTGAAGGGAATTTTCTTATTTTTATCAAGCTTTCTCGCCGCACCAGCGATCGCCCTGAAGTCGTTAAATTTCCTCAAATACAACCGAGCTTCTTATGGCGATGTAGGTACTTTTCTTCGCCCCTTATACTTAGCTGCACCTTTAATAAAACAGCCATCCTACGATATTATTCACTGTCATTATGGTCGCAATGGTCTAAAAGCAATTTTACTCAAAGATTTGGGAGCGATCGATGCTAAGATTGTCGTTACTTTTCACGGTTATGATATTTCTCGCTATCTACAGATACACGGAGAAGATGTCTATAACTATTTGTTTCAGCGTGCCGACTTGCTTCAACCGATTAGCAAATACTGGTACAAAAAATTAATTGCCCTGGGGTGTCAGCCAGATCGAATATGCTTGGACGTACATCATATGGGAATTGACTGCGATCGCTTTGCGCCAGTCGAGAATAAAAACTTTGAGTCTTCAGAAATTAATATTGTCGGTATTGCTCGACTCGTGGAAAAAAAAGGACTGCGCTACGGTATTGAAGCCGTGGCACGGCTGTTAAGCAAACATCCCGATCTAGATCTCAGCTATCAAATTATTGGCGATGGCATGTTGAGAGAGGAATTAGAAACGCAGATCGAACGATTGGGAATAGGCGATCGCGTTAAGCTATTGGGCTGGAAACAACAACAGGAAGTTAAGGCAATTATCAGTCAAGCAGATATCGTTCTCGCCCCCAGCGTAACGAGTAAAGAAGGCGACTGTGAAGGTATTCCCGTTTCTTTGATGGAAGCAATGGCTCAAGCTATTCCTATTGTTAGCACTTACCATAGCGGTATTCCTGAGTTAGTAGAAGATGGAGTTACAGGATATTTAGTAGCCGAAAGAGATGTTGTCACTTTGACTCAAAAATTAGAGTGTTTAGCCCAAGATTCTAATTTACGGCAACAAATGGGATGGGCAGGACGCCAAAAAGTTATTGAGGAATTTAATATCGAACTATTATGCGATCGCCTAGTGAATATCTATCAGCGACTATTGATTGACTACTCACCGCCCTAACAAGAATCGGTGACTCTAGTTATTAGTTGTTAGTCTTTGGTTTTTAGTTTTGTAGTACAATGTTGATTATTGAAAATCTAAAATAATGCAAGACTTTACCAAGTTAAAAGTTTGGCAAAAGGCACATACTTTCACTATCAACTTATATAAAATAACTTCAACATTTCCTGGTGAAGAAAAGTTCGGGTTAACAAATCAATTGCGTAGAGCATCTATTTCAATTTAATCTAATCTTGCAGAAGGAGCAGGATGCAATAACACCAAAGATTTTAGTCGTTTCTTGGATATGGCTCAAGGTAGCGCTTTTGAAGTTGAATGTCAGGTTTTAATTGCCAAGGATTTGGGCTTTATTGATAACAATAAATCTGAACTTCTTGTGGAAAAGATAAACGAAGTTTCCAGAATGATAACCTCTTTAAATCAAAAACTAAATACTAAAAACTAAATACTAAATACTACGAGAAGTCTTCCCAGAAGGAGGAGGCTTTAAACATAATAATGTCCATTTTCGAGTATCCCCTAGTTAGCGTTGTCATTCCTACCTATAACCGTGCAGATTTAATTTTAAGAGCGATCAATTCTGTCTGTTCCCAGACTTACCAAAATTGGGAAATTATTGTAGTAGATGATTGTTCTGAGGATAACACCTCTGCGATCGTCAAAGAAAAAATAATGAATAACTCTCGTTTGCGCTACTATTGCCACTCTGACAATTTGGGCGGATCGGCAGCTAGAAACACTGGAATTGAACAAGCTCGTGGGGAATATGTTGCTTTTCTCGACTCTGACGATGTTTGGCTGCCCCAAAAATTAGAACTACAGCTCAAGGCGATCGCCAAGCAGTGCCAATATAACTCAGAAATAGTAAGCTACACCAAATTTCAAAAAAGCAGTCGGGTTTTCTATCAACCTTCTGTTTTGCCCCATCGAGGCAAAAAACCAGGGGAAAGCATAGCCGATTATTTTTGGCTGGGAGGAGGAGAAATTTTAACCAGCACCATATTAGTTTCTCGCTCTTTAGCCACTGCAAATCCTTTCCAAACTGGCTTGCCCAAACATCAAGATCTAGACTTTATGATGCGCTTGGGCGATACCAACGCAGAATTTGTTTTTCTACCCCAAGTACTAACCATTTGGCACAACGAGCCTAGAAGCGATCGCGTTTCCCGAATCAAAAACTATCATCTGTCTCAAGATTGGATTGAATCTTACCGCGATCAAATTTCAGAGCGCGCCTATAAAGGTTTTTTGCTCAAAGAAGTAGTACCTTCTATGTTGCGAGAGCAAGAAAATAAGACGAAAGCGATCGAATTACTCGTAGAAGGATTTTGGCAAAGAATTATTCCTATCGATTATTTTCTGTTTCTAATTGTCAAGCAGGCAATTTCCCCAGATCTCCAGCAATCTTGTAAGAGATTTTTACAACAGCTCAAAATATTGAATAATGGTTAAGCGATCGATATCCTAATTTTATAAAATTTATTAATATTATTTTGCTTTTGCGATCGATTAATAAAAAGCGATCGAACGTTTAAAAATATGCTCGACCGAACATTTGACAAAATTAAAAACATCCATAACTTATCTGAATTAAGATTTCCAGTTCTTTTCTTTGGATTGGCTTTATGGGTAGCTGCACCAATATTAGGTAATATTCCTATTTTACTTTCAGTTCAACTAGACTTATTAAAACCAAGGCAGCGAAAAGAACAGCTTTTATCAGTAAACAATATTCTACTTATTTTAGTTGCAGTCAGCACAGCTATTTATATCTCTTCGTTTGATATATTTGCCGATACCAGAATTTATTTAGATATTTATGACACCATCAATATCAAAGGTATTTTTGACAATGAGTTTGTTCGAGATCGATACGAGTTTGGCTTATTTCTCCTGTTATATCCCATTCATGTATTAACTAACGGCTCGGAATATTTATGCCTTTTAATATTCTCCCTGATAGTTAACTTTACGGTGATTTTTTATATCAGTAAAAATCTATCTAGAAAATATTATCCCACTCTGCTTATATTGGTTTTTTCGACTTTTTTCTACTATTCGCAAGTATTCTATATGCGCCAGTTTCTATCCATTATGCTAGTTATGATGGCATTGGTTAGCATGAATTCCAACTGGATATTGTTTGCAGTATGGTCTTTCTTGGCGATTTTTTCTCATCTGACAGCCGCTATATATATTGGAATTTGCCTTGCTTCTCAAGTAATTTTCTATTGCCAACAGAAGCTCATATCAAATCTAAATAAATCAGACCGAGTAGTTTTATATCTCGTTTTACTATTTATTATGTCGATATTTTTTTATATTGCCTGGTCTGCTTATAATAATCCTCAAGAAATTTATCAATACGCCAACAATATTATTGACTTGTTACCAGAGAGAAGGCTGAGTAGCTCTATTCAAGGTCGTGTAAATGCCTATGATGGAAGAGATACCGATCTGTTTGAGTTTAATATTTTCCGCATAATTGCAACAGGAATAACTACTATTTTTATGCTAGTAAGAAGAACCAAAAATCTTACTCCAAAGCTTTTATCTTTGAATCTAATTTTTGTTTTATCCTTGATGCAAATAGTATTTATACTGATTACTGGTTTCAATCAGAGAATTGTATATCTATACTTGGTATTTTATGGCTTTTTCTTTGCTAGTGGTTTGAATGATAAATCAGAAATAAAGCCTTTTGGGCTAATTTCTCTGCTTACTATATTTGCTGCTGCTGCCAATACCTTTAATCTTTTTACTATCCAAGCAAGCATGATTGATATCAAAGGATGGTCTTTTTTCGATGGTCAACCTTTGAGTGCCTCTGCTTATGATTACATCGTGTATTTTTTCCAGTCCATATAGAACCCAAATGGGTTCTATAAAAAGACTGATGCTTAAAAGATTAGCTAAGGCTTAAAAAGATCTCAAATGGGTTCTATAGGGGATCGTGGTGGATTGTGCTTTAACTTAGTCTCCCAATCTTATATTTTGTATATGAAATATAAATATAAATTACCCCCTCAAAGTATTCCTTTTTTGGCGTTATAACCATACAATTATCTATATGGAAGGAAGCAATATCATTCAGTAAAGTCAATGGAGCATTTGACTCTGCTGCTTAGAAGGTTCCTATCCGACCATGGCAAGACCGCAATCTTTTAGTCCTGAGGAAGGCAATTATCATTGAGCATTGAACATTGAACAGTTAATTTGAAGTAAACCTGTATGGTCTAATACCCCAACTTCTATAAGCTGTATGTTTCAGTTAGGGTTCAATCTCTAATTGAAACCTGACAAATGATGAATGATAAATGATTGAATGCCTCGTTAATATGTGGAGAACCATATGGAGCGATGGGTTAACTTATCCCTCTCTAAGACTTGCAAATCTACAATTAACTGGGAATTTTAGATCGTGCTCGTTTGCCGTTTCAATCCCTAAAACCTGATTAAGGAGAATTATTACAAAGTGGATTTTTTATCCGAATTCTTTACGCTCTTTGTGGAAAAGCTGCAGTCCCCAACACTCGGCTTTTTGATCGGTGGTATGGTCGTTGCTGCCGTCAATAGTCGATTACAAATTCCAGACCCAGTCTATAAGTTTATCGTTTTTATGCTGCTGCTCAAGGTTGGTTTGAGCGGCGGTATTGCAATCCGCAATGCTAATTTGGTAGAAATGCTCTTGCCCGCGATTTTTGCGGTAATGACAGGTATTGCGATCGTGTTTATCGGTCGCTATACGTTGGCTAAACTACCAAATGTTAAAACCGTCGATGCGATCGCGACCGCAGGCTTATTTGGTGCTGTTAGTGGTTCTACCCTTGCTGCTTCACTAACACTTTTAGAGACAGAGAATATTGCCTATGAACCCTGGGCAGCAGCTCTTTATCCCTTTATGGATATTCCCGCCCTCGTGACCGCTATAGTTCTGGCTAGCCTCTATACCAGCAAGCGTCGTAGTATGGCTAAAGAAGCGGTTAACCAGCAGGAGTATAACAGTCAGCAAGGTGGTACTGCCGTTAAATATCGCAGTCAGCAGGGTGGTGGTGGTACTGCTGTCGAGTATCGCAACCAAAAGGGCATTACTGCTAGTGGCTATCCCAAGCGGGATGGTGCGGAAAGTAAAGTCAAGATATGGCCTATCGTCCAGGAAAGTCTTCAAGGGTCGGCACTATCGGCACTGCTGCTCGGTCTTGCTTTAGGCATTTTAACCCGACCTGAAAGTGTCTATGAAAGCTTTTTCGATCCCCTCTTCCGCGGTCTGCTTTCGATATTAATGCTCGTAATGGGTATGGAAGCTACTGCAAGAATCGGCGAGCTGCGCAAAGTAGGTCAATGGTATGCTTTATATGGCTTTATCGCTCCACTAGTACACGGGCTTATAGCTTTCGGCTTGGGCACTATCGCTCACTATACCACGGGATTTAGCCCTGGTGGTGTTGTAATCCTAGCTGTTATCGCCGCTTCTAGTTCGGACATCTCAGGACCGCCAACTTTACGTGCGGGTATTCCTTCTGCCAATCCCTCAGCATACATTGGCTCGTCTACAGCTGTCGGTACACCAGTTGCTCTTGCTATAGGAATACCGCTGTTCATCGGTTTAGCGCAGGCACTGATGGGTGGCTGATTTAACACTGGTCGCGGTTGGCTGATGTTTTCTCTTACCGAGCGACCATGTCGTTATTATATCGCCTTGTTGCGACGATACAGTCATTTTATTTAGTTTTTATGTAGTTTAATAAATACAGATATTAAGAGGTAACCAACATGACCCAGCACGCTGCTAAACTCGTTATCGTTACAGAAAAATTACTGCTAAAAAAGATTGCCAAGATTATTGACGAAGTTGGAGCTACTGGTTATACAGTAGTGCCCGCAGGTGGCAGAGGCAGTCGCAACGTGCCCACATCAGGACAGCCTTCCGTTTCGTCAGATGATTTCTCAAATATAAAGTTCGAGGTGCTCACCCCCAATCGAGAGATGGCAGTAAAAATTTCAGACGAAGTTGCATCGCGGTTTTTTGATGATTATTCGGGCATAGCCTATCTTTGCGACGTTATGGAGGTACTGCACGCCCATAAGTTCTGACTCAAAATCCGCTCGCAAACTGAAAAAGCAGCACTCGATCGTAAGTAAAGTGCTGCTTTATAGATATTAAAGAAAATAAATTTTGAATGATAAAAAAGATAATTTTTTAGCAAAAGAAAACCGTATCGCGCGATCGCAATTATGACAAACTAGATTTAGTGTTCGTCTAAAACGCCAAAGCCAGAGAAAGTGCGGTAGGGATCGTTGTGCTTGATGGTTTTTTGAATATCTTCTTTAATTTGATCTAGATCGATGTATCGATCTGCTACGTTAATCAAACTATCGCTGGTCATCGAACGCAGGCTAACCACCTCAACTCGCGCCCCACGATAGCTAACCGCATCTACTGCATAAGCCAAATCTCCGTCGCCACTAACCAAGACAGCCGTGTCGTAAGAAGAAACCAGTGCCATCATATCTACAGCAATTTCTACGTCTAGATTAGCCTTTTTGGAACCATCGGGCAGCTGTACTAAATCTTTGGCAATCACTCGATAACCATTGCGGCGCATCCACAGTAAAAAGCCCTGCTGCTTCTCATTAGTGCGATCTACCCCTGTATAGAAGAAAGAACGTAATAGTCTCGACCCTCCAGTAAGGCGATACAACAGCTTGCTGTAGTCGATTTCAATCCCCAGTTGCAAGGCAGCATAAAATAAATTTGAGCCATCAATAAAGATGGCTACGCGCCCTCTATTTTCTAGAATCTGTTCTGGAGTAAAGATAGGATCGCTTCCAAAGTTATCCAACATTGTATTAAGCCTCATTTTTTATGAAAAAAAGTATTCTATTTGGGTGGATTAGTCCCATAATTACTGACTGCTATGGCAGTCAAACCGAGTTTTCTAATTTTTTAGCGATCGCCTTAAGGCAAAGACAAGTATTTTAAACCCAAGTCATAATCGCTACGCGAATCCTTTTCGATTTTTACTAACTATCAGAGTCATAATTATAATTATTAAATTTCCGATCGCTCGTTAAAAAACAATGCTGATAGCGGATAAAAGTATTGACTTCTGATTGTTTGAGCAAGATAATCAATTGGTTGTTTATTAGGTTTTATATTGCTTAATCGATAAAAGTGAATTTATTTCGCAGTTTGTTTCTACTATTTAGTAACCTTATACCAGTAAAAAAATATACTGAGTGAAATTACCATGCATTATTTAAGCTTTTGATGGTAACTCTAATTTAGAAAAAACGGGGCTAGCTTTACCTAACGTTTTTTCGATTTTTAATTTGCCCCATTGAGAATGGATGGCAAAGTCTGATTCAGTCTGAGTTAAACCTTCGGTATTAAAATTCCAGTCAAATCCTAGCTGCTGATAAATTTTAGTGCTTATCTCAGGAATAATGGGAGACAATAAATAAGCAGACAAACGAATTGATTCCAGAACAGCATATAAAATATGTTCTATCTCAGCTTGCTTGCCTTCCTTAAACAAAGTCCAAGGCGCACTATCATCAATATATTTATTGCAAGAACGTGCCAGGTTGAGAACCTCTTCGCAAACTTGACTGATTTGCAGATTTTGATTTAATTGTGTAACCCGATCTCCCAAGTCCACACCAATACTTTTTAAAGGATGGTCGGAACTATAATTTGCACTAGATAAGCGCGGTACGTTGCTCTGGCAATATTTTTTCAACATTCCCAAAGTGCGATTGAGCGAGTTGCCCAGAACATCGGCTAAATCTTTATTGAGCACTTCAATAAAACGAGTTTCGTTAAAATCGCCGTCTTTACCGAGTTCGATTTCTTTGAGAAAGTAATATCGCACGGCATCAGCACCGTAGCGATCTACCAGATCGACAGGATCGACCGTATTGCCCAAAGTTTTTCCCATTTTCAGCCCGTCTTTAGTTAAAAAGCCATGACCGAAAACTTTTTTTGGCAGAGGCAAACCAGCAGAAACTAACATAGCAGGCCAATAAACCGCATGAAATCTTAAAATATCTTTACCAATTAAATGCAGTTCCACTGGCCACCACTCAGATAGGGCGTTATCTAGAGTAGGCTTTGCGTCGGGGTCGAGCAACGCCGTTACGTAGCCCAAAAGAGCATCAAACCAAACATATATGGTGTGCTTGTCATCAACAGGAATAGGAAATCCCCAATCCAAATTGACTCGAGAAATAGAAAAGTCTTTTAACCCTTGTTTGACAAAATTAATGACTTCATTTCGGCGGCTGGCTGGCTGAATAAAGTCTGGTTGCGCTTCATAAAGATCCTCTAGCTGCTGCTGATACTTGGAGAGGCGAAAAAAATAATTTTCTTCATCGCGCCACTCTGCTTGTTTATTCGTATGAATAGCACAGTAATGGTCGCCAATTAACTCTCTTTCTTCCTTAAATTCTTCGCAGGATACACAGTACCAACCCTGCTGTCGGTCTAAATAAATATCCTCTTGCTGCCAAACCCGAGCGAAAAACTCATCGACGATCGCTTTGTGTTTTGGCGCAGTGGTGCGACTAAAGCGATCGTATCTGATGTTTAATTTGTCCCATAAAGATTTAAAGCTATCGACAATGCGATCACAATGAATCTGGGGTTCTAAACCCTGTTCGGCAGCAGTACGTTGAATTTTCTGTCCGTGTTCGTCTGTGCCTGTAATAAATAAGACAGACTTACCCTGTAAACGTTGAAATCTAGCTATTGCATCAGCGGTAATAGTAGTATAAGCACTGCCAACATGAGGAACGCCGTTAACGTAGTAGAGGGGAGTAGTTAAAGCAAATTTATGGTTATTAGCGGAATTGTTCATTTATATTAACGAAAAATTGCTCAAAGCCAGAAGAGCATAGGTCATATTAACTTTTCTGATTTGATAGCAATATGGTGACATGACACCACAAGCGTCATAGTAATCTATCGTCGGTTCTCAAATGGCGAGATTTTTAGGTGCCTAGAGAATATTTTTTTATTTTTGGGTTTAATTTAATTTATTAGTGACCTATAAACAAGTATCAATTATCACAGGAATTTAAATTAACGTTAAGGAAAATACTTAATATATTTTCGATTTCGTTAACAAAGTCGATTTTTTCTCTGGATTGTCAATCTCGGCTATGGGTTATCAGCTTCAATATAGCTCTCTTAATTCAGAAAAATATAAAGCTTTTATTAATTGTTATGGGTAAATCCGTACTCGAAGACAGTCTTATTTATTGTCATAATTAAATTATGAGTTTCTGAGACTCAAATAAGCTGATAATCTAGTTTAATGCTATCTTTTACCCCACATTTAATCGCTCAGTCTTTAACATCAGCAGTTAACCTCCAGTTGACTCAGTTTTACACCAGTCGTATTCCTCGGGATATTCCGACAATAGTTGTCAGCAATCACCGCAGTTTTCTAGATGCACCAATCTTAATCAATGTTATTCCCAACACGATTAGAATTGCCTGCCATCATTACATGGGACAAACCCCCATTGTCAGAGAAATTGTTAATTCTTTGGGCTGTTTTCCTTTGGCTGAATCTAAACAAAGACAAAAACAGTTTTTTCAGCAAGCCAGTAATTTATTAACTTCAAGGCAGTGGATTGGACTATTTCCCGAAGGTACTAAACCAATGATAGAACCCACTGCGCCCAATGAAATTGGCGAGTTTCATCGCGGTTTTGCCCACTTAGCATGGAAGGTTCCTGTGGAAAATTTGGCAGTTTTACCAGTTGCGATCGCTTCTTTATCCGAAACTACTTATCCCACTATCCCCATCAGCTGGCTGCGGAGATTTGACCTCGACGAACCATTCTTCAAGCGTCCTGGCTTACATCCGATGTTAGTTTATCATCGCGTTAATGTTTCTATCGGTCGTCCTTACCTAATTAATAAATCGCAGAAACAAGCTTATAAAGGCAAACAAGCAAAAATACTCGCAACCGATCTGACTAATTATTGCCAGAATCAGATCGCCGAGTTATTAAAGAAAGGAGCTTAAAATTGATCACAATAGTCAGGGATCGAATCTAAAGAAAACTGTGTAGAAATACCTAATTGGAATTAAATGTTAGAGAATTGTTTTTATTAAGCAACTATAAGTTTTAATATTTTTATTTCATATATCTATGAATTTTGACAAAAGTGTAGATTTTATTGAAGTCGGTCAAATTAAACAAAATGCGCCTTTGTTTGTTTATCTTCCTGGTATGGACGGTACGGGCGAATTGTTGCAAACCCAGGCAGATAAATTAAGAACTTATTTCGATTTACGTTGTTTGACAATTAGAGTAGATAGCTATAGTAACTGGCAAACTCTTGCTAGGGATACGGTAGATTTAATTGAGGCAGAATTAACCTGCAGGTCGAACCGAGAAGTATATCTTTGCGGCGAGTCCTTTGGCGGTTGTTTGGCATTGAAGACGGTATTAGCTCGACCATCACTATTTAAAAAGCTAATTTTGGTCAACCCCGCATCTTCCTTTAACCAATTTCCAATTTTGGGCTTGGGTGTCAACATTACTCCTTGGCTACCCACTTGGTTGCACCGCTACTCTGCGGCGGGACTACTACCATTTCTGGCAAAACTTAATCGTATCAATGATTGCGATCGCCTCAAACTGGTAGCAAGTATGAAGTCTTTACCACCTCAAGTAGTTAGCTGGCGTTTATCTCTGCTGAGAGATTTTAAAGTGACGGACGAACAGTTACGCAGCCTGCACATCCCCACTCTAATCATTGCTGGAGGCGAAGATGCTCTTTTACCTTCTGTCGAAGAAGCAAATAAACTAATTTCTCTTCTCCCCCAAGCCAAAAAAATTATCCTGCCCCAAAGCGGTCATGCTTGCTTGCTAGAAACTGACGTAGATTTATACGATATTTTGTCAGCAGAAAATTTTATGAGGTCTAGAAATAGTTATGCTCTCAAAAGCTGATTGAAAGAATATTACTTAGATGCAGTTTTCCTGTTTGCAGAATATTTTAGAACCAACTAGAAAGTAGCCTTTGCTTCTAATGTCTTTAAATATTCAGTGTTAACTTTAGACTCTCTAACTAAAGCAATTTTTCCCGTACGGGCAATTTCACGAATGCCAAACTTATTCAACATCTGAATAATAGCGACGATTTTGCCTGGATCTCCCACAACTTCAATTGTCACAGCCTCTTCAGAAAGATCGACAATTCGAGCGCGGAAAATTTGCGTTATTTCAATTACCTCCGCACGATTAGCAGCAGGAGCGTTTACCTTGATTAACATCAATTCTCTTTCTACACTGGGCTGCTCGCTGATATCTTGCACTTTGAGAACGCTGATCAGTTTGTATAGTTGTTTGATAAGCTGCTCGATTACCTGTTCGTCTCCAGGTACGACCATAGTTATACGAGAGACTCCCAATTGTTCGGCAGATCCAACCGCCAGACTTTCAATATTGAAACCACGACGGGCGAATAATCCTGCAATGCGCGTCAAAACTCCTGCTTCGTCTTCTACCAAGACAGAAATAGTGTGCTTCATCATAGCCGAAAGAAATTGAATTGTTATAAGGTTAGTCTCTCATCGTGACATACTCCTCTCCTCCTTTCAAGGGGAAACCAGGGGCATGTTTAATTTAGCAATTTTAATTCAGCCTAGCTTCAGTAAATTTACAGACTATTGACCTCAATTTAATAGATCTACTTAGCTATGATCAGTATTTTCCCTGATCGCCAATCTCAAAACAAGCGTATTTTACCCAGTTTTCCAGTAGCTTGAAGGTAACCTTACTTACAAAAATATTGTTTAGATAAAACATAGCATTTTTGATTGACATTGTAATTCGGCTTGTGCCACATTATATACATGGCACAAGGGAACTTTGAAGTCATCTCTAAAGGACGAAAAAAGGTTTGCTTTTGACAATTTAAGATAAAGAAACACAATTATCTGAAAACAAACTTAAAATTTTTATTGAAGATAAAATACCAAAGAAATTTTATCTTCAATAGATTGAGGTGCGCATCAATGATGCAAATTGAGGAGCATTATATTTTAAATTCAAGTTGATTAAATAATAAAAAAGAGATAAACCCATGAAACTTTCTGCACTAATAAAACTAACTTTTGTTGCTAACATAATTGCTTCTGCTGTTATTGCTATGCCTGCTGCCAATGCTGGAACTTTTGATGAGAAAGAAATCGCTCAAGACCAGATGATTGCGATCGCTGCTCCCTATCGTCATGGGTACAATTTAGTCGTAATCGAACAAATTCCAGGTAAAGATAAATGTTGGGCAGAACATGGAGTTAGTCCAGTTGCAGTAGAGCCATTACTGATGAACTTTGACTTTACAGGTCACTGTCGTCGAGCGACCGATAGTAACGGTTATTCTGTGAGAATGGGTGGTGAAGAAAGAGGTTCGGATTATCTACTAAAAATAGTCGAGCAAGATAATGAATTAGTATTAATTGGTACACAAAGAGACCCCAATCAAGCACCAATTGTTATTGGTAGAACTCATGGCAAAAGTGAAGGCGTTACCAAAATCTTCTTAAATCCAGGTTGGCGCTTCACCAAGCGCTCTTATCAAGGAAAAGAATTATCACATTTTTATTTTAGCGATGGCATAGGTGCAACAGCTATCAGTCCCCAGGCTTCAGCTCAAACGGCTAATACAGTACTAAATATTTCGGGAGAAATCTCAGCTAGCCAAGAAGCCGACCAACTCTTCTAATTTAGACCAAGCTGTTCCACTGCTAATAATTTCTTTGGCAGTGGTTACTCCTTGTTGATGTTCGCCAAAGGGAACGATTTCTCCTACCTGCAAAGCTAGGGCAGCGTTTAGAGCTACTGCATGTTCTTGTGCGGTGGTTCCTTTTCCCTGAAGGACGCTACGTAAGATCGAAGCGTTTTCTTCTACTTCTCCTCCTTTCAACTCGCTCAAAGCAGCTTTCTGCAAGTTTAGGGCTTGCGGATCTATTTCTGCCGAAGTAACCTTGCCGTCGTTAACCATCATTAAATCCGTCTTGTCTCCCAATCCCGCCTCATCTAGTTTTTCTCTACCGTGTAAAACAATTGCTTTGGGAGTCTGCAAAATATTTAAAGCTTCGGCAATGCTATCTAGAAAATTTGGGCTATAAACTCCTATCACTTGTCCTGTAGGACAAAGAGGATTTACCAAAGGACCTAGAAGATTAAAGACAGTTCTAATTTTGAGGGTACTGCGTAGCGGCGCAACACTTTTCATTGCAGGATGCCAGCCACGGGCAAACAAAAAAGTTACCCCCACTTCATCAACGGCTGCCTTAACCAAATCTGAAGGTGCATTCAAATTGATGCCCAAATATTCTAAAACATCTGCCGAACCGACTTTACTCGAAGCCGAGCGATTGCCATGTTTGGCTACTTTAACCCCCGCTGCCGCTGCAACAAAGGCTACTGCCGTAGAAATATTAAAAGTAGATGCACCATCTCCACCAGTGCCACAAGTATCGATCACAGGGCGATCATACTTTAGCGTTTCTTGCTGTAAAGATTGGGATTTGAGAACCTGTGCCATTCCAGCTAGTTCCGCAGCCGATACTCCTTTTGCTTGAATTGCTGCCAAAATCGCTCCCGATAACACGACAGGAATATCTTCTTGCAACCATCCCTGCATTAATTGAGCAGCTTGAGCCTGAGACAAAGATTGTTTATCTAGTAATTGCTGTAATAAATGGGAAAAATCCATGAATTTTGCTGTTTTCTTTAGTTGACTGTTATTAAAAATGTCAATGATTAATTATTTCTACTGTTTGACAGAAGAAGATTTACAATTAAGAATTGTATGCTTTTTGTTAAGTTTGCTTAAGAATAAATTTAATCCATGAAATATTTTCTCCGACTAAGCGCAGTTTTATTGCTGTTAATTGTATTAGCTTTCCCCAACAGCGCGATCGCGGGTAGCTCTACGGCTGTAACGCCTTCTACCTATAGTGCATCAGATTTAATCGAAAAAGACTTTGAAGGTAAAGTTTTGCAGAGCGTTGATTTTGCCAAAGTAGACTTGGAGGGAGCAAACTTTCGCGATGCAGACATTCGAGGTGCGGTATTCAATGCCTCGAATTTGCAGGATGCCGATCTCACTGGTGCTGACTTTAGCTATGGCTTTGGTTACTTGACAAACTTTGATGGTGCCGATTTGACCAATGCTAATTTTCAGGAAACTATTCTTTCATTTTCTACTTTTAAAGATGCCAAAATCAAGGGTGCAGATTTCACTTTCGCTGTCTTAGAAAAGTGGCAGGTTAAGCAACTCTGTGAAAATGCCTCTGGTACCAATCCTAATACAGGTGTAGATACTCGCGAATCTCTAGGCTGCAAATAAACCTAGCAAATAAGAATTATAGTTACTTTATACAATTTGCTTTTCGCCTAACTGACTGGCAGCTATTAATTTGGTTGCCAGTTGTTATTTTAGATTGGGAAATTGGGGATTTTTAACTGTGACTTGGTTTTAAGTACATTGCAGGTATTATTTCTGTCTCTGCAAATACCAAGTGCAGTAAAGTTTATTTACAAAAAACAAAGATAGTCAAATATAAATCAATAAATTGATTCTACCGAAGCTGCTATTTGGGGAAATGTAGAGTAGAATTAAGTCGCCAAATAAATATTTCTTTGAAAACAGCCACTTTCTCGGAAATTTCGAGAATGAAGTTACTAATTGTTCCAGCCTCAAAAAAACCGCTAATATTAACCTATCAAAATAGGTTACTGTAGTCAAGTTTAGTTTGAATCAGACCGAACACTTAAGTAATGACTAGGAGAGATATGAAAATCAGCCAATTAAAGTCGTAAATTAAAAAGGAACTGCAAGCAATATGTTAGAAACATTAAAAGAATTCTTTGGTATTGACAGCGGATACGAAGGCGAAGAAGAGGAGTATATTGAATACGATCCTCAACAAGACGTGGATGGTCAAACTTTCATCAATTCCTCTTCTAACAACCCTCAGCCTGAACTAACTAAAATTCCTACCCCCAAAAATAACCGTAAAGAAACGAAGATGAACAATGTAATCGGTATGCCAGGATTGAACGGCAACTCTGAAGTAGTAGTTATCGAGCCTCATTCTTTTGAGGAGATGCCACAAGTTATCATAGCTTTGCGCGAACGCAAATCTGTTGTGCTAAATCTTAATGTTATGAATCCAGAAGAAGCTCAAAGAGCAGTGGATTTCATCGCAGGTGGTACTTATGCAATGGATGGTCATCAAGAAAGAGTCGGCGAAAGCATTTTCTTGTTTACTCCTAGCTCTGTTAAAGTCAGCAGTCTTTCGGGTATCTTGAAGGATGTGCACACTCCAGAAACTCACGTACGTCGCACTGCTACCCCAGCACCCGAAGCTTGGGGTCAACAGCCAAACGTAGCTGCTCAGTAGTTAGAGCGATCGATAGTATTATTGGATTATGACATCTAATAGTATTTGCCTCAGTATCATTGGAGGTGGGGTAATGGCAGAAGCTATTTTATCTCGCCTCCTAGCTCAAAATGTATTTGCTACTAATACCGTATTAGTTAGCGAACCCAGAGCAGAAAGAAGAAAATATTTAAGCGAAAAATATCGGGTTGAAGTTACCGATCGCAATCAAACTGCCATTTCTGCTGCAGAAGTTTTACTACTAGCAGTTAAGCCACAGGTGTTTGACGTGGTAGTAAAGGATATTGAACCTAATGATCACAGCACAATAATTTCAATTCTAGCTGGAATCACCATAGCCAGACTAGAACAAGCTTTTCCCCAGTGTCCAGTAATCCGCGTAATGCCCAACACTCCCGCCACAGTTGGACAAGGAATGACAGCGATCGCCAGAGGAACAAACGCCCAAGAACAACATGTAGAACAAGCAGCGTCTATTTTCAAGGCTGTTGGTGAAGTGGTAGAAGTTCCCGAATCTTCTATGGATGCAGTTACAGGCTTATCGGGGTCGGGTCCCGCTTTTGTCGCTTTAGCGATTGAGGCTTTAGCAGATGGGGGAGTGGCTTCGGGTTTACCCAGAGCGATCGCCCTACAGTTAGCGACTCAGACTGTATTGGGTACGGCTACCTTGGTTAAGGAAACAGGATTACACCCAGGAGTCCTAAAAGACCAAGTTACTAGTCCTGGCGGTACGACTATTGCAGGGGTAGCTAAGTTAGAAAGCGTCGGTTTTCGTTCTGCTTTAATTGAAGCGGTCAAAACAGCAACAGCTAGATCGAAAGAGTTAGGAAATTGATGTTGTGTACCAATCGATCTTTGAGAGCTGGTAAAAGGTAAAAGAATTAATTAATTAATTTTCATTATATAAATCGTTGTTTTATTAGTTTAGAAATAAGCTAGTAACTGAATAAAGCCACCTGCTAAATCTGACTATATTTTTAAACCATACGCTGCCGTATTGACAGCAAAATTACTGTGGCATAAACTAAAACCATACGTTACCGTATGGATAGAAGTCATTTGGTTCTAACAAAAGCAGATTGGATTGATGCAGGATGGGTACTCATGGCTAACCAAGGTGTTGCAGCCGTCAAAATAGAAGTGCTGGCTCGCCAACTGGAAGTTAGTAAGGGTAGCTTTTACTGGCATTTCAAAAACCGTCAGGAATTGCTAGAAGGCATTTTGCAACGCTGGGAACATGAAACCCTATGGCTGATTGAAGAATCTAGCAAAGAACCCACCCCCAAAAAGCAGTTAATCAAAATGTTTGCTTTAGCAGAGGAATTATGCGAGTTACCAGATCCAGAAGCGGCAATTTTTATTTGGGCAAATAAAGAACCAGAAATACAAAAAAGAGTTCGGATAGTTGAGACTAAAAGAGTTAATTATCTCAATCGTTTGTTGCAAGAATATGGTTTTGATGAAGCCGAAGCAAGACACAAAGCGGAGATAGGATATTTTGCTTTTATGGGTTTTTGGGAGCGAAAAGAAAGAGATAAAGACTTTGATTTGAGTGTGAAAGACTTTGGTAATTTCCTAATCGGCTTACTGTTGTCTCCCGTGAAGTCAATCGATAAAAATTAGCAACGCAAAGTAGTAAATAAGGCTGAATAGATTATGGATGGACTACGAAAGATACCCTCAAATAATAAATTAATTATCGCCTTATGCCTGACTGGGTTGGCGATTGTTGGTATAGCAGTTGTCCGTAGCATAGATACCACAGCAACAAACGAAGAAATAGAGACAGTAAAACCTCAGCCAATAAACGCAGTGACGGCTTTGGGCAGAATTGAGCCACAGGGAAAAATGATTAACCTGTCTCCATCTCCAGACTTGGGAGGAGCAAAAATAGCCAAATTACTAGTAGAAGAAGGCGATCGCGTCAGTGAAGGGCAAACAATTGCCTTGTTGGATAACTACAGAAGAGCAAAAGCTGCGGTGGAACTGGCTCGCGAGGAAATTAAGGTAGCTGAGGCAGATTTAGCCATCGTTCAAGCAGGAGCAAAACAAGGTGATATTAACGCTAGAGTTGCAGGGTTGAGCAGGGCAAAGGCAGAACTAAAAGGAGAAATTGCCGCAGATAAAGCAGAGATCGCTCGTTTACAGGCACAATTGCGTACAGAAACTTTAGAAAAACAGGCAACTAGCGATCGCCTTGAAGCAGAGTTGCGAAATGCCCAAAGCGAGTTCCAACGCTATCAATCTTTGGCTCGGGATGGAGTCATCTCAGACTCAGAATTAGATTCCCGTCGTCTAGCAGTAGAGACAGCGACAAAAGCAGTAGCCGAAGCCAGAGCCAGCTACGATCGCACCATAGAGACTCTGCGGGAAGAAATCAATCAAGCTCAAGCACTAGCAACCCAAAACAGAAACACCTTAGAACAACAGATTCTTGAAGCGGAAGCCGCTTTGGATAGTGTAGGAGAGGTGCGAAATGTGGATATTGCTAAGGCACAAGCTGAGGTAAATCGCGCGATCGCAGCACTACGGCAAGCAGAAGAAGATTTAGAGCTTACCAGTGTTAAAGCCCCTTATGACGGACAAATTATCAATATCGTGGCATACCCAGGAGAAGTTGTAGATGAGGAAGGGGTAGTAGAATTTGCCCAAACTAGCAAAATGATGGTGGTGGCAGAAGTATATGAAAGCGACATTGGTAGAGTGAAAGTTGGACAAATTGCCACTATCAGAAGTGAGACAGGATCTTTTGCTGGAGAAATTACAGGAGAAGTAAAGCAGGTTGGTTTGAAAATTGGCAAACAAGATGTTTTAAACACCGATCCTGCTGCGGATGTGGATAGCAGAGTGGTAGAGGTGAAAATTTACCTCGATCCAGAAACCAGCGATCGCGTTTCCCATCTGACTAATTCTAAGGCGATCGTCAAAATCAATGAACATTGAGCATTGCGAGACAAAACCGTTGCGGGGGTTCCCCCTGTTGTCCCGAAGGGATACCGCAAGCATAAGGTTATTGTCGAGGTTAAACATTAGACATTGATAAATGATAAATGGTGAATGATAGATGAAAACTCCCCTCGCTTGGCTACAGTTAATCCATGAAAAACCTCGCTTATTAATTGCTTTAGCAGGTATTGGTTTTGCCGATATGCTGATGTTTATTCAGTTAGGCTTTCAGGCTGCACTATTTGACAGTAGCGTTACCTTCCATAAAGCTTTGCAAGGGGATATATTCCTGATGAGTCCCCAATCCGATGCTTTGGGATTTACCGAACCTTTTTCAGAAAGGCGTTTGTACGAATCGGCAGCAGTTGATGAAGTGGAGTCAGTAGTTCCCGTATATCTCAACTATGGTTCTTGGAAAAACCCTGTCGAACGAAATACGCGCACTATTTTAACCATTGCTTTTAATCCCGCCCAAAACCCTGTCGATTTTCCTGGCATTGCTGAAAATATAGATCTGGTCAAACTATCCGACGTGATTTTATTTGACGATCGCTCTCGGGCTGAGTTTGGCGCAATTCCCGATTTACTCCAAGAAAATGGCGCAGTCAAAGCTGAAGTTTCTTCTCGCCAAGTCACTGTTAAGGGACTATTTACTATGGGTGCTTCTTTTGCAGCCGATGGCAATATTATTACCAGCGATACTAATTTCTTGCGTCTTTTTCCCGATCGCCAAAAGGGACTAATTGATGTGGGAATTATCAACCTCAAGCCAGGAGCTAGTTTAGAACAGGCAAAAGTTACCCTCAAGGCAAAGTTGCCCAAAGACGTAGAAATATTCGATAAAGAAGAATTTATTCAAGAAGAAATATCCTACTGGCAAACTGCGACGGCGATCGGCTTTATCTTTAGCTTGGGGACGGCGATCGGTTTTGTAGTTGGAATTGTCATTGTCTATCAAATTCTTTACACTGATGTTGCCAATCATTTGCCCGAATATGCCACGCTTAAGGCAATGGGATATAAAGACAGATATTTTATTGCTTTAGTATTCCAAGAAGCAATTATCTTAGCTGTGTTAGGTTTTTTGCCTGGTTATTTTATTGCCACAGGATTATACAGTCTGGCAGCGGGTGCAACAGCTTTACCCCTAGCAATGACAAGCAGTAGAGCCACTACAGTATTGATTTTGACCGTGATTATGTGCTGTGCTTCGGGTAGCGTTGCCGTTAAAAAACTTAGCGCGGCAGATCCTGCGGATATTTTCTAGTCTAGGATTTAAATGAGATTCTCTTACACAACCGCATAACCAATTAATGATCGAACTACACACCCATACAACCTATTCCGATGGCATACTAACACCACAACAACTGGTAGCCAGAGCCGCCAATGCAGGGGTAAAAGCCTTGGCAATCACCGATCACGATAGCCTACACGCTTGGGATGAGGCGATCGCCGCAGGGAATCTACACGATATTGAGATCGTGCCAGGAGTGGAATTAAGTACAGTTTACAACGGGCGATCGCTT
This sequence comes from Cyanobacteria bacterium P01_G01_bin.19, assembly GCA_039181635.1. Taxonomy (GTDB): domain Bacteria; phylum Cyanobacteriota; class Cyanobacteriia; order Cyanobacteriales; family Xenococcaceae; genus Waterburya. Next base: position 9,955 of record JBCDCO010000011.1, on the reverse strand, counting down.
CACATTTTGGGATACTATCCTCGCCGAGAATTATTAGAAAAGCCTTTAACAGAGCGTTTGGCAGGAAGAAAGCGCAGAGCCAAAAAAATGGCAGATAATCTAGCCGCAATGGGCTATCCGCTGGAATTGCCCAATCTTGAAGGCAATATGGCTTTGGGACGTCCGCACATTGCCAGTGCCATGGTAAGAGCAGGTTACGTCAATTCTCCTCAAGAAGCTTTTGAGCGTTTTATTGGTGAAGATAAACCAGCCTACGTCCACTATGAAAAGTTTAGCGCGGAGGAGGGAATCGAATTAATTCGCGCTTGTGGTGGCGTGCCAGTGTGGGCGCATCCTTACTTATTTCGAGGCGGTAAAGTAGAGGATGTGTTGCCCGTTTTAGTAGAAGCAGGATTGATTGGTATCGAAGTGTTCCACCCCCACCACGGTAATAACAAAGTCAATCATCTTAAGGCATTTTGCAAACAATACAATTTATTGATGACTGGAGGGACAGACTATCACGGCTACGATCTAGAACATCCCGAAAACGAACAGTGGCAGTTGAATCAATTTCATTTACCTTTGGATCTATTAAACCCGATCAAACAAGCAGCAAAATTCTAACTAAAATTAAAAATTGTGTAACTCTTGAATTTTTAAAGGTCTGAATTTCTAATTCTTTCGTTATGAATAACATAACTCCTAATATGCGGAGCGGTATACCCCCATTCGAGGGCAAGCCACAAGGGCACAATGTCCTTTAGGACTCCTAACTCCTAACTCCTAACTCCTAACTCCTAACTCCTAACTCACATTATCTAATCCCGATTCTGTAAGCCATATAATACCGAACCTACTAATCCAACCTGCGGATTGAGCACAATGTGTACGGGGACTTCCTCGATTAAAGTACTAACTCTGCCTTTATTCTTAAAAGTATTTAAAAATCTACCATCCTGCATTAAAGGCAATATTTTAGCTGCAATGCCTCCTGCAATGTAGATACCGCCATAAGAAAGCAGTTTAAGAGCCAAGTTACCTGTTTCTGCCCCATAAGCTTCAATAAACATTTCGATCGCTTTTTCGCACAGGCGATCGCTTTGTTTGAATGCCGCTTGAGAAATAATTGCCGCAGGATCGATGGTCTTTTTTTGTTCGGTTTCCCAAAAGCTAATCTTTTCACCGATTTCTGGCGATTCGGGTGCGTATTTAGTATCGCGCAGAAACTGGTAGATTGAAGCAATTCCTTGACCAGATACTACTCTTTCTACAGAAATATGTTCGACCTTTAGTTTCGTTCGTAGATACTTGAGCAGTTCGGTTTCGAGATCGTTGCGGGGGGCAAAATCGGTGTGTCCTCCTTCGCTGGCAAATATCTGATATTTTTTACCTTGAGGAATCAGAAAAGCTTCTCCCAAACCCGTCCCCGCACCAATTACCGCAATCGGGGCATCTTCTCTGGCTTCTCCTGACTGTAGAGTATGAACATCAAAATCTTTTAGACCCAAAATACCAAAGCTATTGGCTGCAAAATCATTAATTAGACTCACTTTGGGTATATCTAATTCCAACTGCAGCCTGTTGGTATCTAAAGCCCAGTGCAAATTAGTTAAATTGCAGGTATCGTTAACTACAGGACCTGCGATCGCAAAGCACGCCACCTGGGGCTGAAGATACTTATCATCCCCCATAAATTCCTGCACCATGGGCACGAGATCGGGAAAATTGGCGCTGATATATTGAGCTTCTTTGACAGTCTTGAAAGTTTTCTCTGTCAAGGTAACTTCTGTAACTTCTACCAGACGCAAAATCGTCTTTGTTCCGCCAATATCCCCTGCTAGTAAAAACATAGTTTATTTATCTATTGATATTTGTTTTTGATTGATTTAACTAGTGCAATCGTTTTAAATAAACCAGATCGCATCTAGCGGTTTCTACACCACTACTAGGTTGATAGCCATTGCGTTCGTACAATCTTACTGCCTCTTTTAAGCTAGTTGCAGTTTCAATCCAAATTTCTTGATAATGCTTAACAGCGATCGCTGTTTCCAACTGTTGTAATAAATATACACCCAATCCCTGCCCGCGCATCTCTGGCAGTAAATACATTTTTCTGATCTCTACTGCATTTTCGCCCCTAGCGATTGGTTGGTATGCTGCTGTACCGACAACTCTATCTTGGTGTTCGACTACCCAAAACTCTCCTCCCACCTCTAAATAAGCCGATTCCACCTCGATAACATCCCGATCTGCTAACTCGGGTTGCCAAGGTAAACCGTATTCTTCTAGTACTTGTTTGATGACTTCTGCAGCAGCTTGACGATCCTTTACTTGCCAATCTCGAATTAAAAAGTCTTTATATTGTCTAATCACGATCTATCTTCAGCTATCGGCTGTTGGTTGCTCAATGACTCTACTTACATGCGGATATGTTGACGGTATCCCTTTAGGGACAAGTCCTTTGTCGAAGGAGAATAAATGATAAATGTCAAATGTCAAATGATTAACTATGTACCCTTGGTTCGTGATGTAACGTACTTAAAATCTCTGCTTCGTATTCGCCTAATTCTGCCAATCGCTTATTCACGGTAGAGCGATCGCTATAGTGTTCTGCTAAAACCCAGTAAATTCCATAGTGACGGGCTTCTGACGCCATCAAGCTGCGATAAAATTTGCCCAGTTCTGGATCGGGACAATGTTCGCCAATTAGCCCCAGCCTTTCGTGAGAACGCGCTTCAATAATCGCTGACAACAATAAGGAGTCAATCAGACGATCTGGTTCGCTATGACGAACTTGCGATTTTAATTTAGTAAAGTAAGGAGGAGAATTGAGAGGTGCTAGGGGAATTTCTCGTCTTTCTAACCACTGATTGACTAGCTCAAAATGTTCTAATTCTTCTCTGGCGATCGCCGTTAATTGGCGGACTAATTTATGATGAGATGGATAGCGAAACATGAGGTTGATTGCCACTCCTGCGGCTTTACGTTCGCAGTGAGAATGGTCTAGTAAAACCGTATCTAGATGGTTGATCGCCTGTTCGATCCATGCAGGATTAGATGGCTGCTGTAGGATTTTGATCGTGGTGTTTTTAGTCGAAGTAGCTACCCGATTTCTCATTGTCCTCCTATACTGAATAACGTTTCTGTTACTAATTCTCGATTTTAGGTTTTGATATAGTTAATATCCCTAATTTATCGGGAATACTTACTAGTAAGTTAACAATTTACTTCTACTATTATCTTAAGGAATCTTAAGAATAGTATAAAGAGCTGTCAAGGATGCACATTGTCAAACCATCTAACATGAGCCAAAAACGTCGAATTGTCATTGGTGACGTACACGGACACTATGACACTTTAGTTGCATTATTAGATTCTATTTCACCTACTACTAGCGATGAGGTATATTTTTTGGGAGACTTAATCGATAGAGGTCCCAAAAGTGCCGAAGTTGTCGATTTGGTGATGCGAAACAAGTTTAACTGTCTACGTGGCAATCATGAAGAGATGATGTTAGATGTGGTAGGCAGTGGCGAAGTATCCATCGAGCTATATCAAGGATGGCTGTATAGTGGCGGTCATGCTACTGTAGCCAGCTATGACAGTAAGATTCCCCAAGAGCATATTGACTGGATGAAAAATCTTCCCATGTACTACGATTTGGGAGACTATTGGCTGGTTCATGCAGGGGTTAATCCAAACGTTCCTTTACAGCAACAGAGTGCAGAGCAGTTTTGCTGGATTAGGGAAGACTTTCACATCTGCGATCGCCCATTTTTTAAAGACAAGTTAATCGTTACTGGACACACAATTACCTTTACTCTTCCAGGAGTGCAGCCAGGGCAAATCGCTGCGGGGAGAGGCTGGTTAGATATCGAGACAGGCGCATATCATCACAATAGTGGCTGGATGACAGCTTTAGACCTCAATCAACAAAAGGTTTACCAGGCAAATACTTTTGACGGCAGAATCCGTATCCTACCTTTGAGAAGAGCGATCGCCAAAGTTGATTGCAATAAAATTGCAGGACGTAGAATGCGTAAGAGAGCTTAACCATCGTCAGTTCGGGATCAGAAATTTAGCTTGTGAGGATAGCTATAAGCCATAAGCTTTAAGCCTCTAGTTATTTTGAAGCTTAAAGCCTGAAGCCTTACAGCATGTAGCATCACGTATTTGGGTGAGGACATTTCCTACTACCCACTACCTACTACCTACGAGCAGATTTATTAACTTGTCCCAATCCAATCTTGTACGGCTATATATCCCAAATCTCAGTTTTTCAGCCAGCCCTACATGTATTTTCCTTCGGTATCGGGACTTTCCATGCGAGGTAAACCCATACTATAGTTGCGAACTCTAGCACCCAGGTTATAGTTAATTTCACCTTTGAGCAGTAGAGAGCGAATAAAATGTTCTAGATCCGATCCTATACGACGTAGATTGTACTCGCTCAAATCTTCTCCATTATTTTCTTCTACCAGTTCATCAAACTTACGATAAACTTTTTGTAGCGAATCTTCACTCCAGTTAAACTCGTTGTCTGGATCGACATCTAAAGTCAAGACATTCTCACTCTCGATTAATTCATTGTCCTTAACTTCTGCACTGTATATACGAATGTGACGGGTGGTTGATTTGACTAGCATATTGTTTGGTTTTTAGGAGTTATTATATAAGCTTATTTGGCAGGAGAAGTAAATGATAGACAAACTTTTTCTCACCCACCAAATAAATTTTTGCCGCTTATTTGTAAGCTTTAATGCATTCTTCAACCAGAGGTTTGACTGCATCGATGTCTTTCCAGCCGAGAATTTTAGTTTCTTTCTTTTCTAGGTTTTTGTAAGTTCTAAAAAACTCAGCAATTTCTTCTAAGCGGTGAGGAGCAATATCTTTGAGAGAATGAACTTCATTGTAACGAGGATCTTCTGCGGGGACACAAAGAATTTTTTCATCGCGATCGCCACCGTCGATCATTTCTAACATGCCAATTGGTCTGGCTGCAATGACACAACCAGGGAAAGTAGGCTCATCCATCATTACCATGCCGTCAAGAGGATCTCCGTCATCGGCTAAAGTATTGGGTACAAAACCATAATCGAAAGGATATTGCACTGAAGCAAACAGCACGCGATCTAGAGCAAAAGCGTTCATGTCTTTATCGAACTCGTATTTATTTTTGCTTCCGCCAGGAATTTCGATTAAAACGTTGATCATGCCTGCTTCGGGCTGTGCTGGAATCAAGGATAAGTCCATAAAGTTGCTCCTGAATTAAGTTAACTAAAACAATGGTTTTATATTCAAAAGGATTATTTCTTTTGAAGTTGGCAATCTATTTCAAGCATCATAAAACTTAATAAAACCGCCATGAAGCATTCTACCCGATCGAGAAACAAATTCTAGATCCAATTAGCCAAGCATTTTAACTGGCTGATTTAATATGTAATTATCGCCCCTAAAATAATGGCGGAAATTGCACCGATAACAGTATTGATAAAATTAACCAAATCGTTGGTTAACCATTCAAAACGAGACTCTAAAGTTGCGCCAATCAAACTTTCAATTGTCGTAGCAATAAATGCCGCAACCGTACACCAAACAATGCCCAGGGGATTAATCATACCAATAATCCAGGCAATCGCTGCTAGCACGATCGAACCAGCAACCCCCGCTAACGTTCCTTCTAAGCTAACTGCCCCCTCTGTTCCCCTGGTTACTGGCTTGAGAGTGGTAATCAGATAGGTTGTTTTGCCATAGGCTTTACCCACTTCACTAGCTGTCGTATCGGAAAGTTTGGTGCAAAAGCTGGCTACGTAACCTAATACTAATAATTCTCTGATTGGGGACAGGAAAAACAAACTGGCGATCGCACAAATGGTAGCAGCCAAAGCCGAACCCCAAACATTTCCCGCCCCCCTAATACCCGATCTTTCTTCTGCTATACCTTCAGCTTCTTTTTGTTCGATACCGACAAAAGTAATTGCCGAACCCCAAAGGAAAAAAAACATCACGACTAAATAGCCGCGCCAACCCAAGCTCCCCCAAACTATAACCCCCAACACCAAAGCATTAAGATAACCAAAAGGCGTCAGCAGTTTTTTGGGCAAAAACCAAGCAATTCCCAACAAAATAGCATTAACTGCTAATGCTAGTGTCCAAGGATTAGACAAGCCAAGAGTATCGAACATGTTAAAGATTTGAGTAAAATATTTTGTCTTAAGCTTATCAATCTACGATACTTATTAAGGAAAGATTGTAGGTCTAGTTAAAAATAATTATGTCTCTTGCCAAACCAGAAGCCAAACAGTTGTTAGAACGAATGATTTTTGACGACCAAGCCCCAAGAGAATGGGTAGAAGATGTGTGGGGAATTACGCCTATTTTGGGCGATAGTGCGGCAAAACTATACGAAGCTTTTGAAGCTTTGATCGAATGTTGTCCTGAAGATAAACTTGACGGTTTGTTGCAGACATATCTCCAGGAACAAATGGACAGGTAAATATTGCCAATCTGTAACGCGAGCCTAAAACACTCTGTATGGTTGAAATTGATAATACTTAGGAATTGAATCTAGCCTAATATGCAGCCAATGTACTCCCAATCCTGATGTATTAAGCCAAATGGGGGGGTTATGGCTTGTATCATTTAACTTTTCTGCTAGTTTTTGCCCAACTATTTGCCAGAGTAAATGCTGTTGAGCTTTGGGAGCATTGCGCACAAAAGATGCCAGGTGGGCATAGTCTGTAGTTGAAGATGTGGGGCAAGGTGCAACTAATGAGGCATCTCGCCCGAGATTGAAAAAGGTTACTACATTTTGAGTAGCAGTCTGAAAATGCTGCCTAAAGCTAATTAAATCTGGTGTCACTTCAGCCAGTTGCATACTGTTAATCAATACGAATTCAAAAGGGCGATCGCAATTAGAATCAGTAACTGGTGGCGTTTCCCAAAAGTATGCTTGCATTGGCGTATTTGCCAACAAGGAAATAAAATAATCCCGAAAAGCCTCGTTATGCTGCCAAAGATCGATAATCTGCTCAAAGCTGATTTGAAGATTGTTCTGAAACAAAAAGATTTGCCGAATGCGATCGCCTTGGAGAGATTTTGACTCAAATTTCCACATAAACAACAGTTGTTAGCTTATTCTAGGCTTCATTCCATAATTGCGATAGTTCCAGTAATCTTGCAAAATGCGATCGTGGTCGAAGCAAAAATTTTGTGGCAGATCCCACTGATGAAATATACCCAAATTTTTAGCATCATCTGCTGCGACTGGTTCTCCTTTAGCAGTAGCAATAAAGACGATTGATAAAGTATGCTTTCGCGGATCTCGTGCTGGATCGGAATAGACATGAAATTGTTCGACTAACTTCACGTCTAGGCTTACTTCTTCCTTAGCTTCTCTGATTGCTGCGGCTTCAACTGATTCTCCATAGTCTACAAAACCCCCAGGAATTGCCCAGCCAAAGGGTTCATTTTTGCGTTCGATTGCGATAATTGGTCGAGATGGTCGATCTATAAGCTCGATAATGATATCTACTGTGGGTGCTGGATTACGATAAGTCACTTCATTTATCATTTATCATTTATCATTTATTTAAATCCGACCTTAGAATAAATCGCCGAACAGATTATTACTCAGCAGGCTTCATTACCACAACTCCGTAGGCTTCAGGATTGAGGTATTTTTGAGCCGCTGTCTGCAAATCTTCAGCAGTTATGGATTGAATATGTTGGGGATAATTGAGTGCTGGAGCTAAATCCTGTAGCTGTGAATAATAAAAGCCATAGAGATTGGCTCGATCGCTCGGACGTTCGTTGGCAAAGACGAATCGATTGGCTACTTGAGTGCGAATGCGATTGATATCTTTAGTTGCAATTAGCTCGGTTTGAATAGTTCTGATCTGGTCGATAATTGTTTTTTCAACTATCTCGATGTTTTTTGTTGGTAAAGCAGCAGAGATATAGAATGCCCCCTGATGGGTTTGAGTCATGTTACTTACCCCAATTTGGTTGACTAAACCTTTTTCTTCGCGCAGTTCTCTAAACAGACGGGAAACTTTGCCCTGTCCCAAGATAACCGCCAAAACATCTAGGGCATAGGTTTCGTCAAGATCTTCCATGCCAGGAACTCGCCACACCATAACTAGACGAGCCTGCTGTAAACTTTCGTCTGTATATTCTCTACGAACTATTTTTTCAAATGGCGGTTCTGGGGTAGCGGATGGGACTGAGTTTTTTTGAGCTTGTCTGGCAGGAGTATAATGACGCTCGAATGCGTGAGTTACCCGATCAATTAATTCTTGTACGGGTAAGTTGCCCACAACGGCTGCAGTCATCGACTCTGGCTTGTACCAAGCACTATGGAAGTCTTGCATTTGTTGCGATCGCAAGTTCTGAATCACTTCAGCAGGACCTAGTACTGGACGGCGATAGGGTAGAGTTTCATAGCAGGTTTCCATCGAGCGATAAAAAGTATTGCGACGAGGACTATCTTCCGAGCGACGAATTTCCTCTAAGACGACAAGCTTCTCTCGTTCGAATGCTTCTGTTTCCAAACTAGGATTGAGGACTACATCTAGCTGCAAGGGTGCTAGTTCGCCAAAGTCTTTAGGGGAGGTTGTAATGTAATAGTGAGTATAGTCTTGACTAGTGGCAGCATTTGTCACGGCACCTCGTTCTTCAATTAGCTGTTCGAATTCACCTATCTCTAGATTTGGCGTACCCTTGAACACCATATGCTCTAGAAAATGCGCCATTCCGTTGATCTCATCATTTTCTTTTGCCGAACCTACATCGATCCAGACATTGAGATTTACCGCATCGACTGGCATTTGTTCGGCAATAATAGTCAGACCATTATCAAGTTTACATATAGTTGGAGCGTTTAACTTGGGTGTAAGAGTAATAATTGAAGTCATCAAATAAATATATAGGAATGTATGGAATATATGTAAAACCTACAGTTATTCTAGTCTCTATCTAATGATAAAAGAAACGATAATATGTTCAGCGTTAATTAACTTCGTTTTAGTTCATTGGTTTTAAGCTTTCAGCTCTGAGCTACCAGCTTTTTAAAGGTTTGCTTTGTAGGTCAATTTTAAAAAAGGTAATTTATTGAAATTCAGCGGAGCTTGTCTATACTCCTGAATAACTATATCTGAGGTAATAGATTACTAAATCAAATTCTTTCTTCATACAGATGCGCGATCGCTGAGTTAATTGTTCTAATTAAAATGAAGTCGCACAAACAAAACATTTTTATGCCTAGTTTAAACATTGGATTAACAGAAGAGCAACGTCATGGCGTGATCGATCTACTCAACAGAGATCTAGCGGATCAGTACTTGCTCATCATTAAAACTAAGAAATATCATTGGGATGTAGTGGGTCCCCAGTTCCGCACTCTTCATACGCTATGGGAAGAACAATACAACGCCATTACTCTAAACATTGATGCCACAGCAGAGAGAATCCGTGCTTTGGGCGGTTATCCTTTAGGAACAGCAGCAGGATTTATTCAGTATGGTTCTCTCAAAGAGCATCCCAACGATTTGCCTGATGCCAACGAAATGGTCAGTCGCTTGGTACAAGACCACGAACAAATAATTCGTAACCTTAGAGAAAACATCGATAAGTGTGGCGAGGAATATCACGACGAAGGCACTGCCGATTTCTTGACAGGCTTGATGGAACAGCACGAAGAGATGGCATGGATGCTTCGTTCTTTCATTGAAGGCGAAAAACTGCAAAGCAGTGGCAATCTTGTTGGAGAAGAAACTAAACCAGCTGTAAATGCCTAATTTTTTATAGTTTGGCTATGTTAGCAGCATAGCCAAAACCTCTGTACGGGACAAAAAATAGAAATTGGGCTTGCAAAGTGATATGGGAAGAGGGTTTGATGAGAAGTAACCAAACTAAATCAACAAACCCTCATGAATCAGGTTATCCTACTTCGACAGACCTTGAAACCACTTTT
>JBCDCO010000010.1:0-44370 GCA_039181635.1 Cyanobacteria bacterium P01_G01_bin.19 | reverse complement strand
TAACTGCGAATTAAACATCGACCGAGACTACAATTCAGCAATGCTAATCAAAAAACTGGCGGTGGGCAGTCGTCAGTCTAAAACGCTCCCTTCCCTCAAAGATATAATGGGCTGAGGAGAATCCCGCATCTTTCAGTGCGGTATTATGTCAATTGTCTGGTCATATATATTTTAGATACCCGCTTTTACAACTAATGGTGAAGGTTTAGTTAATAATCTATCGAAGCTAAACTTAGCTTGCTGCAAATCATAGGGAAAAGGTTTAGTAATAGGCTGATAATCCCTTGGTTGTGGTTCTCCATGACGCAATACAGCATTGACTAGCAAACAGTCTCGATCCTCAAAGTTAATCGCACCGTGCAAAATACCAGGAGGAATAGTCACTACTTGAGGGATCTCTTCACTCAAAGGAATGTATTGATATTGTTTGTTATATAAAACTACTAAAATAAAACTTCCTTTAACTACTAATAATTGGTCTGTTTGATGTTTATGAACGAACAGATCGTCTTCGGTTTTGGCTGGTACTTTGACAATCATCGTTTCGTCACTAGATTGGGGTGTGTAAAATTCAGCCATTCCTCCTTGAATTGACTCGATCGCTTTGATAGTAACGCCTTTTATTAATCCCATAATTTGTTTAAGTTATTAATTAATTTTCAATTAAATTTTTGTTCGTACAAAAGCTAGAGATATTATTTATTATGGCAAAAAATACTTGACAAAAAAGATCTATTAGTATCCAAATACACAGTTAATCGTATTTTTTTTACGAACAACAGAAAATTTACTGGCGATCGCGCTAAATTTTGGCTAGAAAATAAGACCGTATTCTCGAATAAATCGCGAAAAAACAGACAAAAGTAGGCTAATTAACCGAGTAAGATAGAAAGTAGTCATAGTTACAAACATGTCGAGACAATCGCCCTCATAGTAAGAAGAAATTGTGTGAGGTTTAGACTATTAAAATGTTGTTGTCCGATTTAGCTCGCGATCGCGGAATCCGTTACTTTTTGATTTCTTTTACCGACTTATTTGGAGTCCAAAGATCGAAACTCGTACCCGCCCAAAGCATCGATGCAATAGCAGAAAATGGTGCGGGGTTTGCGGGATTTGCCGCATGGTTGGATATGACTCCTGCCGACCCCGATATTTTGGCAATACCAGACAAAGAACGCTTGATTCAATTACCTTGGCAACCCGATGTCGCCTGGATGCCAGCGGATCTGTACGATATTAATGGCGAGCCAATGGTAGATACCCCCAGGCTGTTATTAAAAAAATTGATATCAACAGCAGCAACAAACGGTTATCGCATCAAAACAGGAGTAGAATGCGAGTTTTTCTTGCTTTCTGATAACGAGCATCAAATTTCCGATTCTCGCGATCGTTCTGTCAAACCCTGCTACGATCAACAAGCCTTGATGCGTCGCTATGATGTAATCAGCGAAATCTGCGATGGGATGATTAAATTGGGCTGGCAAGCCTATCAAAACGACCATGAAGATGCTAACGGACAGTTTGAAATGAACTGGACTTATAACGATGCTCTCATTACCGCAGATCGTCAGGCATTTTTCAAATACATGGTTAAAAGCATTGCGGAAAAACATGGGCTGCGAGCTACGTTTATGCCGAAGCCTTTTGTTAATTTAACTGGTAATGGTTGCCATACTCATCTCTCTGTGTGGGACAAAGGAGACAAAGTTAATTTATTTATCGATGCTACTGGTAAATCAGAACTTTCCTCTTTAGGCTATCAGTTTATCGCGGGAATTTTGGCATCGACTCCCGCTTTGTGTGCCTTTACCAATCCTGTGGTCAATTCCTATAAAAGAATCAACGCCCCTGTTACTTTGTCTGGTGCAACTTGGTCGCCCAACACCATTAGCTATGGCGGTAATAATCGCACCCATACAATTCGTATTCCCGATGCGGGAAGATTTGAATTCCGTTTAGCTGATGGCGCAGCGAATCCTTACTTGCTTCCCGCAGTATTGATCGCCGCTGGTTTAGATGGGAGCGATCGCCAACTCGATCCAGGCGATCGCTCTGAAATTAATAGCTATCAAGAACAACCAAGCCCAGGTACAAAACTGTTGCCAGCTAACTTATTGGAGGCATTGCGCTGCTTAGAATCTGATTCTGTTTTATCAAAATACTTAGGGAAATCTTTTGTTGAATCTTATTTAAAATTAAAGTATCAGCAGTGGCATCAATACAACAATCAGATAACTCAATGGGAATTGGATAATATTTTAGATTACTAGAATCAACATATTCTTCAGGAGAATAGTTGGTTTTGGTAGTAACTTGCATGGTCTTGCTAAGGTAATGATGAGTTTATTATGGACAGACTGAAGCGTTAAGCCAGTTTGTTAGTTGACTGGTGCGATCGCAGAGATTGCCAATGTTGCCACTAACAACAACAGACAAATAACTTCCTTTGCGTACTTTGCGCCTTTGCGCGAGGCAAATCTAACATCTCAAATTAGCTTAAATAGTTCAGTAGTTAGAGCCATTTTTTTAATAGGTAATAGGCAGTGGGTAGGGTGGGCAAGCTAACTTTGGTAAGAATTTGTCAAATTTGAATTGCGATTTGCCTACCTAACCCTTGATAAACAGCTAACTTATCAAGGGTTAGGTATAACAGAAGTATGGTTCTGGCAAGATGAACAGTTCATTTTATATCGTCTGCAAGTCTGCAAGAAAAGGCATATCAACAAATTGATAGCAGTGAATAAGAAATCAGTGAATATTAAGTTTAATTTTTAATCTGAAAGAAAATAGGAGAAAATATAATTATCTCAATATTATCGATCGCTTAGAAGACTCTAATGAGTGAGTATCAATACTACGAATTTCAAACCATAGATCGCCCGCTAAACAACAAAGAACGTAAGATTATTGGTCAATTATCTAGTAGAGTTGAGCTTACAGCCACTAGAGCTATATTTACCTATAGTTATGGGGATTTTCGTAGCACTCCTCAAGATATTTTAGCTAAGTACTTTGATGCTATGTACTATATTGCTAATTGGGGTACTCAACAATTAATGTTTCGATTTCCCAAATCTCTAATCGATATTAAACAAATTCAAGCATATTGCATTGAAGACTGTATATCTGTATCGAAAATCGGTAATTATGTAATTTTAGATATCTGCTATAACCTTGAAGACGGTTTTGGTTGGATTGAGGGAGGAGGAGAGTTAGCCGAAATTATTGATTTACGAAATGATATTTTAAAACAAGACTATCGCTTGCTTTATCTTGCCTGGCTGAAAGCAATTACTCTACAAGATATTGATAGGCAAGAATATGAGCCACCCGTACCACCAGGATTGAATAAATTATCGCGATCGCTGACTTCTTTTATAGAATTATTTGAGCTAGATAATTATTTAGTTGAAGTTGCAGCAAAATCGAGCCAAGAGCTAACCTCAATTACAGATGAAATTTGGCGAGAAAAAATTTCTCAACTATCAAGAAAAGAATGCGATATTATTTTATTACAACTATTAAAAGAAAAACCAAATCTAGCAATCGAATTTAAGCAAAAAATATCCAAGAAAATAAATTTTACTCGATCGGCAAACAAAACTCATAGAACTATATATCAACTATTGAAAGCTAGCAAAAAAGAAGAGGAAAAAGATCGGATAAGACAATAACAAGCAGCAGAGAAGGAAAGAATTGAAGAATTAAAACAGTTTGCCAGCCAAGCAACACAAGCTTGGTCAAATATTGAAAGATTGTTACTGGTTGCTCAAGCAAAACCCTATGAAGAGGCGGTTAGTTTGTTAGTTAAGCTCAGAGATTTAGCAGAGTATCAACATAAACAACCTGAATTTCAAAGACGTTTAAATTATATTCACGAAAAATATAGTAGACGTGTTGGATTATTAAGACGATTGAAAAATGCAGGATTACATCGGAAGTAATAGATTTAGTAATGCGTCAAAGATATACGATCACGCTGGTAAATTTTTAGGACAGAATTATTTTAATTATTATCAATAAACACATTTTATATATTTTCTTACTTCGAGCGATAAAAATCCAATCAAACATAATAATGTAATCTAAATTACGATAATATTTTTTTGCTTATTTTGTTAACTATTAAGTATATTTCGGGAACTATAAGGGCGATCGCTTTTATGAGTTATGGCTCAAATATATGCAACCCGAACTTAAACCACCACCACAAAAATATTCAGCTTTAGTAGTAATTAGTGCGGTAGCCACGGCATTATTAGCGATCGCAGGACTAACTTTGTTGGGCAAACATTTAAGTAAACAAGAAGTAGTTGAAACTCACCCCAAGGTTAACTCAAAAACCACAGTAGAAGTGAAGCCAGAAAAACCAGAAGCTTTGTATGCTCTGCTTGATGCTCAATCAGTGTCTTTACCAGGACATAAAGTTACTCAAAAAGAATTAAAAGCGACCAAAGTTCCTTATATTCCCAGTCAGAAGAATAAGTTAACTACAGCAGAATTAGCAGTGGCTAAAACAGCCTGGAAATATTTTGAGGCTAACTGGAATGAGGAAACGGGATTAGTCAATTCTGCCGATAAGTTTCCTTCGGTAACTTTATGGGATCAAGGGGCGGGAATTGCTGCTTTGATTTCAGCTATGGAATTAAAAATTATTGAGGAAAAAGAGTTTAATAATAAGCTCGCTAAAATGTTGGCTACCTTAGCGAAACTAGAACTCTATAATGATGAATTACCTAACAAGGTTTATAATGCCAAAACTTTAATCCCTGTTAATTATGGTGGTTTAGAGGAAAAAGAAACTATTGGCTGGTCGGCGATCGACTTAGGACGGATGGCGATCTGGTTGAAAATTATTGGCGCGAAGTATCCGAAGTATAAAACTAAAGCTGATGCTGTTTGGCAAGCTTGGGATGTGGAACGTCTGACTAAGGACGGCGATATGTTCGGCACTAGTATTAGTAAAGGTGAAGAACAGTACAATCAAGAGGGAAGATTGGGTTATGAAAACTATGCTGCTTTTGGCTTAAAACTTTGGGGTTTAGAAGTGGATAAAGCTTTAGATTATGAAGATAAAACAGCATTTGTCAATCTTTATAATGTAGGTATTCCTTACGATCTCAGAGATGCTCAAAACTCAGGTGGGAATAATTATGTTCTCAGCGAGCCATATTTCCTAGACGGTATTGAAACAGGTTTTCAATCATTACCAAAAGCCTATAGCGATCGCATTTTAGCAGCCCAAGAAGCTCGCTATAAAAGCACCAAACAATTAACAGCTATTACAGAAGATAATTTAGACCGAGATCCCCGTTTTGTCTACAATACTTTATTCGCCAATGGTAAGCCTTGGTCGACCATAACTGATACGGGAGAAAACTATAATCATTTACGTTTTTTAAGTGCAAAAGCTGCTATCGGCTGGGATGTTTTATATAACACTGAATATACCAATCAGTTATTTGATTTTGTAGTCGAAAATCTTGAATCCGAGACAGGGTGGTACAACGGCTACTACGAAACTTTGCAAGAACCTAACGATGCTTTGACTGCCAATAATAACGGCGTTATTTTAGAAAGCCTATTGTACAAACAGGTAGGCGAGCCTCTAATAGTGTGGGCTGGAGTTAAATAGTTATCAATTGATAATTAATAATGGAAAATTGACAATTAATTTTTTTGTTATGTGGCAGAGATTTAGCCAGAAAAAATTATTCAAATTAACTGCATCTCTATGTGCGGGGATTATTGGTTCGAGTTGGTTTCTTGGTTTTGGTAATGACAAGATAGTTTTGGCACAAGACACTAATAATCAATGTGCCAATATTGTTAATCCCCTGACTCCAGAAGAGGAAACCTATGCCCGTACAGCCTGGCAATATTTTCTGAATAACTATCAAGAAAGTACTGGGTTTACCAACGCAGCAGGTGGTTATCCTTCTGGTACTCTTTGGGATATGGGTAACTATCTAATGGCGTTAAATGCTGCCCGTTGGATGGGTTTGACCGACCAAGCCGATTTTGACGTGCGCCTGAATAAATTCTTGGCTTCTTTGAGTGGTTTGCGTCTATTTGAAGATAGTTTGCCCAATAAAGTTTACAACACCGCGACTGGAGAGATGGTGGACTATGGGAATAATCCCGTAGAACGGGGGATTGGCTGGTCTGCTTTAGACATTGGTAGAATATTGGCAGCTTTTCACGTTTTACGCACTTGTCACCCCCAATATAGCGAATGGTTGCAGTCTATTGTAGATCGCTGGGCGGTAGAGCGATCGATTCAAGATGGCTACATGTTTGGGGCAGCAGTTTTAGAAGACGGTCAAACACTGCCCGTACAGGAAGGGCGTTTGGGCTATGAGGAATACGCCGCTAGGGGTTATGAGTTGTGGGGCTATGCCGTACCCAAGGCATTATCTTACGAACCCTATAAGATGGTGGAGATTTACGGGGTGCAAGTTCCTGTGGATACTCGTAGATTTCAGGAAACTAACGCTAATAACTACGTAGTGAGCGAATCTTATATCCTCGATGGGATTGAGTTTGGCTTTTTGGGCAAGCAGCAAGAATTTGCGGAAAGAGTTTTTGAGGTACAACGCCGACGTTATTTAGCAACGGGGCAATTAACCGCCGTCACGGAAGACAATATCGATGGCGCGCCCTATTTTCTTTACAACACCGTTTATTCAAATGGTAATGCTTGGGCGACAATTACAGAAAAGAACGAGCTTTATCCCGAAAAACGCAGTATTAGTACTAAAGCTGCTTTAGGCTGGCGTTATATTTTCCCCGATAGCGAATATGCCCAGCAGTTATTTCAAGTTGCTACGGGATTAATGAGTCCCGATGGTGGTGGCTTTTATGCAGGGTTATATGAAGAAACCAGCGAACCGAATAAAGCATTGACAGGGAATACTAACGGCTTAATTATGGAAATTCTCTATTACAAAGCCAGAGGCAATCAGCCTTTAATCGGCGGGGATTTGGTCAATGCTTCTACAGGCGATCCGCAAGAATATGAGGTGGCAGAAGGTTTCCCCCCACCTACAGGAGTAGATAGTCAATCTGCTCCAGCGACTCTACCGCTCTCATCTCAGCCAGTTGCTGTTACACCAACTCCTCAAGTGGAAATACCTCCCGATCCCAAACCCGCCAACCATAATCCTTCCTCCGAACAAAAGAAAAAGCCCGTTGATTTTGTAGCAGTTGCGCCGCTCCCTTCTTTGGGTAGAATTCGTCGTTCATTTTGTTCGGAGTTAACTAGGGATTTAACAATTCCCGAACGGCGTTATGCTAAAGTTGCCTGGAAGTATTTTGAAGCCAATTACCAACCAGAAACAGGACTGGTAAGCGATCGCAGCGATATGAAAGCTACCAGTCTCTGGGGCATGGGGGACTATCTAGCTGCTTTGCAGTCGGCGACAGCAATGGAATTAGTCTCCCTCAAAAAATTCGATCTAAGAGTGCGTAAGTTCTTAGCGACTCTACAAAGACTGGATTTATTTTCAGGTGAATTACCCCATCGTGGTTACGACATTCGTAGCTTAGAACCTGTAGACTACGGTAACAACCCTATCCCAGAAGGCTCTGGGTGGTCTGGTTTGGATGTTGGCAGGATGCTGTTAGCTCTCCATAACCTCAAGAGTTGCTACCCTGAATATACCGAAACGGTAGACGAAATCTTATTAAATTGGTCTTATTTACGAGTTATTAGAAATGGCAAGCTAAACAGTGCGACAGTAGAAGAAGATAGCTTTAACCGCCGTTTAGCCAAAGTACATCCCGTAAACCAATTAGGCTATGAAGAGTATGCAGCCAGAGGCTTCCAGCTTTGGGGTTTTGATGCTGGTAGATCCGCTGTAGGGGGAGAGTATGAAACTCAATCGATAGACGGCTTAGAAATACTTGCCCAAAGACAGCGCAGAGGCAGAAAACCCAAACACAATTATGTCATTGCCGATCCTTTTGTTCGCTATGGTTTGGAATTAGGTTTCGATCCGCAAATGCGATCGCTTGTATATCCAATGCTGCAAGCAGAAGCACAACGCTACCGCGAACAAGGTTTATTCTCGGCTGCTAATACTGTATTAATTCAACAAGAACCCTATGTGGTTCACAGTACTATTGTTGGGGATGGCGAACCTTGGGCAACTCATTCGGGAGGGGGTAAAACTAACGATAAACATCGGATTGCCAGCGTTGCAGCAGCCTTTGCCTACGATGCTTTATTTCCTGATGATGAATATGCCCAAACATTACAGCGAGCAGTAGTCGATTTATATAACCCTACTCTTGGTTATTACGAAGGTTTTTATGAAGCTGACGGTAAGGCGGCTGTAGGTTTTACTAGCAGTACGAATGCGATCGTTTTACAGTCTTTATATTATAAGTTTCGCGACAGACAACCTTTACTTACGGATAATGCCGACTTCAATTCTCCTTGGTGGAGAACAGTTGCTGACGGTAATTCGGGTAATGGCTTACCCTACGACAACGAACAACAACTATATTTAGTCGAAGATAATACGGGTATCTATTGGTCTAATGCCAATTTAATGGATAACAGCCCCCTAAATCCCCCGAATTCGAGTGACTTTCAATCATTCTCCTCCCAGAGTAAAGAGGTAGGGGAGGCGAGTAACAACAGCAAGATGGATTCTCCCTGGTGGCAAGCCGTAAGAGAATCTCAGGGACAGGGTTTGCCCGATCTGCCGACGCAGAAAGCCAATTTATTTCTTGACGGACAAGAATCCTACTGGACATCAATTGACCCCGTTAAGCCTGAGGAAACGACCGAGATTCAGCCAACTCAAGATGTAGGACAGTTACCTCAAGTTATTATCCCCCGACAACCAGTAGCAGTAGATCTCGAATCACTTAAACCAAAAACAACCAATGTTCCTCAAAATACCTGTTCTGCAAAATCGCGCCCAGTCGATCTGTCTAGTGCAAAACAGGCTTGGTCATACTTTGAGGCTAATTGGAATGAATCTACGGGGTTATTCAACGCCGTGGAAAAATATCCTTGGACGACATTATGGGATCAAGGGAGTGCAATCTTCGGTATCCATAGTGCGCGGCAGTTAAACATTATTGAAGCAGGGGAATTTGACAGTAAGATAACCAAGCTCCTTGCTACTTTAGAAGCTCTACCTCTCCCCACAACTGGTTTGCCCAATAAGGCATATAGTACACTCACGGGAGAAATGATGAAGCTAGATAATACTCCCGATCCTGATGGAACAAGCGGTTGGTCGGTGTTAGATATCTCCAGGCTTCTGATTTCGCTGCATACTCTACGCACCCATTATCCAGAATACAAACCCAGAATTGAAAAGATAGTCAGTCGCTGGGATTTGAATAAGTTAGTTAAAGATGGCTGGCTACAGGGTGGTATTCCCGACAAAGCAGGCAAGATTAACTACTATCAAGAAGGCAGACTGGGTTACGAACAATACGCAGCCAAGGGTTTACAACTATGGGGTATCGAGGCAGAGAATGCCCTGAATAATCCTCCAGTTAAAGAGATTGAAGTTGATGGCAATACCTTAAAAGTCGATCGCCGTAACTATGAAAACTCCAACGCGGGTAACTACCTCACCAACGATCCCTATCTGATGTGGGGAATAGAAATGGGTTGGACTGAAGCCGATAAACAGCAGGTAGTCAAACTAATTCAGGCACAAGAACAAAGATACAAACGCACGGGTATCCTTACCGCAGTAAACGAAGACTCTTTAGATCGATCGCCTTACTTCCTTTACTATAGCGTCTATGCCAATGGCGATCGCTGGAATGCGGTAACTCCCCAAGGTAAATCTTATCCTGATTTGAAATTCCTCAGTACTAAAGCGGCTTTTGCAGCCTCGGCATTATTTCCCGATAATCCTTATACTCAATCTCTCAAACAAGCCGTAAATAAAACAGCAGTTAAAAATCGCGGTTATCCAGGGGGAATTTATGAAGATAAGAATTTGGGAATTAATCAAGTATTTAATGTCAACACCAACGCGATGATTCTGGAAAGCATTCTATATACAGTGCGAAACAATTGCCCTTTGTCATTAAGCATTGAGCATTAAGCATTGAACATTAAGCATTAAATATCAATCGACAGCTAACTACCAACAATTAACTGCAGCCTGCTACAAACCCATGAGTAATATCCAAACTCGCTTTAAAGAAAGGACATTGTTGTTTCGCTATTTGACTATTATCAATCTCATCTTTGGAGCGTGGTATTTACAATGGCGCATAACTCATTCTCTCAACTTTAATGCCTTGTGGATTTCTATTCCTCTATTGTTGGCAGAAATCTATAGTTACTTGGGTGGGGTGATGTTTCTCATTGGTTTGTGGCAACCAGTGGTTAGGAAAGTGCGATCGTTTAATTGCTTGCTTCCCAAATTCCCTCGTGAAGCATATCCTGCTGTTGATATCTTTATCACCTGCTATAACGAACCTGCCGAAATGGTAGAAGAAACAGCAAAAGCGGCTTTAGCGATCGATTATCCCGTTGATAAATTAAAGGTTTATATTCTCGACGACGGTAACTCTGCCGACATGAGGGCGATGGGAGAAAAGCTGTGTTTGCACGATTTACAAAGTCCTTTACTTCAACAGGAAGCAGTCAAACTAGATAGAGAGCGATCGCAATTGGTAGATCGCCTGCAACAGTTAAAAAACCTGACTCCCGATTTTGTTGCCACTGACAATTTATTGCAGACATATAGATTGCGGGTAGCCAGTAAGTCAAAGGCTTTAAATGATGTCCTATCTTGGTTTGACAGTTTGAAGATAGATGCGATTGGCGATCGCACTTGGCTGGAGTTAAAAACCATCGTGGGCGAAGCATTTGATAATGCTGTCAGTCATGCCCATCGAGGGTTATCTGAAGATAAGACAATCGATCTAGAATTTAGTATTCTCAGTCAATCGATGGTGTTTAAAATCTGGGACTATGGAGCAGAATTCGATCTGGAAGCCAAGAGAAGGCAAAGAAAAGGAGAGATAGAACCCGAAGCGGAAAGCGGTAGAGGTATCTTTCTACTAGAAGAATTAAGCGACTATTTTAGCTACACCAGGCAACCCGATGGGCGCAATTGTTTATTAGCTATCAAAGCCTATCAGCCCAAAACGCAAACAAGCCCCAACCTACCATGCCATGTTCAAAGTTTAGGGCAATTATTCTCCTTACTCAATCCTCAAGATAAAAAACTTCACGATTATCTACAAAGGGAACAAAAAACCTTAGAACAGGCTATCTATCAGCAGGAGTTAGCCCTAACCGATCTTGCTCGCTGTCGTTATATCGCTCGTCCCAAACCAAAAGGTAAAGCACACCACGCCAAAGCGGGAAATATTAATTACGCTATCTTTTCAGGAGAAACCACAGGAGAGTTTATCGTCACTTTAGATGCGGATCACATTCCCAAGCCAGAATTCTTATACCGCGTCTTACCCTACTTTTATCAATACAATCTTCATACGGGCAAATATCAACAAAATCAGATTGCTTTTGTTCAGACTCCCCAAGCATTTTCCAACTTACCCCCAGGCGATCCTTTTGGACATCAGGCACACCTTTTTTATGGTCCAATTCAACAGGGTAAAGATGGCATGGGTGCGGCTTTTTATACGGGAACCAATGCCATTATGCGCCGAGAAGCTTTGGTTAGTGTGGGCTTGCAAAACTTCGCCGATGAATACGAATTTGACAATAATCGACTTGATGAATTTGAATTAGTCGGCGGTGTTTCCAGCAACAGCATTACCGAAGATATGAATACTGCCATGCGTCTCCATGCTGCGGGATGGCAGTCTGTCTATCACCATGAAGTTCTATCAGTTGGTTTAGCCCCAGACGATCTCAGTTCGACTATGAAACAAAGATTGCGTTGGGCGCAGGGAACAATTCAGGTGTTGCTCAAAGAAAATCCCTGGACAAAGCCAGGCTTAACTTTTTGGCAACGACTGCAATATTTCCAAACCATGTATAGTTACTTTGCAGGGTTTTTTATCGTTATTTTTATCGCCTGTCCCTTAATCTATTTCTTTACAGGTATCATTCCCTTACGGGCTTATAGCTTTGATTTTGCCATTCATTTCCTACCCGCTTTTATCCTCAATCGTCTTACCTTTCTCGCTGCTACCTGGGGCATCCCTGCGGGTGAGTTATGGCGTTCCGAACAATATGCGATCGCCTTCTTTCCCTTAATGATTAAAGCAGTTTGGAGTATTTTTAGTGGCAAAGATGTCAAGTTTCAAGTTACCCCCAAACAACGACAAGCAGGAAGATATTTAAACTTAGTTAAAACTCAATTATTTGTCTGTGCTCTAACTATTGTGGGTATTGTTTATACTATTTATCGTTTAGCTATGGGTAATTTAGAAACCCCCGAAACTTATTTAGTTAATTCTGCCTGGGCGATTTATAATCTTTCTCTACTTTGGGCGATCGTTAAAGCAGCAGTTTGGCAACCAACGTCTGGTTAACGTGAATTCGGAGTTAGGAGTTAGGAGTTAGGAGTTAGGAGTTAGGAGTTAGGAGTTAGGAGTTAGGAGTTAGGAGTATCCCTGTTAAGGCTTAAAACTTCCCGAATGATAAATGTCAAATGATAGATGTAAAATGAAATGACTGCCGATTTACTCATAGGAGAAATAGCTAAAAAGTTTGGTCTTTCTACCCAAGCGATTCGCTATTATGAAAAAATAGGTTTGATTGAATCTCCTCGCAGGAGTACTAAAGGTTATCGCTTATATTCTCAAGTTACAGTCGAGCGATTACGGTTGATTCAATATGCCCAAAAGTTTGGTCTTTCTCTCAATCAAATAAAAAAACTTCTAGAGTTTAAAAATTTGCAGGATAGTCTTGCAGCTTTGAATACAATGCTCGACGATCGGCTTCAGGATTTAGAGCAACAGTTCAAACAAATTCAATCAAATATTAAAGAATTAGGTCAAAGACAACAACAATTAGCTTTGTTGGCTGCTGGCGGTAACTGTGGTAACCATAGTACCGCAGATAGCGAACTCTTACACCTATTTCAAAATGTAGAAGAAAGCCTATCATGCGATATCCAAATAGCCAATAAAACCCAACAATTATTAGAATTGTATAGTACGGGAGAAAGAAACTTTCAGGCGATCGAATTAATTGGGGCAGAATTAAATGGAGCTTTTTTATGTAATGCCGATTTTAGTCATGCCGAAATGATGCTTGCTAGTTTTAATGAAGTTTCGATGGAAAAAACTAAACTCAATCGAGCCTATCTTAGTGGTGCAGATTTTATAAATGCCTATCTCCATCAAGCAGAATTAATCGAAACAAATTTAGTCGGTGCAGACTTGAGTGGAGCTAATTTAACTTATGCTAATCTGACATCCTGTAATCTTGGCGGAGCTAATTTAAGTAATGCCAATCTGAGCAATGCTAATTTAACCGAAGCTATTTTAATTGGGGCAAATTTATCAGGTGCTAATTTCGATCGGGCAATAATATTAGGCTGTAACTTTCAAGAAGCTAATTTAAACAATACGATTTTGACAGTTCAATAGCGATTAATATATTTAGGATTCTATAAATTTTATCCAAACTATTATCATCAATGCATATTTTTCAAAGCGATCACGATCGCTTTCAGATTGTGAATTAAAACTTTTGAAAAAGAATATATAACGTATTTTTTGGGGATTCTTTCCTATCGCAATCTTCTGAAACTACCTGCTAAAACTTCTTTGAATCAATTAATAAGTTTTGCTTATGTAGTTTGTTTGAAATTTGCTCTTGACCTTAAAGTAAAGTGCAATGTTTATCTTCGGAATATAGAGATTGAAAAAATATTAATAATTCCAGAAAAGAAGATGAATAAATACGGCACTGAAGATAATAATCAAATATTTGGCACTGCAGAATCCGATATTTTAATGGGTTATGCAGGAGACGATACATTAGGCGGAGGTGCTGGTAGCGATCGCTGGATTGATGGAGACAAAGGAAATGATGTTATTGAAGGAGGTGAAGGTAATGATTCTTTGGCTGGTGGCGAAGGTAACGACTGGGTACATGGAGATTATGGCGACGATACCGACTGGCAACAGGATGAAAATGGTAATTATATCTATACGGGTGAAGTAGATACTACAGGTGGAGCCAATAGTCCCAACTCTGCTAGTGGTGATGGAGACGACGATGATTACATTGCTGGTGGTAGTGGTGACGATATCCTAATGGGTGGTTTCGGCAAAGATGCGATCTCTGGGGGGACTGGTGATGACGTAGTTAATGGCGGCAGCGGTAATGATTACTGGCTCGCAGGACAGGAAGGTAACGATACCATCAACGGCGATGCTGGCGATGACATTATGGAAGGTGGTGCTGGTAACGACCTAATTAACGGTGGTATCGGTAACGACAAGTTAATGGGTGACATCGGCGAAGATACTTTGCATGCAGGGAATGGCGATGACTATGCCGATGGTGGTACTGGTAACGACCTAATTAACGGTGGTGCGGGTGCAGATACCCTGAAAGGTGGTCTTGGTAATGACAAAATCCTTGGTGGCACTGGTAACGACATCTTGGCAGGAGAAACTGGTGACGACGAGTTAATCGGTGGTGCTGGCGATGATTACTGGATGTCTGGGGGAGATGGTAATGATACTCTCTACGGCGAAACTGGACATGACGTGATGGATGGGGGTACTGGTAATGACCTCATGTATGGCGGTGCAGAAGATGATGTGATGCTCGGACAAGCTGGCGCGGATACTCTCTACGGTGGCGCAGGAATAGATCGCATTGATGCAGGTGCCGATAACGACTTGGTTGTCGCTGGAGATGGTGACGACGATGTACATGGTAGCGATGGTAACGACACCATCAGCGGAGAAACAGGACAAGATGTTCTCTACGGCGATGCAGGAGCAGATTTAATTGATGGCGGTGCGGGACACGACTATCTCAATGGTGGCGAAGCTAACGATAAGCTGATCGGTGGCGAAGGCATGGATGCCATTGATGGTGGTGCTGGCGACGATGCGATCGCAGGTGGTAATGATAATGACGGTTGGTTATTTGGTAATGTTGGTAACGATACTGTTGCTGGAGAGTCGGGAGACGATGTAATTGATGGTGGTGACGGCGATGACTCCTTAACAGGAGGTACTGGTAACGACGTAGTTTTGGGTAACGAAGGCAACGACTCTCTCTTTGGTGGTGCGGGTAATGACACTGTTGATGGTGGCGCAGGAAACGATGCGATCGACGGTGGTTTAGGTGCGGACTTCCTCAAGGGAGAAGCAGGAGAAGACACCTTAATGGGTGGTGAAGGAACAGACACCATTGAAGGAGGAATGGGCAATGACAGTATATCTGGCGGTATTGGTGATGATGGTTGTTTGGCTGGCGATCTAGGAAACGACACCATTGATGGTGGAGTTGGTAACGATACTATGCGTGGTGGCGAAGGAGAAGACATCTTAATTGGTGGCGAAGGCGATGACGTACTTCTTGGTAGTGAGGGCAATGATTTACACCTTGGCGGTTTGGGTAATGATACTCTCGATGGAGAAACTGGCGACGATACTTTAGCAGGAGATACTGGCGCAGATGTCCTTAAAGGTGCTGATGGCAATGACTCTCTATCCGCTGGAGAAGGTGATGACTATCTCGAAGGTGGTGCAGGAGAAGACGCACTCTACGGCGATGCAGGCAACGATGTCATCAGCGGTGGTGCGGGTGCGGATACTATCGATGCTGGATCTGGCGATGATGTCGTCCTGTTTGATGGTGAAGATACTGTAGTTGAGGGTGGAGACGGTTACGATATTGCGATTGCCGAAACTGCTCAAGCGGTAACTTTATATTTAGGTGCCAATAGCTTTGATATTGCTAAGGGTAATGCTGGAGATGATGTTTTTACCCATACCAATGGTGCGGGTGCAGCAGCTAACTACTCCGTAGCAATGTATGGCGATGCAGGTAATGACTCGATGACAGGCGGTAGTGCTAACGACTACTTTGAAGGTGGAACTGGCAACGATACGATTACCGCTGGTGCGGGAGAAGATTATATCCTCGCAGGGGAAGATAATGATTCCCTCTCTGGTGAAGCAGGACACGATCTCCTTGAAGGTGAAGCAGGAAACGATACTATTTCTGGTGGCGATAACAACGATAATCTTGCTGGTGGTGCAGGCGCAGACGAACTCTATGGCGGTGCTGGCAATGATACTCTCCGATTTGATGCGGAAGATACCGTAGTTGATGGAGGAGAAGGTTTTGATGTGGCGATCGCCGAAGGTGATATAGCTGTAACTATTGACATTGCGCAAAGTCAGATCGAACTAGCCTACGGTACTTCCCAAGACGACATCTTTACTAACTCTGGCACTGAAAGCGTAGAAATTCACGGGGAAGCAGGTAACGATCGCATTACTGGTGGTGTCGGACACGAAAACCTCTTTGGGGAAGAGGGAAGCGATACTATCTCTGGCGGTGAAGGTAACGATATTGTCACTGGTGGCGCGGGTGTCGATAGTCTTTCTGGGGATGCAGGAGACGATACAATCTACTTTGATACATCAGATGCGATCGATGGTGGTGAAGGTAAAGACACGGCATACTATCAAAGCCAAACTGACTTAACTTTAGACATCGATGCTGTAGGAATTGAAACTATCCACGGTAATAGTGGCAACGATACTTTTACTTCTACTGATAACATCGCCGTCAAAATAGTGGGTAATGCAGGTAACGATACTCTTTCTAGCAATGCAGGAAATGACAGCCTCGATGGTGGTGCAGGTGACGATCTCTTAACTGCTGGATCTGGTAAAGATTTACTCAATGCTGGTGACGGCAACGATACTCTAGATGGCGGTAGCAGCAATGACACCCTCGATGGTGGAAGTGGTAACGATCTTTTAACTGGTGGTGATGGTAACGATAGTTTAGTTGGTGGCACGGGAGTAGATACCCTCCAAGCTGGCGCGGGTAATGACAAACTAATATTTGATGCTGACGATGTCATTGATGCAGGCACGGGAAAAGACACAGCTTACTATCAAAGCACTAGCGATTTAACTTTAGACATTGATGCTGCGGGAATTGAAATTATTCACGGTAATAGTGGTAACGATAAGTTTACTTCCAGCAATAACGTTGCCGTCAAGATGGTGGGTAATGCAGGTAACGACAGTCTAACTAGCGGTGCGGGTAACGACACCCTAGGTGGTGGTAGCGGTAACGATACTATCTCTGGTGGCGATGACAACGACATCATTAAAGGTGGAAGTGGTAGCGATCTTCTTTATGGTGAAGGTGGTAACGATAAATTAACCGCCGATACTGGAAAAGACACCCTAGATGGTGGTAGCGGTAACGATACTCTTTTTGGCAGCAACGACGATAACCAACTCTTTGGCGATGCTGGAAAAGATACCCTTTATGCCATTGGCGGAAACAATCAACTCTCTGGTGGAGACGATGCAGATTCCCTATTCGGTGGTGCTGGCAATGACGAACTTTATGGCGATGCTGGCGATGACGAACTATTTGCCGCAGCAGGTGACGATCTCCTCAATGGTGGCGCGGGTAACGACTTACTCATCGGTAAAGAAGGTAGCGATACTTTAGTTGGCGATGCTGGCGACGACATTCTCATCGGTGCTAACAGCACTACCAAACAAGGTGCTAACTCTATCGATGTGATGACTGGAGGTATCGGCAAAGATTACTTTGTTATCGGCAATGATGCTAATGCTTTCTATACTGCCAATGGTAACAATGACTATGCTTTAATTACCGACTTTAATGCCACAGAAGATTTAATTCAGTTAAGCGGTGCAGCAGGAGATTATAATCTCGGTGCGGTAGACATCGACGGCGTTGGTATTTATCAAGAAAGCGAACTTGTAGCCGTAGTCCAAAGTGCTAGCGAGTTTGAATTAAACGATACTTCTTTTATCTACATCTAAAAATTTTCAGTGTTTCACTTCAGATTAGTGTTTTGTTTGTTTGATCACTCATCCTGCTTTTGGTAGGGTGGGTTTTTTTCTTGGGATAAGGCGATCGCTTCTTTAAGCTGATAAAATGTATCTTAGTCAACAAAAATTAACTCAAATTTGTAACGCTACACCAACAAATACACGCTAGCCTATATTAATGTTGTTTATCTGTCTCTCATATAGAAATTAAATCCATGATACTTGCTCCAGCAGAAAGGAAAATGTGGGAACATTCGTCTGCCAAAAATGGTAAGCATGAAATGACGGATGAAGAAATAAATAATAAGTATGAACAGGGACAGCAAAGAATACTTACTGAAATGAATCGTGAAAAGCTTCCAAGCTTTGCTGATTCTCTTAGAAAAGAAAACTACATGGACGTAAGTCCTTTTTATCAAAGGAGACTACGTTGGGATAAAATTAAGCAATCGCAGCTAATTGAATCTTTTTTGATTAATATTCCCGTGCCTCCCATCATTTTATATGAAAGAGACTACAATTCTTATGAAGTCATGGATGGGCAGCAAAGAATTACGGCTATTAAAGACTTTTATAATAATGATTTAGAACTTGAAGGTCTGGAATTATGGTCTGAATTGAATGGACGTACTTATCAACAGCTTCCAGATAAAATTCAGGCAGGAATTAATCGACGCGCAATATCTTCTATTGTTTTGATAACAGAATCTACACCAAGTACTGAAGAAGCTTTTTTTCTTAAGCAAATTACCTTTGAAAGATTAAATACTGGAGGTGTTAAACTCAGTGGACAAGAAATACGTAATTGCATCTATTCTGGAGAATTCAACCAGCTTTTATTAGAGTTAGCTGAAAATGATATTTTTGCAAACGCTTGGGGGATTCCAATTGATGATAAAGATAAACTGAAAGATAATAATTTTTACAAGAAGATGGAGGACGTAGAACTGATTTTACGTTTTTTTGCATTTCGCCATACAGACGAGTTTCGCAATGGAATAAAAGGATTTCTTGACCTTTATATGTTTAAAAGTTTGAGTTTTCCTAATGAAGATATTGAAATACTTAGACAAATTTTTGTCAGTACAATAAACCTAGCTAAACAAATATATAACGACCAGCTATTTAAGCCTTTTGACCCGCAAACTGAAGGTTGGAAAGATAAATCTTATAAGGCTTATTACGATGCAGTGATGGTTGGATTCAGTCGCCATTTGGACAGCACTGACTTATTAGTTGAGCGGAAATCCAGAATTATTGAAGAAACTAAAAAATTGTTTCAGCAAGACAGTCGAAAGCTATTTACTGGTGCTGGAAGATCGAAAGCCGATTTACAAAAGAGAATACGGATTTTTGATGATATGCTTACAAAGATTATTGCGGAGTAAGTAGTGTTTCAAGAGCTTTTATCAAAAGCAAAGGCTAATATTATAACCGTTCGCTCTATTATTAAAACTAATGAAAATTTAAGAAGAATTATTTCAAGTCGTCCAGATAAACAATTTCAAAAGTCTAATGATTATCTAAAATTACTCAAAGAAATTAAGCAAGACGTTCCCGAAATGACAGAATGGCGCATATACGATCATTGCGCTGCTGTAACTAAGCTATACGCTATCTACGAGAATTTTGTTGAAGATTCAATTAGAGAATGGCTGGGTTCACTACCTCAACTATATCTAAATTATACCGATTTGGATGAAAGGGTCAGAAATACTCATAAGGTAGGGGTAGGTAGATTACTGCTAGATTTAAACAAAAATAGATATGAGCATCTTGCTATTGAAGATGTTGTCAGTGGTTTGTATTCGGGAATCAACAATAAAACTAACTATGAACTTTTGCCAGATGCTTTCTTGTTTCACGAACAGAATTTACGACGAGAAATTTTAGACAAATTATTATCAGACGCTGGCATATTGAATTCTTGGACATGGATTAATAAACATAAATCAATCAAGAATTTTGTAGAAGAAGTTAAAGGTAGTCAAAACACCGCTGAAGGTGAGCTTAATGAGCTAATCAGTTATCGAAATGAAGCTGCACATGGAGCATTAATTGATGACTTTTTGAGAGCAAATGCACTATTAGAACTTTGTGACTTTATCGAAAGCTTATGTCAATCATTAAATGATTTATTCGTTTATCAGGTGATTCAGAAAAAAGCAGAAAATGGTGAAGCAACCAAAATTGGTAAAATTACTGAATGGTTTACAAAGCCAGAGGCTGGAGTTGCAAAAGTAAGTAACGCTAAGCTATGTGTTAAATGCAATTTGTATTTAATCAATCAGAATCTAAGCTGGTGCCAATCTGTAACTATTGACAGTATAAAAGTAGAAGATAATTCAGTAGAAGAGATAAGTGCAGATAACGAAATGGAAGTCGGCTTAAAATTCAATGTCGATGCCAGAGAAGGACTAGATTTATACTTGCTAAAAACAAATTGATAAAAGAAAGTTCGATCGCGAGTTGTCGGATTTGATTTCTCAATTTAATCGATGGAAAAGCAATTTAGTCAGCGATCCTGAAATTATGGGAGGTCAAACAGTTTTCCCTAATTCTCGTTTATCCGTGTAGCATATTGGCAAAATTAATATTATTTGCGTTGCGATCGCCGATCTTAATTTTTATAGCTGGTTTATGTTATTAGTTAAGATGTGCAATTTAAACCCAGATTCAATTCACTATGTCCGAACTTGATATATCTGCTGCAAAAGCTCGCAATACTTTACTAGGTATGTTTTGCGTATTAATTATCCTAGATAGCGTGTTGGTAGCAGTTTCTAAGGATATGTGGGCAATCGGGCGCATTTTGGTTACTATTGTAGTGATGTATTATGTCATGCAAGGTAAAAAATGGGCTAAGTGGGTTTTAATTAGCATTTTTAGTTTGGTAATTGTGTTGTTGGCAGCGTTAATCATTGCACTGCATTCTAAATTATCTACTTTTCTCGTGGTTGGCAGTTTGATTATGATTATTCTGAGCTTAGTTACGGGTGGTTTTATAATTTTCAACCGAGATTTGGCTCGCTATTTTACTTCTAAAAGAAAAGCTGCGATCGAGCAAAGTTAGTAATGCAACCAAAAGTATTGAATATAGATAGTCCAGAATTCAATGTTTAATGTATCTTCAATCGGCTGATTGCCAAAGCTAGTATTGCCCGTGCTGCGATCGCTTTAATCATCTTGCCAGATATTTGAACAAAACAATCTAATTTAATTAGGAATAGTGACATTAAACTCGAAAGTATTTTGTCCCAAAAACTTGCCAGTGCGATCGCAGATCTTAGCCACCACTTCATACTTACCCACCTGCCAAGGTTGAAAATTTATGGGTTCTAATGCAATCGAGCTGTCTGGCTCAATATTAACGGTAAATTCTTGATTTTTAAGAGGTTTCCACTTTCGCTGCAAAGTATAGCTAAATTGAGCATCGGGATAGGCTTCTAGAGTATCGTTGATGATAGAAAAATCTAAAGTGATTTTTTCGCCTAACTCCCAAGTATCTTTCTCAGCACTAATAATAGGTAACACTGGTTGATAGGCAGTTTTTAAAACCTCATAACCTGGTTTCGGGTTGCGCCAATAATCGACAACCGCCCAATTTATCGAACCCCAGTTTTCTACGAACATGAACTGAAATATTGCCGATACTGGTTGATATTTTTGGCGACGATAGGATTCGGCAGCAAATTTAATCAGCTTTGCCTGATATTGTTGAGTATTGTCAATAAACTCCTGAATGTTATTACCCATAGGTACTCCAGCAATTTCAAAAGTTTCCTTGCGTTGAAAATTATGATATTTCCACTTTTCCCATTCTTCTTCTGTATCGGGATACAGTTCGTCTTCGTCAAACATCCGACGCAGAGAAGATAGTTGCGGTAATGCCTGGGCGCCATATTCAGTAATTAAAGGTTCTTCCGTTGGTTCGGCATATTTGCGCCAGGTGGCAGAATACCAACCCCACCAAGGATGCTCTCTGACTGTTGATGCAGGGTGAAGATAGCGGGTAGGATCTAGATTTTGCAGGCTTGTATATAGCTCATCATCTAACTGTTTATTTTGCCCTGGATCGTAATTTTGATAGAGATAGTCCATCCATTCCGCATCCCAAGGTGGCTCGTTGTGCAGACTCCATGCCATTATTGCAGGATGATTATAGAGTAAATTAATCATATCCTTGCCCTGAGCGATCGCCTGTTGAGTAAATTCAGCACTTTCTTGATAACCCCACTGCAAAGGAAAATCTTGCCAGACTAAAATTCCTCTGCGATCGCATAGATCGTAAAAGCTAGGATTGGTAATATGGGCATGAACCCTGACAGCATTGATATTTGCCTGTTTAATTAGATTCACATCAAAACTAGATTTTTCAGGAGTCATTTCGCTTAACCATTGGGAACCAATGTAATTCGTTCCCCGAATAAAAATTCGCTTACCGTTAAGCTTCCAAACCATTTCCTGTTGATCGTATTCAATAGTACGAAAACCAAAGGTTGTTTGTTGACTATCTAAAAGCTGTCCCGACTGAGTGATGTTTGCCTGCAACTTATATAAATTTGGCATACCTCGATCCCATGTCTGCCATAAATGGGGATTTGGTTGCACCACATCAAAGTGAAGCTGATTTACTCCAGGCTGCAAACGACGCTGCACTGTAACTATTTTTTCTGCTGTCTCGGTAAAGTTATCAGATGTAAGCTGTAGCTGGATGTTTACTAATTGCGATCTTTTACCTGGATAAGTCAATGTCAAATCAACTTTTGCTGTTCCTTGCTGCTGTTTAAAATCGATTTCTGGAGTGACATTAATCCGATCTATAGTTAGCTTATTCGATGTCTGCAAGTATACATCATCCCAAATTCCCCCTGTATTCTTTTCTTGTCCACGATCGCTCCACGCACCCCCAGGACGAGCATCGTGATGGCTTAAAACTCCCTTGATTAGACGTTTGTGTAACGACCAATCCGTTGTTTGTTGCTCTAAAGGGCTATTTACCCGAACGATTAATTCATTATCACCTTGAGGATTTAATTGCTCGTTAATTAGAAAACTAAAAGGTTGAAAATAGCCTTCGTGAAAGCCTAAATACCTACCATTGAGCCAAACATCGGCGGTATAGTCTACCCCTAAAAAAACCAACTTTACTAGTTTATTTTGTAGATCTGGAGTTGTTTTAAATTGATGTTTGTACCAAACTACACCATTAAGATCTTGTCCCTCTAACCACCAATTAGCTGGAACTTTGATATCTTGCCACCGCTGCTGGGGTAATTTTGGTAGCCGTTTAGTGGGTTGAAGTTTTAAAGGTCGATCTTGAGATGGAACTATTCGACGATGATTCGTTCTTGAAGCTTCGGGCATAAATTGCCATGTACCCGACAAGTTGTAAACTTTACTTGATGACTCGATTGATTCCGATTGATTTTGATGGCTCAGTGTAGGAAAAGCGATCGCGCCAGATAAACTGGAAAGAATTACTACAATGCTCAATATTAATGTCGCAAGTACACAGCAAAAACGATAACTGAACTTACATTTCATCTTACGAACCATAAACTAATGAATTGAGCAATAGGTGGCTTGATGAATTGGTTAAAATTCAATTCTCTGTGTTCCAATAAACCAATAAAATCCAACCTATTTTGTTTTTATAGTGCCCAAAAATAAAATCAAAATATTCATTGTCATTTAGTGTTGTAGCGACTGCTTTAATCAACTTCGTAGATACTTAAAATCAGCACTCGCAGTTCGCTTATTTTTCAGATGACATTACAATTCATACATCAATTTCTACAGCTTAATGTCTAATGTACCCTTGATAGATTGATTGCCAAAGCTAGTATTGCCCGTATTGCGATCGCGAACGTTAGAATAGGTATAGCTTAAATCTAACTCTACGTTATCTAATAAATTTGCCCTACACAAAGCTTTATACGTCCAGGCATTATCCGTTGCCCCCTCAACACTTTGCTTGCCAAAGGCTGCGGATAATTTGCAGTCTAAAGTTTCGTCAAACATCTTTCCCTGCCAGGCGAGTTCGGCATTATAAACCATGAAATCGGAAGGAGAAAAATAGCCGCTCTCATCGCTTAGGTTTTCTGTAAATGCCCAGGTAAATAAGTTAGCTGCTATAGAAAATGAACCAATTTTTTTTTCTAGACGACTAAAGGATTGTAATTCTTGATTGCCATCATTAAATGTGCCGTATTGTCCCAAAGTAAATAAACTCAAATTGGGAATTATTTGCCAGTAAATACTAGGAGTAATACGCCAAAAGTCGATCTCATTGGCTAAAGTTTCGGCATTAAATTTATATGCTTGATACTGTGCCTGTGCGGATAAAATAAATAAAGATTTTAGTTCGCCATTTGCGGTAATACTACTAAATAATGGTCTACTGGTTTTGAGGCTAAATCGGGGGACGGCTACCAAGCGATCAAATAAATCGACTCCTCCAGTCAGGGTTAAATCGGTTTTACCTATTGCTGTCTCCCAAGATAAATAGAGAGGGATATTATTAACTGTTTCGATATCGTCTTGTTTGAATAAATTTACCCCAGTCTCAAAAGCGAAATTTAAATTGTATAAGTCAAAATCTATTTGTTGCTCGGTTATGATATTTGTTCGCCCAAAATTATCAAAATCTGACTGAAAGTCAAAAGTCAAACTTTCTACATCTAAAATAGACGAATCAATGCTTGAATTATTATCTACTTTGATTTCTAAATCTATATCTGCCGTACCAGACTCGATCGACGATTCATTAGATAAAGTGGGTGTTGGTAAAGTTACTGTAGGTGTTGCTTTGGGTGGTGGGGAGGGAATAACCTGGTGTTGAGATTCGACTGGTATTTTGTCTGTTTCAGGTTCATTGTTGGGATCTCTTTCATCATTATCTACTTCTATTTTAGGTGATGATTCTAATTCGGGATTAAAATTTTCTGGTGCTGCGATCGTATCATTTACTAAAGTAAACAAAATTACAATTGTTAAACTAAATAAAATAGATATCTCAGTATTTTTAACTAAAAGTAATTTCATTTAACGCTCGATAATCGAGTTTAAAATAGCAGTTTAGTCTGTATTATTTAAACCTGCAACCATTTCGATACTTTTTATTAAAACATTACGATCTGCTTATTAATAAAAAAATGGCACAAATTAACGGCAAAAAACAAAGTGAGATGAATAATAAAAGCTAATTTATGCTTTTTAAAAACTCTTTTAATTCTTTTCCTACCTGCTGAAACTCCGATTCGGCATTGATTAATAAAGACTCAGTACCTTCAATAGTTTTATCTTTACCTAAGCGTTCTAATTCTTCGCATAATTGGACGAGATTAACCGCACCTAAGTTGGCACTACTAGACTTCATACTATGAGCTGCTTGAAAGATCGATTCTGCGTCGGCTGCTTCAATAGCATTAGCGATCGCCTGTAACCTAATTTCCGTATCATCTAAATAGCTAGTAACCATCTCTTCTAGCAGCAAACTAGCCTCCTCTCCTGCCATTTCACAAATCGATTCTAATACCGAAAGATCGATTGATACACTATCCTCAATTTCCTCGTCTCCCTGTTTCCCTGTCTCCCCGTCTCCCCATTCTTTTTCCATAGCAACGGGTTTACATTTAACCAATGCCTCTCGCAATTCTTTTACTCGAATGGGTTTGCTGACATAATCATCCATACCTGCTGCTAGATATGTTTTGCGATCGCCTGTCATGGCGTTGGCAGTCATCGCAATAATACGGGGGCGAATTTTAGGATCGAATTCTTCATAAATTAGCTTAGTCGCAGTCAAGCCATCCATTTCAGGCATTTGCATATCCATTAGGACTACATCATAAATTTGACGGCGCAATGCGGCGATTACTTCGATCCCGTTATTAGCGATATCGGCACGATAGCCCATTTGCTTGAGGATTAGTATGGCTACTTTTTGATTGACTACAATGTCTTCTGCTAACAGAATGTTGAGGGGTAATTCATTGGCTAAATTGGCATTGAGAAACGAAGTATCGGTGCTTTTTACCTTAATTGGCATCCCCGCAATTGCTTGAGTCAAAACGCAGTAAAGTTGAGATTGAGCGATCGGCTTATTGACAATAGCTGCAAAATTAAGATCTTGAGCCTGTTGAAGAATTTCTTGCTTGCCCAAAGAGGTTAACATTACTAACGGTAGATCTTGATATTGCCTTTGTTGACGAATTGCCATAGCTAGAGTTAACCCATCCATCCCAGGCATTTGCATGTCTAAAATAGCCAAGTCCAATTTTATGCCCGTTGACATTAATTTTAGGGCTTCTGCTCCAGATTTTACTGCATGGCTATTCGTAGCCCAAGTTTGAGCTTGCAAGGTTAAAATCTGACGATTGGTAGCGTTATCATCGACAATCAGTAGCTGTTTGCCCGCAAGACGGTTTGATGGTGTTAGTACTTCTCTAGGTTCTGGAGCAACATTAGCAGAGATAGTAAAGTAGAAAGTAGAACCCACTCCCGCTTCACTAGTTACCCACATTTTACCTCCCATCATTTCCGAGAGTTTTTTGCTAATCGCCAAACCCAATCCCGTACCGCCATACTGTCGAGTAGTGGAAGAGTCTACCTGACTAAAAGATTTAAACAGACGATCTAAGCGATCGCGTGGGATACCAATACCCGTATCTTTGACCGCAAATTCAATTTGACAGATATTGTGATTCTTCGTTCGAGCTTTAGTCATAAAAATACTCGAATCTTCTGAATTTGCAGTTGCCCGTTCTATTTGCTTTTCCCTAACGTAAACAACCACTTCTCCTTTTTCGGTAAATTTGACAGCATTACTCAGTAGATTGACTAAAATCTGTCTTAAGCGAGTAATATCCCCCTGAATGTAGTTAGGAACTTCTGGTGCGATTGAATAAGCTAGCTCTAGTTGTTTTGCTTCTGCTTTGGTTGCAACTAGATTGAGAGCTTCTTCAATACAGCGATTTAATTGAAAAGGTTGATTCTCAAATTCGAGCTTCCCTGCTTCAATTTTAGAAAAGTCCAGAATATCGTTAATTAGGGTAAGTAAGGCATCCCCACTACTGCGGATAGTGTTGACAAAATCTTGTTGTTGAGAATCTAACTTAGTATTGAGCAATAATCCAGTCATGCCAATTACCGCATTCATAGGAGTACGTATTTCGTGACTCATAGTTGCCAAAAAATCGCCCTTGGCTTTGTTAGCTGCTTCGGCGGCATCGCGAGCCTGAGCTAATTTACTGCGGGATTTGCGCCGTTCTATTTCTCCCCCAATCCACTGCGCCATCAACTCAATCAGTTCGAGATCGATAGTTTTAAAAGGTTCGGTACGGGAACGAAGACTGGAAAAATTAAGAGTGCCATAGACTTCTCCCCCCACCATAACTTTCGTACCGAGGTAAGTCAGAGGGTTAGCATCTAAATAGCAAGGATGTTCGATTTCCATCTTCAAAAAACTCACAGGCTGTTGAGTTTGAATCGTGCGATCGCAACAGGTATTTTCAACTGCAAATATATTCCCCGCATTAATATCTAAAGTTGAATTGTCTGGAAGTTTAACGGCAATAACCCGATATTGTTCCCCTTCAATCTTGCTCAAAATACCCACTTCCAGGTTAAATTGCTGACAACCCATCGCTAAAATTTGCTCGACTCTGAGGGAAAAACTGCGATCAGATTTAGTCGTCACCTCATATAAACTGCGGATTGAAGCTTCGCGATCGCGCAATTCCTGTTCGGCTTGTTTTCGTTCGGTAACGTCCCTTTCTAACGCCATATAGTGCGTATAGTGCCCTTTGCGATCGGCGATGGGGATAATATTCAGCTCTACCCAGTATTCTCTGCCATCTTTACCATAATTAATCAGCTCGGTTTTAATCGGCAAGTATCGAGCTAAAGACTGTTTGATTTCCTCTAAGATACGGCGATCGCTTTTTTTTCCCTGGAGGATACGAGGCGTTTTACCAATGACTTCTGCGAAACTATAGCCAGTAATCTCACTAAAGGCTTTGTTGACATAGACAATTTTAGGATGTTCAGGTGCGGCTAAAGATTTGGCTTCGGTGATGACGATCGCATCATTAGCATTGACTACCACCGACTCTAACAATCTCAGTCTTTCGTCCACCTGTTCTCGTTCGGTGATGTCTCGCAAGTTTAATACTATCCCGTTGACGGCTGGATCGTTTAACAAATTATTAGCGATCGCTTCGGTAGCCAGCCATGCGCCATTTTGATGCTTGAAAGACATTTCGATAGGGACAGAAATTCCTGGCTGTTGGGCGGCTAAATTAAGAAAATCAGCAATGCTAAAGTGCAACTCTGGCAAAATGAAATCGAGTAAGTTATTTCCCAGCATCACCTGGGATTGATAGCCTAAAATTTCTGACGCAGAGGGGCTTACGTAGGCGATCTTCTGTTGGCAGTCTAAAATAAAGATTACATCAGAAGCCCGTTCGATCAGGGAACGGAAATATACTTCACTGCGCTCGATCTCTGCTTGAGCCTGTTGCAGCTTTGATTCGCGGCTAATTATTTC
Source organism: Cyanobacteria bacterium P01_G01_bin.19 (assembly GCA_039181635.1). Lineage (GTDB taxonomy): Bacteria > Cyanobacteriota > Cyanobacteriia > Cyanobacteriales > Xenococcaceae > Waterburya. The sequence goes on along the minus strand of JBCDCO010000010.1, from coordinate 15,830 downwards.
TAGCTTAAGATGTTGAAAAGCTTTCGCTAATTGCCCTGGTTCGTCGTGGCGACGGGCGAGCGTAGCGGTTTTTTGGGAATCAATTGCTGCCGATTCTGCTCCTATATTGTGCGTTCTCCAGCTTCTGGTGACATTGGTTAATTGTTTGAGGGGTTTGATGACGGCGCGTCTTAGTAGCAGATTGATTGCACCCATAACTAAAATAAAAATCGCAATGAAAATTGCGATCGCCAGCAACCAATATTGATGTGCTTTGGCAAATACTTCGTTAGCAGGAACATAAATAGTCTGGGCTGCAACTATTTCGTGCAGTTTCCATCCAAAACCATTGTTCGTGCCATAAGTATTGAGCATACTCTTAGGTGCATCTTTGGCTTTACCATGACACTGCAAGCAGCTAAGTTTCTGAACAGACAGGGGACGAGCGATATAAAATAATTTCTCCCCATCGCGATCGTAATAGCCAGTTTTTTCAGTCAAACTAGAATTTTGCCGAAACTCTGTGACTATTTCAGTTTCAAACTCGTCAGCCTTGTCTCTGAGATTGGTAGGATTGAGGGTAGCCTCTTTATATAAGAAGCTTTGGTATTCTGGACGCAAACGAAAATTTTCAAATACTTCCCTAGCAGAATAAGCTGGTACGGTTTCGGGGATAAATTCAGACTCCGTTGCTAGGCGATCGGCAAGTAAAGGTTTGATGTTGTTACTGGTATAGTTGCGAACTGAGTTCATCGTCTGAGTCAAAATTTCTGCTCTAGCTGCAACTTCAGACTCCGCACTACTTTGCATCGCAGCAGATAGAGCAAATCCGCTAATTACAGTACCAACGATAAAAAATAATAGTAACAAGGCATTAAATTTTGTACCCAAACCTAGCTTATTAATCACGCTTTTTATCACCAAAGTTATTACTTATATCGCTGCATTCTAACCCAAAGATTTTTAAATTTTGAGCAGACAAATAAAACAGAAAAATAACAGTTAAATAAATTACATTTTGATTAATTTTGTGATGTTAAATAGATTACAAAGTTAATTTTAAATCAGATTATGGGCATTATAAATTAGTTGCTTTTACCATCTTAAATTTTGCTTTAATATGAGCCATGACTTCAACAGAAAATCGCCTTTGATTTTGCTGGCTGATGACGACCAATCGACGCGAATTTTACTGCGCTTAATCTTAAAAAAAGATGGTTATCAGGTAATAGAAGTAGAAAATGGACGAGAATGTTTGGCTGCTTGGCAAAAACACAAGCCAGATATGATTTTGCTAGATGCGATGATGCCCATTCTGAATGGCTTTGACTGTTGCAAAGAATTAAATCAAATAGAAGTAGATGAACTAAAAATTCCTATTTTGATGATTACGGGATTAAATGATAAAGAATCAGTAGATCGAGCCTTTGCCGTAGGAGCAACGGACTACATTACCAAACCAATTCACCCTCCAGTATTGCGTCAGCGTTTGGCGCGTATTTTAAAGGCAGCCAAAGCAGAATCAGCTTTGAAACAGAGTGAAGCCAAATTACTCGCTCAAAATCTTAAACTGCAATCAGAGTTAAACCAGGCAGCAGATTATGTGCGATCGCTTTTACCAAGACTTCTAGATAACAAAATCAAAATCGAGCAATATTTTGCTCCTTCTGCTCAACTAGGAGGAGATATTTTTGACTATTATTGGCTCGACGACAATCATTTAGTAGTCTATTTAATAGACGTAGCAGGACACGGTATCAAATCAGCTTTGCTATCAATTTCTGTTTTAAATTTATTGCGATCGCAGTCTTTATACAATACCGATTTTTACCAGCCTTGGACAGTTCTAACCGAACTAAATCGCATGTTTCAGATGAACGAACGAGGTGATAATTACTTTACTATTTGGTATGGAGTAATTAGCTTGAGCGATCGTGAATTAGTTTACGCTTCGGCAGGACACCCTCCAGGAATTTTGCTATCTCGAACTAAGCAAGATATTAAATATTTAGATAGTGAGAATATTCCTATTGGTATGCTGGATAAATATTCTTTTGAACAGTCTGTTTATCCGCTTGCTGCTGATGATATTCTATATATTCTTAGTGATGGAGTATATGAAGTTCCTCAAGCCAACGGTGAGCTTTGGGGACTCGATAATTTAGTCAAGCTAATAGAGAAACGTCAACACACCAAAGACTTTAATTTAGAGAAAATTTGGCATCATGCTCAAAAACAACATAAGTGCCAAATATTGGATGATGATTTCTCTTTGTTGAAAATTACCATGTAATAACTATTTAGCATTTACAAAATGTTTGGCTTCAAACTCGTTTACATCTTCAAAGACTTTAAAAATCCGTTCCATTCTTGATAATTCAAAAATTATTCTTACTTGATCACTTAAAGAACAAAGAGCTAATTCTCCACCTTCAGCTTTTACAGCTTTTAGGGTAGCAACTAATGCTCCCAAACCAGAACTATTCATAAAAGTTATATCCTGGAAATCTAGCAGAATAATCTTTACCTCATCATTAATTGTCTCTAAAATGTCGCGACGTAAATTATTAGTATTTACGCTATCTAAAATTCCTGTAGGTCGAATCACCTCAAAATTGTTTTTCATATAAATTACTCCCAATTGCTGTTTTAAATCGTCAGTTAATATATTGGTTAACTTAAGAGTTCCCATTTTTGAAGCAAACAGAGTAATCACATTTATAATTTGTATTATTAGTTATTTTAGATTCCGTTATTTAACTAAGCAAACGCAAAAGTTACCTAGTTGCGTAATAATTTAACTTCTTCATAACTCTCATGAAATTAGATAAATTCAAGCAAGAAATGGCTACAGTGTACGATCGCCGTCGAGATACCTACGATACTGGGAAATCAGGAAAATGGCATCAAGATCTAGCTTGCCGCTTAGTTAAATGCGTAGATTTGAAAAAAGGACAAAAGGTTTTAGATTTAGCTACAGGTACTGGAATGGTGGCTATTGAAGCTGCTGAACAAGTTGGTAGTGAAGGACAAATAATAGGTGTAGATATTTCTGAAGGTTTGTTGTCAGTTGCCAAACAAAAAAGCGATCGCCAACAGCTCACAAATATTACCTTTAAACTGGCAGATATAGAAACATTAGAATTTCCCGAAAATAGTTTTGATCGCATTCTCTGTTGTTCTGCATTGCCTCTACTGACAGATGTGCCTCAAGATTTGCGTTTGTGGCGTAAATTTTTAAACTCGACAGGAAAGATTGGTTTGTGCGTCTTTGCCGAAACTGCTTTTGTACATGGAGTAGTTTTACAAAAAGTAGCGCGACGTTACGGGGTTAATATTGTGATGAGCGATCTTACTGGTACGCCTAACAAATGTAATTCCTTGCTCTTAGAAGCAGGATATAAAAATATTCAAATTACTACCGAACAGTATGGTAGCTATATCCCCTACGAACCATCTAAGAATGATCGCTCTTGGGATATTAGTCTGCAACATCCCCACTGTCATCCTTTACTAGATTTATCTTCTCAGCAATTAGAGCAGGTAAAAGCTGAATATATCGCAGAATTAGAGGTTTTAGTCACAGAAAAAGGTATTTGGAATGATATGACTACTTATTTTGTTGTTGCTGCTAAATAGGGCTTGGAAAAAATCTCTCTCGCTTGATACGCTTCCTTTCTCTATTTCTTGTATGCTTTTGCTGAAGCTGAAATCCAGGTAAAAGCCGCAATGCAAAATGGTAGCAAAATAAAGACTGCGCCAGAAACTATGGGGTGAGTTCTCACCGTCATGCTAGACGACATGAGCGTAATTCCCAACCCACAATACAACAAACCAACAAGAGGGATTCCTAACACCAACGCTGCAAATTTTAAATCGGGATTCATATTCAAATACTTTTGGCTCGATAACTTCAATATAAAAAAAGAGGGCAGAATTTACCCCCCAATCGATTTTTATTTATCTGTCAAACATCAAGATAAAATTACATTCCTGGAAGATTTAGACCGCTAGTAAGTTCTTCCATACGTCCCCGCATTAATTCGGTAGACTGTTCGTATGCCGATGTCATAGCGGCTGTAACTGAAGCAGAAAGATCTTCTGCACCTTGAGACATTGCATCTGGAGAGATTTCTACACGACGAGGCTCTTGGTTGCCACTCATTACTACTTTGACTAGTCCATCTTCGCTAGTTCCTTCAATCTCCATTTGCTCTAGTTCATTTTGGAGTTGTTGCGCTCCTGCTTGCACTTCCTGTGCTTTTTTAAAAGCATCAGCAAGTTCTTTCATTTTTCCTAGTGGACCAAATCCTTTTCCTGCCATATCGATAATTAGTTTTAGCTTGTTTATTGAGTGATTACGAAAGTTTAACTTAACTTTTGAGGTAAGTAACCTAAAATTCTCCGACTAGCTTAACCTCTGGTTCTAAAGATATCGAACAATGATACTCTACTTTTTCTTGAGCATAGCGAATTAGATTAAAAATATCTTTGGCAGTAGCCGTACCGCAGTTAAGAATAAAGTTGGCATGACGATGAGCTATCTGAGCGTCACCAATCTTATATCCTTTTAATCCCAGTCCCTCGATTAATCTACCTGCTGCATAGGGTTGGGGATTACGGAAAACGCTACCACAGCTAGGCAGATGATAAGGTTGAGATGTTTTGCGTTGCGTCCAGTTTTGATTAGACTGCTTCATTATTTCAGCTTTGCAATAGCCAGGTTCGAGCTGCATCACAGCCTTGACTACCATGTCGTTTTTCCCTTGCAAATTGGAGGTACGATAGCTATAGTCCAAATCTTCTGGCTTGACTTCTCTAATCGTGCCATCGGGAGACAAGACTGTCGCACTGACCAAAATATCTGCCATACAAGAAGCATGGGCTCCTGCATTCATGACAACTCCTCCACCGACAGTACCTGGAATGCCGACTGCCCATTCCAAACCTTTTAATCCTCTTTTTGCCGCCTTCCAAGCTAGCTTGGCGATCGCTTCTCCCGCATCGGCAGTTAACAAACCAGTTTCTGGATCGAACTCATAGCTGCGAAAATATCGGGTTGAAAGCACGAATCCAGGGATACCGCGATCGCTAATTAGCAAGTTTGAACCAGCACCCAATAGGGTAAGAGGAACATCTTGGGCTTGATACCATTCAAAACTAGCTTCTAGTTCGTCCCAATTTCTGGGCGCAGCGTACCACTGAGCATCACCTCCAACTTTATAAGAGGTTTGATTGGCTAGAGATATATTTGTTTGGATGAGATTTTCCATTACCTGGATGTTGATTGTTGATGGTTGATTGGGCGTTGGTAGATGAGTAATGCTATTGGTAGATTTTTTATCACTAGAGAAATAAACCAGGATTTTAAAAGCTTAGAGCTTAGAGCTTAGAGCTAATAGACCGTTGATTGTTTTTGCCCACCCTACAATTCATAAAGAGAAATCGTTTTTGGAATAGACTGATTCAGATTACCCGCTCCTAAGAACATTGCCAAGTCTCCAGGCTGTAGTATTTCTTGTTTGAGAAACTCAGGGATAGAATCTACCGAGCCATGATAGCTGACGTTCTGATGTTTAAGAGCAATTTCTCGCACCAAATCTTCAGCACTAATATCGTAAGTATTTTTTTCTCCCGCACTATATATATCGGTAATTACCACCACATCAGCAGATTGAAGAACCTGGGCAAACTCGGTTAAAAATGTTTTAGTTCGACTATAACGGTGAGGCTGAAAAATCGCCACTACTCTTTGTAGAGAATTGTTACCTGCAACTCTCAGTTTGGCTGCTGTTAGGGTTACTTCAATTTCACTAGGATGATGGGCATAGTCATCGATAAAGATAATGTTGTTAATTTCTCCTCGGCGCTCAAATCTTCTTTTTGTACCGCCAAAAGTAGATAGGGAGCGAGCAATGGTGGCAAATTCAACACCTGCTTTACGACCTACGGCGATCGCGGCGAGGGCATTGCTCAGATTGTGTTCTCCTAGCATGGGCAAATTTAACTGTCCCAAGCAAACGCCGCGTTCCCAAATCTCTGCATCGCTTCCTCGATCATGATAGGTAACGTTTTTGGCGATATAGTCTGCTCCAGAAGCAGGGTCTAGGCTGTAGCTAATAGTCAAGGGCAGTTCTTCTCTAACTATGGGGTCATCAATACAGCCAATGAGAGTGTTACATTGAGCGGCAAAAGTTTGAAAAATACTAACTACTTCTTGAATATCCTGATAGCGATCGGGATGATCTAGTTCGATATTGGTGATAATGCCAATGCTAGGGCGGTGCTTGACCAAAGAACCATCCGATTCATCTGCTTCGGCTACCAGATATCTGCCGTTACCGCTACGAGCGTTGCCGTTCCAAGCATCTACTTCTCCGCCCACAATAATAGTGGGGTCTAGGTTAGATTCCAACAACATATGACCGATCAAGCTGCTAGTAGTAGTCTTGCCGTGAGTTCCCGATACAGCAATACTTTCATATTGTTCGATTAGTGCTGCTAGAAGATCTGAGCGATGAAAAATCGGACAGCCTAACTCGATTGCCGCCCGATATTCTGGATTATTTTTAGCGATCGCCGTCGAACAAATAACTTGAGGTAAATTGTCTGTGGAGTTAGTGACAACTCTAGATTCTTGGGTTTCTGGCTGTATTCCCACGCTAACAGGTTGAGGTTGAGATTTTTCAATCTTAGATGAACTAGTAAAAAAGTCGAGGTTTTGAGCCGTCTGACTTTGAAAAATATTAGCTCCCAAAGCCGCTAAACGATCTGTAATATGAGAAGAACGTAAATCCGACCCCGATACTGGCAGTTGACGTTGAGCAACAATCTGGGCTAGAGCCGACATTCCAATTCCGCCAATACCAATAAAGTGAAATGGTTTCCCATTTAAATTTACTTTTGCCACTCTTTTGTCTCCTACCATAACACTATTATTCTGCTCAACAATGAAAAAACTCAGCCTTGATAACTAAAATGAAATACTTTGAAGTTAGCCGATCGCTTTAAACAATACGGCATATGATAACAATAAAATTTTCAAGTTAGGTGTAAAACATCACTATTGACCCGATTTGCTGGAAATATCTAAATTTAGATTTCAAACTAGCTAATTCTAAGAGAATCAACTCAAATCGGATATCTTGTCACGCGATAGATAGTATTTGACAATCTCGCCAATTATTCTCTAGTCATGAAACAATTCGGCAAAATATTTTATCGAGTTTTTAGCGATAAGATGCTGCTGAAATTGATTATAGATAGGGTCTTGAAATGTGCTTACTTTACGATATGATGAGTCTTATTAAGAATGTTTTAACTATTAACACAATAAAATAGAGGGCAAGAATATAGTGGTTAGAGTAGCAATTAACGGTTTTGGACGTATTGGGCGTAATTTTGTCAGATGCCTGTTAACTAGGGGAGCAGACACTAATCTAGAGTTGGTAGGTATCAACGATACTTCCGATCCTAAAACCAACTCTCATCTATTAAAGTATGACACCATGCTGGGTACTCTGGATGCAGATATCGGTTATGATTCTAATTCTCTAATCGTCAATGGCAAAACAGTCAAATGTGTCAGCGATCGCAATCCTCTAAACTTGCCTTGGAAAGAATGGGATATTGATATTGTTATTGAATCTACTGGCGTATTCCGCGATGCTCCTGGTGCGGGCAAGCACCTTCAAGCTGGGGCAAAAAAGGTAGTTATTACCGCTCCTGGTAAAGGACCCGACATTGGTACTTATGTTATGGGTGTGAACCAAGAAAAATACAAGCATGGCGAGTTTGATATTTTGAGTAATGCTAGCTGTACCACTAACTGTCTGGCTCCTATTGTTAAGGTGATCAACGAGAACTTTGGCATCATCAAAGGTACGATGACTACTACTCACAGTTACACTGGAGACCAACGTATTCTCGATGCTAGCCACCGTGACTTGAGACGCGCTAGAGCAGCAGCGGCAAACATCGTACCTACCTCTACTGGTGCGGCGGTAGCAGTAGCCTTGGTATATCCCGAAGTAAAAGGAAAGTTAGACGGTATCGCTATGCGCGTTCCCACTCCTAACGTTTCTGTAGTTGACCTAGTCGCTCAGGTTGAGAAGAAAACCATTGCCCAGGAAGTAAATGATGTTCTCAAAAAAGCTTCTGAAGGACAAATGAAAGGTATTTTAGGCTATACCGACTTGCCCCTAGTCTCTTCTGACTTCAAAGGTACAGACGTTTCTTCTACTGTTGATGGACAGCTAACTATTGTTCTCGATGGCGACATGGTTAAAGTTGTTGCTTGGTACGATAACGAGTGGGGTTATTCTCAGCGCGTAGTCGACCTAGCTGAGTTGGTTGCCAAAGGCATGTAGAATCGGACGTTGCTGATTTAAGTGATGACATACAGAGTATTTCTGTTCATAGCTTTTAGCTCTAAGCTATCAGCTATCAGCTTTTTAAAGATATGCTTTATGGGTCAGTTTTAAAAAAGGGCAATTTATCATTACACATTTAGCAACGCCTAGAATCAAATCAAATTGATTTGAGATAGTTTTAGATTTTTAAAACACCTCTTTTACTTGATAGGGAGGTGTCTTATTTTTATCCGCCTCCAACAATAATTGGGTTTCGTTATATGATTGTTTAGACGAAATATTGCAGTCAGACATCGATGTGGAATCGGGGTGTTGGCAAATATTAAACTTTAAATAAAATGACCTCTATTCAAGAACAACTACAAGAATTAAAAACGGCTGCTACTGATGCGATCGCTTCCACAGATAATTTAGACGAGCTAGATAAACTAAGAATCAAATATTTAGGCAAAAAAGGCGAACTTTCGCAGATCTTAAGAGGCATGGGCAAACTGTCTCCCGAAGAAAGACCTGCCGTTGGTTCTCAAGCTAATATCGTCAAAGAAGCAGTTCAAAATAGCCTAGAACAGCGCAAACAGGCTCTACAACAGGCACAAATTGAGGCGCAAATCAAAGCAGAAACTTTGGACGTGACCATGCCAGGGGTTCATCGTCCGTTGGGCAGAATTCATCCTCTCAATGGGGTTGTAGATCGAGTATTAGATATTTTTGTCGGCTTGGGCTACACCGTTGCCACTGGACCTCAGATCGAAACCGACTACTACAATTTTGAAGCTTTAAACACCCCGCCCGATCATCCTGCTAGAGACATGCAGGATACCTTCTATTTACCAGGAGGTAATTTACTACGAACTCATACTTCTTCAGTGCAAATTCGCTACATGGAGAACAACGAACCGCCAATTAGAATTATCGCTCCTGGTCGCGTATATCGTAGGGATACCGTCGATGCTACTCATTCAGCCGTATTCAATCAGGTAGAGATATTAGCCATTGATAAAGGTCTAAAATTTACCGATCTCAAAGGAACGATCAAGGAATTTCTGCAGCGGATGTTTGGCGACGAACTTCCCGTTCAATTTAGGACTAGCTATTTTCCTTTTACCGAACCCTCGGCAGAAGTAGATGTGCAGTGGAAGGGTAAATGGTTAGAAGTTATGGGTTGCGGCATGGTAGACCCTAACGTTCTTAAGGCAGTTGGTTACGATCCAGAAGTATACACGGGTTTTGCTGCGGGTTTTGGGGTGGAAAGATTTGCGATGGTGCTACATCAGATTGACGATATTCGCCGTCTGTATAATAGCGACCTGCGTTTTCTAAATCAGTTTTAATTTAAATATGAATTTCGCTTTCTGTAGATTAGAAATTCACAAGTGGATTGGTTGTGATGATAGTTCTTTTAATGTAGAAGATAAAAGTTTGGGAGCTTGCTATAAATCAAATGTATATGTAGAGCATTACGATAATTATAGATTTCTCAAAGAAAGAATATTAGAATTAACCGAAATAGCAAAGATCAAAAGTCAAAATGGCAGAAATAATGTTGGTTTCTTTATTTGCAATTCCAATAGCGATTTTTCTACAGTGGGATTGTCTTCCAAAGGATGGCTTTTCCAGCCAAACTATTTCTATGGATATTTATCAAGTTATTTTGCAAAGATCTATGGAAAACGTGAATTTTATGGTCGTTTAACCTCTATCGAAAAGGAAAATATATCTTTTTTACTTCCAGGAGGTGAAACTATAGATATAAATGAAACCGAAATTATTTCAGAATTTTTGTTTAAATTGCTAGTCGAAGATTTTTTTGAAAATGTACCTGAAAATATTTTAGATAGGGCTTGTTATCAAGAAATGGTTGAAAAAGGATACATTCATGTTTGAAACAACAAAAGTTCAAACTGCTAAAAATTACAATAAACTTCAACACTTTCGACAAGCGATAGAAATTGTCAAATCATGAAATTAGCCGATAAATATCATAAATGGATCGAATGGAATGAAGAAGATCGGGTTTATATTGGCAAATGTCCCGATTTAATTACTGGTATACATGGTGAAGATCCAGTAGAACTCTACGGTGAATTGTGTGAAGTAGTAGAAGAAGTTATTCAGCATTTTGAAGCAGAAGGAAAAAAACTCCCACCATCTCGTACTCATCCTATGCAAGAGATATCATAGATAGGTTTGATAAAACGATCGCATTAGTTGTTTATAGCCGATACAAATGAAAGTAATTGTAATTGGCGGTGGTGCTGCGGGTTTTTTTGGCACGATCGCCTGTGCGGAAGCTAATCCCAATCTCAAAGTAACTTTAATCGAAGCAGGGCGTAAACCCCTAGCAAAAGTCCGCATTTCGGGCGGAGGTAGGTGCAACGTAACCCATCACTGTTTCGACCCCGCACGGCTGGTAGAGAACTATCCTAGAGGTGGAAAAGCTTTACGGGGTGCATTTGCCAGGTTTCAGCCTCAAGACACGGTGCAATGGTATCAAAAGCGGGGGGTAAAGCTCAAAACCGAAGCCGATGGCAGAATGTTTCCTGTCACCGATAGTTCGGAAACAATTATTGATTGCCTGATGCAAGCAGCCAATAAAGCTGGAGTAGAGCTGCGTACGGGGGTAGGAGTTAAATCGGTCAAGCAGTTTGTAGATCGAAATGACCAAAATTATTTTCAGATAGAATTAAAAAACGAACAGATACTGCAATGCGATCGCCTTTTAATCGCTACGGGAAGCAACCCTCTAGGATATCGCTGGGCAAAAAATTTGGGACACAAGATAGAGCCTGCTGTACCCTCTTTGTTTACGTTTAACATCAAAGATCCTCGTTTAAAAGACTTAGCAGGAGTTAGCGTTAATAATGCCCAGGTTCGTTTAGGATCGGGCAAGAATAAGTTAGAGCAAAATGGAGCATTGCTTATCACTCACTGGGGTTTGAGCGGTCCTGCCATTCTCAAATTATCGGCTTGGGGTGCCAGATTTCTCAAAGAGCTTAAATATACTTCCAACCTGCAGATTAATTGGCTGCCAGAATATAACCAAGAAACCCTAAAGCAAGAATTTATTGAGGTAAAAGAAATTAGTCCCAAGAAAAAAATCGTTAATTTGTGTCCTGTAAAGTTGCCCAAAAGATTGTGGCAAAGTTTAATTGACTACACGGCGATCGATAGAGAAAAAGTCTGGTCGGAAATTAGTAAAAAAGAATTAAATAAATTAGTATCAGAAATTATTGGCGGACAGTACGAAATTACAGGTAAAGGAGTGTTTAAAGATGAGTTTGTTACCTGTGGTGGGGTTAGCTTGAAAGAAGTTAATTTTAAAACGATGGAAAGCAAAAAATGTCCTGGCTTATATTTCGCAGGAGAAGTATTAGATATCGATGGAGTGACAGGAGGGTTTAACTTTCAGAGTGCCTGGACTACCTCTTGGCTTGCTGGTCAGGCGATCGCTTGTGTAGATGAGTAAGAAGAATTATTAGAAAAACTTTGTCTCTCGAACGGATTTCGATCTTATATTAAATCCGATTATCAAAGTATGCTTTAGAAAGAAACTGAGAACAGAGCTTAAAATCCTCTGACTACATGCAGTAAGTACCCCTTTGTCCTAAAGTATACCGCTTCGCATATGACTCTTGACTTCTGACTTTTGACTACATGCGAGAAAGGCACGGCGCTGACGCACCCAGTCGTAGACGATCTGCCCTTTCAGGGCTGTGCCGCATCTAGTACCCCTTTGTGACTTCTGACTTACACAACATTAAAATGTTGTTTCAAAATAGGATTTAGTATTATCCCTAGTTCTTCCCGATCGCGATTTAGATTGAATACTGAAATCCAACAATTGTCCATTGTCCATTGTCAATTATCAATTGATAATAATTAGTCTTTTCCATCGAGTAAGAAAATGACCCAAGTTAACGGCGTGATGATGCAGTATTTCCATTGGTATATCGACCCCGATTCGATCCTTTGGAATGAAGTTCGAGATAAGGCAGCAGAACTAGCAGCAGCAGGTTTTACTGCCATGTGGCTGCCTCCAGCCTATAAAGGGTTTGCAGGAGGATATGATGTGGGATACGGTGTTTACGATCTGTACGATCTGGGAGAATTCAAGCAAAAAGGTTCGACTCGCACTAAATACGGCACTCGCGAACAGTATTTAGCCGCAACTCAAGCAATTCAACAGTCGGGAATGCAGGTATATGCAGATGCCGTCCTTAATCATCGCATGGGAGGGGATAGCACAGAAATAATCAAAGCCACTCCTTTTTCGCAGGGCGATCGCCTTAACCCCAAAGGAGGAATGCGCGAGATTGAGTCCTATACTCACTTTACTTTTCCCGATCGTCAGGGCAAATATTCAGATTTTGAGTGGCATTGGTGGCATTTTGATGCAGTGGATTACGATAAGCGCACCCAAGACTCAAATACGATTTATCTTTTTGAAGGCAAGCAGTTCGATGACTATGTTGCACTAGAAAATGGCAACTTTGCTTACTTGATGGGTTGCGATGTCGATTTCCAGATGAAGGAAGTACGGGATGAGATGATTAACTGGGGTAAATGGTATCTGGATACTACCAAGGCTGACGGTTTTCGTCTGGATGCGATTAAACATATTTCCTCCTGGTTCTTTCCTGAATGGATCGATACTCTAGAAAGGTATACAGGTAAGGATCTATACGTCGTCGGAGAATATTGGTATAACGACATCGATACTTTGCACTGGTACGTCGATGCGGTAAAGGGCAAAATGGCTGTTTTTGATGTACCTTTGCACTACAATTTTTATGCTGCCAGTAAGTCAGGGGGACGTTACGATCTGCGTCGCATCCTCGACGGTACGATGATGCAGCAACGCCCTACCCATGCAGTAACTTTTGTCGAAAACCACGATTCTCAACCTTTACAAGCCTTGGAGTCTCCTGTCGAACCCTGGTTTAAACCCCTGGCTTATGCTTTAATCTTGCTGCGCCAAGAAGGATATCCCTGCGTATTTTATGCCGACTACTTTGGCGCCAGCTACAGCGATCGCGGTTACGATATTTATCTTGTGTCCCATCGCTGGCTCATCGATAAGTTTCTCCAAGCCCGTCGAGAATACGCCTATGGAGAACAGTATGACTATTTCGATCACTTTAATACTATTGGCTGGACGCGGTTAGGCGATGCCGAACATCCTCAAGGGATGGCAGTAATTATGAGCGATGGTGCTGCTGGCAGCAAGTGGATGGAGGTTGGCAAGCCTAACGCCAAATTTTACGACCTCACCGAACATATTAAAGAGCCAGTTTATACCAACGAGTGGGGCTGGGGCGAATTTCACTGTTTGGGTGGTTCGGTATCGGTGTGGGTGCAAGAAGAAGTAGGAAGTAGGAAGTAGGAAGTAGGAAGTAGCTTTTATGTACTAGTTAGTTAGCGTATTGCTACGAATATGCCTCTTCATAAGTATTCTTTGTTGAAACAGTGAGACTGACATCATGGCACGAGATAAATCTAGAGATGGTTTGAGTAATAGGATTCTGGCTTTTGCTTTGAGTAATTTTAAACCTGTTTGGAGTTTGATTCAGCGAAACGAAAGTTTAAAGCGCAGGACAAATAAATTCTTACTCAATAATCTGATTTATAAAATTCCTACTCGTCCGTTTCCTTACAGTTTGATGACTTTGGAAACCCACATTCCTGGGACGGATAAACCGAAAAACACCGATACCTATACTTCTTGGGATTCTCTGAGCGATCGCAGCTATACGGGCAGACACTTACCTCCAGACCCCGAATTTAATCGAGAAGGTAATTTACCCCAACTTAAGGATTTAAAAGCATTATTTCAAAAAAGAGACGGCAAAACGATTTATTCAGAAAAATCGACTTTATTGTTTCCCTATTGGGTACAGTGGTTTACCGATGGTTTTCTGCGTACTGATTTTGAGAATCGTCTTAAAAATACCTCCAATCATCATATCGACCTAGCTAACGTCTATGGTTTAACCAGAACTCAAACCAATCTGCTGCGTTCTTTTACAGGAGGCAAACTAAAAACCCAGAAACTCAAACGCCAAGATGGAGTAGAGGAAGACTACCCCTTATTTTATTATGCCGACCCCGAACGGGGAACAGTCGATCCGCAGTTTACAGGCTTATACGAACCTCTACACGAAGAACAGAGACAGCCTGCTGAGAAGAAAAAAACCATGTTTGCTATGGGGGTAGAAAGAGCTAACGTACAAATTGGCTATACGATGCTCAACACTCTATGTTTGCGAGAACACAATCGACTCTGCGATATTTTAGCCAAAAACTATCCTGACTGGGATGATGAAAGACTGTTTCAAACCGCCAGAAATATTGTCATGGTGCTGATTCTCAATATCATCATGGAAGAATATATTTCTCATATTACTCCCTATCACTTTAACTTCTTTGCCGACCCCGAAGCCTTTACCAAAGAAAGCTGGCATCGCGAAAACTGGATGGCGATCGAATTTAGTATGGTATACCGCTGGCATAGCGCGCTTCCTGAGACTTTCACTTACAACGGAGAACCAACGCCAATAGCTAGTTCTCTCTGGAATAATCAGATGTTAATTGACATGGGTTTGGGGGCATTGATGGCAGAAACTTGTTCTCAGTCAGGGACGAGAATTGGTTTATTTAATACCCCAGATTTTCCTGTCAAAAAAACCGACGAGGGTATAAAAACCTTTGTTGATGTTACCGAACTGGCTACTGTTCAATATGGCAGAATGGCACAGTTAGCCAGCTATAATGATTATCGCGAAATGTGCGGCTTTCCTAGAGTGACTGATTTTAATCAAATTACGGGAGATGAATACACTCAACAGAAACTGAAAGAATTATACGGCGATGTAGATAAAATTGAATTTTACGTGGGACTTTATGCTGAAGATGTCCGTAAAAATTCCGCTATTCCGCCTCTTGTTGCTAGAGTAATCGGGATTGATGCTTTTTCTCAAGCTTTAACCAATCCATTATTGTCAGACAAAATTTTCAAGCCTGAAACTTTTTCTGATGTAGGTTGGGAAATTATTCAAAATACTAAAACTCTTGCCGATTTAGTTAATCGCAACGTTCCAATAGCAGATCCTCAATACCAAGTTACATTTAATCGTTAAGTAAAACTAGTCAGTAACAAATTGATATCCAGTAGTTTATTTAATTCAATATGTATTCAATACATCCCTCGCTTCACTAAGCCAACAAAAAAGCTGAAACTCCTGGTTTAAAAAATTTCAGCTCAATCTGTTTTTTATGCCTTTTTCAATTTAGAGACACCTGATATCAGGCAAATTTTTACCAATAAATTTAATCTCTGATCTCACGGGGTGACAACATACCTAAAAGGATGAGATGATAAGCTTTTTAGCTCGTATACCCTGTAGATAAAAAGGTAGCTTATTAGGAGTGAGTATCATTAGCTGTTCAACCCAACTATGACACATTTGAAAGTTTTCAATC
>JBCDCO010000009.1:0-44833 GCA_039181635.1 Cyanobacteria bacterium P01_G01_bin.19 | reverse complement strand
TGTTAACGCTACTAATCCCCGTCTACCAGAAGATGAAACAGTAGTGGAAGGACCAATTGTTACGGGTGGTAGCATCGCCGGAACAGATGAGGTAGCAGGTTCGGTATTCTTCAGAATCACAGACCCCACCGCAACTATCGATATAGCCGTATTTGACGATGATGTGGCTGAAGGAGACGAAAATCTCAGCTTCAGTTTGGTAGATGGAGAAGACTACGAAGTAGATGCTGCCGCTAGTGGTTTTGATGTCACCATTGTGGATGAGAGTATTGTTTCTGATACACCTGTTGTTAACATTGAAACCAGTACTCCAGTTGTAAGCGAAGATGAGCAACCAGTAGCAGAATTTACCATTACTGTTGACGGTGAAATTCCTGCTGGAGATGAAGGTTTGGTTGTTACTGTTGGTGGTGATGTTGGTCAACTGTTTGCCCCTGGATTCCTTGATGGCAATATTCCCCTCGCTTTTGACCCACCAGATGGCGTAGTTCCTGTTGCCTTTACAGGAACAGAAGTGGTTCTAGGTTTGACTGCGCCAGAAGTTACTGCCACGGCAACAATTTTTGATGACATTATCGAAGAAGAACCTTTAACATTAGATTTCGAGATCTTAGAAGGAGATGGTTACACAGTCGGTCCAGATGGAGTTGCCAGCGTTACCTTTGTGGACGGTGACAGCGTAATTCCTGGTAGTGGTCCTACTGTTAGCTTGTCTGTAAGCGATACAGACCTAGTTGAAGGAGATGAACTTACAGTTAACTTTGATGTGGATGGAGAAATTCCTGATGGTGGTCTTCAAGTCTTCGTGGCTGCAGGTCCTACTGACATCGGCGAGTTTGTTATCTTCAACGAAGATGGCTCTCCAGCAGTTGAACTGGAAGGCATTAATGAATTCCCCCTCCAAGGTGGAGACGAGGGTGGCTTCTTCGTTACCCTGGCGGAAAATCAGGCCTCACTTACCCTCTCAGTCTTTGAAGATGGAGGCGGAGAAGGAGAAGAAGTCTTAGACTTTGAATTACTTAATGGTGAAGAATACGAAGTTGCCGCTGGTGCGGGTGAAGTTAGTCTAACTATCAATGATTTCAATGAAATCGATAGCACAGACGGCAACGATCGCCTGAACGGAACCGATAGTAACGATCTCATTCTCGGAGGAGATGGAGCAGATCGCATCAATGGTGGTGCGGGTAATGATGTCATTTCTGGTGGTGCTGACCTAGACCGCCTCAACGGTAATGATGGCAACGACAGTATCTTTGGTGGCGATCGCACCGACCGCATTAATGGTGGTGCTGGTGATGACCTCCTCAGTGGTGATGGCGGCAATGACGAAATCCGAGGTGGTGCTGGCGACGACCTACTGATGGGTGTCACTGGTAACGATACCTTAATTGGAGAAGCGGGTAGCGATACCTTTGTCTTTGGTAACGGCGATGGTACAGACCGTATTAACGACTTCGATCCTAGTGAAGATTTAATTGGTCTGGTAGACGGAGAACTGACTTTCGCCGATATCTCTCTGACTCAAGAGGGTAACAACACTATTCTTGGTGTCAGTAGTACGGGTGAAGAGTTAGCTCTATTGGTTAAAGTATCTGCCGATGCGATTAGCGAAGATAGCTTTGTCACTGTTCCCGACATTTCCGACATCGATGATGTGATTTAAATCGGGGCTTTGACTCAATCTAGCGGAGAGTAATTACTAATTCTGCTTACTAATACAGAAAGATTACTTCAAAGCTACTAATAGAGGAAAGGTGCTTACTTAGTTGAGAAAGAAAGCACCTTTTTCTTTACCTGAAACTATATATCTCGACCGATTTTTAGTTCGAGACAGATATGTCTCTTTTAGAAGCAATTACTTGCTAATCAATTAATTAAAATACATCTATCCATGACAGAATCAATAATAGTCAGCTTAACTAGTGAGCCTAGAGTTCTCATTGAAGAAGAAGGAACTACTGCCACAGTCAATTTAAGCTTGAGCGAACCACCGCCAGCAGAAGGTGTCGACATTACCATTGACGCTGCGGAAATGATTGAATTCGATCCGAAAACCCTAGTTGTTTCAGATGGGGTTCAGCCAGTCAGCGCCAATGAAGACAATACACAATTTACCCTACGCTTATTTGTTCAAGAGGCGAGCCTCAGTGTTGATGTTGTTGATGATGGCGAGGATGAAGGTTTGGAAACAGCCGTTTTCTCGCTAGGAGATGGTGACTATCAAATCGATCCTGATGCTGCTTCAGGAACTTTTACGATCTTTGACACAGCCGACCAGATTCCTGAAGTCAGCTTTGAAATTGAACCCAATGTTGTTTCCGAAGAAGACGAACCAGCCTCCTTCACTGGTACATTTACCGTTGATGGTGAGATTCCTGAAGGCGGACTATCGGTACTTTTTGACAATACGCCCAGCAATATTTTTGGTCAAACTGTTGGTGCGCCAATCATTGAAGGATTTAACTTTGGTACTATTTTCGACCCCGAACTGAATGCTTTAGAGTTCGTTTTACTAGAAAATACTGCTACGTTTACCTTGAATATCTTCAATGATATTATCCAAGAAGAACCTGAAGACTTTACTTTTGCTGTATTGCCAGATGAAACAGGCATTCTCAATTCTATCTACACGGTTAATCCTGATGCTGGTAGCGACACAGTTACCCTGATCGATGGGAATGGTGGTCCTGGCGTTGGACCTACAGTCAGTCTTTCTGTCTCTGATACTGACCTAGTTGAAGGAGACTCCCTGACAGTTAACTTTGATGTCGATGGAGAAATTCCTGATGGTGGTCTTCAAGTCTTCGTCGCAGGAGGTCCTACTGACGTGGGTGAGTTCGTTATCTTCAATGAAGATGGCTCTCCAGCAGTGGAGCTAGAAGGCATTAATGAATTCCCTCTCCAAGGTGGAATTGAGGGTGGTTTCTTCGTTACCTTAGCTGAAAATCAGGCATCACTTACCCTCTCAGTCTTTGAAGATGGAGGCGGAGAAGGAGAAGAAGAGCTTACTTTTAGTCTTGCTAATGGTGAAGAATATGAAGTAGCTCCTGGTGCAGGAGAAGTTACTTTAACTATTAATGATTTCAATGAAATCGATAGCACAGACGGCAACGATCGCCTGAATGGAACGGATAGTAACGACCTAATTCTTGCAGGAGATGGTGCCAACCGCGTTAATGGTGGTGCGGGTAATGACGTTATTGCTGGTGGTGACGATCTAGACCGCCTCAATGGTGATGATGGCAACGATAGCATCTTTGGTGGCGAGCGCACTGACCGCATCAATGGTGGTGCTGGTGATGACCTCCTTAGTGGTGATGGCGGTAACGACGAAATCCGAGGTGGTGATGGTGACGACCTACTTATGGGTGTTACTGGCAACGATACCTTAATTGGGGAAGCGGGTAGCGATACCTTTGTCTTTGGTAACGGCGATGGTACAGACCGTATTAACGACTTCGATCCTAGTGAAGATTTAATTGGTCTGGTAGACGGAGAATTGACTTTCGCCGATATTACTCTGACTCAAGAGGGTAACAACACTATTCTTGGTGTCAGTGGTACGGGTGAAGAGTTAGCTCTACTGGTTAAAGTATCTGCCGATGCGATTACTGACGATAGCTTTGTCACTGTTCCCGATATTTCCGATATTAGCGATGTCCTCTAAGTCAGAGCTTTAACTCAATCTAGTTGAAAATAATTAATTGTAGGGTGGGCGATAAACGCGACGTAGGAGCTAATCCTTATAAAGCGAAGGAAGCTAGTACTCTAGCGCAATGCCCACTCTACTGGTGGTGTTAGTCAAAGTATTTTGATCGCATTTTCTAGGTGGCCTTGGAGTCGCTTCATTGGTGACGATTTAATTTTTTTCAGTGTTTTTTGTCAATAGCTTACTTGTGTAGTTGATAAAAAGCTTGAGTTTCTTAACTTGTCACCAATGGTGTCACTCTACCACCAATCAAAAGAGTCTCTCGAAAAAAGCAATCGACTATTAATCAATACCGAACTTTTCTTGGAAAAATCAATTATGTCAGAATTACCTGTAGTTTCGTTTGATATTACCCCAGGAGTTGTTGCTGAAGACAGTGACAACCCTAGTTTTATTTTTACCATCACAGTCGAGGGGGACATTCCTGAAGAGGGAATTCCCACCGTTTGGGGCGGAGACTTTCTCGATCAGCCTCCAGGGCTATTTGATAATAATATTCCTGTACCATTTTTACCAGAAGGCAGTATTCAACCAGATAGCCCAGTATTTGACGATGATGGTAATCTTATTGGTTTTATCATCAATATATTTGAACCAGAAATCACCGCCAACCCCTTTATCTTTGATGACATTATCGAAGAAGAGCCTATCGATTTAGTTTATTCACTGCTGCCAGGAGAAGGCTATGTTGTCGGTCAAGGGGATGCGGAAGTAACCATTATTGATGGAGATAGCGTCATTCCTGGTAGTGGTCCTACGGTTAGCCTTTCTGTAAGTAACACTGACCTGGTGGAAGGTGAAGAATTCACCGTCAACTTTAGTGTCGATGGCGAGATTCCCGAAGGTGGGTTACCCATCTTTGTTGATGGTGATGCTGCTAGCTTGAGCGAGTTTAATATATTTGGCGATAATGGCATCGATCCTGCGACCGATTTAGTAAACATTGCATCTTTTCCCGAAGCAGATGGCGATGCAGGTGGTTTCTTAGTCACCCTAACCGATAACGAAGCCTCGATTACCCTATCAGTATTTGATGACGGACCTAATGAAGGCACAGAAATTTTACCCTTTGAACTAGCTAACGGAGAAGAGTATGAAGTAGCTCCTGATGCGGGTAATATCAGCTTGACCATTGATGATGGCAGAACAGAAGGCAACGATACTCTCAGAGGGCTTGATGCTGATGATTTAATTGATGGTGGTGCGGGAGCAGACCGCATTACAGGCAATGGTGGCGATGATATTTTAGCTGGCGGCGATGGCAGCGATCGCATTACAGGTAATGACGGCAACGATAGCATCTTCGGTGGTGCAGACGCTGACCTGATCAATGGTAATGCAGGTGACGATCTCCTTAGTGGTGATGGCGGTAACGACGAAATCCGAGGTGGTGATGGAGACGACCTCTTAATGGGTGTTACTGGCAACGATACTCTGCGAGGAGAAGCGGGTAGCGATACCTTTGTCTTTGGTAACGGCGATGGCACAGACCGCATTAACGACTTTGACCCCAACGAAGATCTCATTGGTTTGGTAGAAGGAGAACTTACTTTTGCCGATATTACTCTGACTCAAGAGGGTAACAACACTATTCTTGGTGTCAGTGGCACGGGTGAGGAGTTAGCCCTGCTGGTTAAAGTATCTGCCGATGCAATTACTGAAGATAGTTTTGTCACTGTTCCCGATATTTCCAACATTGATGATGTCCTTTAATTAAGGGCTTTAACTCAATCTAGTTGAGGGTAATTACTAGTTATTGCTCCCCTGAGAAAAACAATTACTCCCCAGCTAGCAATAGGGGAAAGATACTGGCTCGATTAAATCAGTCCTTTCCCCTAACTTGAAACCACAAATCTTAATTGCTTTTAGCTTGAGAAATATCTCTAGAGAGCGGTTGAAGAATTTAACCAAGTAGAAAACCATGACACAAACATATTTAAATACTATGGCTACAATTACTAATCCCGAAACTTTAGCTCTTCAGCCTCTAGTCATTATTGACAGCCAGGTTACAGATATTGACTCCTTGATTCAAGATATCCAAGGACGGGCAAATATATTCATTTTGGATTCCCAGCAAAACGGAATCAGCCAAATTAGCCAAGCCTTAGAGCAATATCCTCATGTATCCAGCCTACACCTAGTTTCTCATGGCTCTCCTGGTTGTTTATCTTTAGGTAATAGTAAGCTCGACTTACAGTCTTTAAAAGACAATCAACAACAGCTAACTTCTTGGAGTCAGGTATTGGCAGGCAAAGAAGTTCTGATTTATGGTTGCCAAGTAGCCCAAGGAAAAGGAGAAATTTTCCTGAACCAACTAGCTGAGTTAACAGGAGCCAATTTGGCAGCTTCAACTCAAGTAGTAGGTTTAACTGAGTCTGGTAGTTCCTGGCAATTAGATGTTCGAGTGGGCTTGGAGCGAGTTTTCAATTTAATTTTCTCTCCCTCCCTCCAAAATTCCTATGCTGGAGCTTTTGAAGATTTGCCGCTAGTTAGCCTGAGCGCTACTCCCGATCTGATTACCGAAGAAGAAGGCAACTTTGCTACCCTCAATTTCACCACCACGGGAACTTTGCCTCCAGATGGTTTAATAATTGCTACCTCTGCCCTCTTTAACCCTCAAATAGATTTTCGCGAAGAGGCATTCGATCTCACCGATCCCGAACAGGTAAGCGGAATAGAATCTACAGATTTTATTTTTACCCCAGAGGGAGAAATCATTGATATCTGGACATTGACTCAACCTGAAGCCTTTATCAGACTTAAGGCTTTTGATGACAGTGTAGCCGAACCTGATGAGATTTATAACATCACTCTTTTAGATCCAGCAGAATTCGACCTAGAGGGCTATCAATTAGATGCTGATAACACTTCGGCTACATTCACCATCAGTGACGGCGTACCGAATTCAGACACCCCTGCCATTGGTCTCAATATTGAACCCACCAGCCTCGAAGAAGGAGATACCCTAACCGTTACCTTCACTGCCGAGGGAGATATTCCCGATGGTGGCTTAGAGATCAATGTCGATAGTGATACTTTCGGAACAATTGGCGAATTTAACATCTTCGATGAAGATGGCAATTTTTTACCCACTTTCACAGGATTGGCAGAGCTGCCCGAAGTCAATGGAGATGCTAGTGGCTTTACTGCTGTATTAACCGAAAATACGGCAACGATTACTCTAAGCGTTTTTGAAGATGGACCTAATGAAGGGGCAGAAGACATAACATTTAGCATACTAGATGGAGAACGTTACGGTCTGATCGATGGTTCAGAAGAAGTAACTTTAACTATTAATGACGGTGGCGAAGATGCCGTATTTACTGTAGAATCGGGGGTCACTAGTGTCTTCCTCGATTTCCCCCTACTGGAACAGGCTGCGGGAATAACCTTGGTGAGTGCCGATAGTGAAGCCGAACCATTTTCTGAAGACTTCCAAGTTGGATTCGCCATTACCGAAGAGACTGATTTTAGCTTTGCTCCAGTGCCTTTTACTCCTTTGGGAGGAACTATAGAACACGACGGCACAATTACGATCGCTCTAGGTGATGCTCAATTCACCCTTGGTGAATTCTCTATCGGTTTCGACCCCAGCCGTGTATCGGAGACTGCTAGCGGTTTCTTTGTTGCCGATACTTTAGATGACCCACTAGGCTTAGAAGTCCTCTTTGATGTGGGTAATCCAGATGATGTCAGTGTCTCCAATGGAGATTTTGATTTGGGTGATGCAGACTTACTGTTAGCACCAGAGTTGGCAACTGCTTTGGGTCTAAACGACCTAGCGGGTGCGGATATCGGAGATACTCGCATCGATGCTGTGGTTACTGAAGAAATTGATTCCGATGTCCCTGTTGTTAGTTTCACTGCTTCAACGGACCTACTCAATGAGGAAGAAGGTACGGAATTAGTTCTAAACTTCACGGTTGATGGTGACTTTCCCGAAGAAGGGGTCATCATTCGCTTTGATGAAAACTTTTTTGACACTGGCGATCAGATAGATTTCAATATTTTTGAGCTTGAAAATCTAGAGTTCTTTGATTTTGAAGAAACCTCTCCTGGTCGTTTCACAGTAGATTACTTACTCTCTGCGCCTACAGGTTCTCTGACTACTGCAGTATTTGATGATAACGTTGCCGAAGAGCCATTTGTCTATAATCCCTCAATCTTACCCGTTCCCGATGCTAACTACACTATTAACCCCGATGCTCAAAGCGTCAATGTCACGATTATTGATGGCGTAGATGGTATTGGTGGACCAGTAGTCAGTATTGATGCCGAACCTACCGAACTAAGTGAGGGAGAGGAACTAACTATCACCTTGACTGCAGAAGGAGAAATTCCTGACGGGGGAATTGAAATCAGCGTTGCTAGCGACACTGCTGCTGCTTTAGGGGAATTTGTCACTACCGATGAAGAAGGTATTCCTCAGATAACCACCACTGGTTTTGAAGGAGACCTGTCACCCAACGGTGAGGCTAGTGGTTTCTTCGGTACGATGGTAGAAAATACCGCTACCATTACCTTAGCTGTGTTTGATGATGGACCAGGGGAAGGCTCAGAATTATTTGAATTCAACCTCCTCGATGGTGAGAATTACGATTTAGGAGCTAATACTAGCCTCAACATCACCATCAATGATGAACTCAATCAAATCGAGAGTACCGACGGTAACGATCGCCTGAATGGAACTGATGGTAACGATCTCATTCTCGGAGGAGATGGAGCCGACCGCATCAATGGTAATGATGGTAATGATGTCATTTCTGGCGGTGCTGACCTAGACCGCCTCAATGGTGGTGATGGCAACGATAGCATCTTTGGCGGCGATCGCACTGACCGCATTAATGGTGGTGCTGGTGATGACCTCCTCAGTGGTGATGGCGGTAACGATGAAATCAGAGGTGGTGCTGGCGACGACCTACTGATGGGTGTCACTGGTAACGACACCTTAATCGGAGAAGCGGGTAGCGATACCTTTGTCTTTGGTAATGGCGATGGTACAGACCGCATTAATGACTTCGATCCTAGTGAAGATTTAATTGGTCTGGTAGACGGAGAACTGACTTTCGCCGATATCTCTCTGACTCAAGAGGGTAACAACACTATTCTTGGTGTCAGTGGTACGGGTGAAGAGTTAGCTTTGCTAGTCAAAGTATCTGCCGATGCGATTACTGACGATAGCTTTGTCACTGTTCCCGACATTTCTAATATCGACGATGTGATTTAATCTCAATGATTTAATTTCTACTTTGGCGATCGCCTTTAACTCTTAAAAAAGCGATCGCCACCTAGTAAAAATTGAGTGTCGCAACATCAACTGGAGTTCCCATAGAACAGTAACTAGTAATTAATATCGATTATTTTTTTATTTTTAAAACCCATGACTACGCCAAATTCCCTAGCTAGTGAAGCAACCTTTGATTTTTCCTGGACTGGTCAAATCGCTGGTTTCAGCGTTCTTGGTCAGTTTAGCTACGATGATGACGCAATCCCTACTGATGGCATCGTTCGGGAAGAAGATTTACTATCTTTTGATATTTCTTTCTACGAGCCTAATGGTAATTTACTCAGAACCTACCTTGACAATCATCTGACCTTTCCTGAATTTAACTTTGCCTACGATACCAATACAGGGGAAGTTCTTACCGATGGTATTTTTACCGAGCCAGACGGTATTAATGTCGGCGAAAAAACTGCTGTAGGTGATGGTTTTACTGGACTAAATCTTTGGAGTAAATCCAAACCAACTTCTTCTTCTCTGATTCATATTGATGATTGGAGCGATGAATTTGGTTATCCTCTGGGTTATAGTACTCATGAAGATATTGCTTTTCTAACCCAAACCACTCAACAGTTAATCGATACAGGCAAAGTAGGGGAGACTTATCTCGATAGTATTCAAGATAGCCTAGATGAATTAGGAGAGCCAATTCAAGTAACTCCTACTGAAACCATAGCGGGAAGTTTCGTAATGATTCCCGATTCAGTTCGCGATCGCATTCTTCTATTTGATGCCAATGACGGTTCTTTGGTTGATGATAATTTTATCGATGGCTCGGATGAAACAGGATTGGGAATCTTTACTACGCCTTTGAATGCGATTCAGGTTGATGATGAAATCTGGGTCAGCGACCAAGTAGCTGATTCTATTTTCCGTTTTGACCTCCAGGGTAATTATATTAATCGAGTAGATGACAGCGATTTCGACGGCGATACTGATGGCTTGGATAATATTCGCGGTATAGAATTTGTTGACGGCTTAGTTTATGTCTCCAATAGTGGCGATGGTAATGATGCTCCTGGGGATGGAGAAGTAGTGGTCGTTTTCGATACGGAAGGCAATAATCTAGGCTTTTTCGATACAGGAGATCCTTTTGATATCAAAGCCTACAATGGTGAATTGTTAATTACCGATGTTAACCGCGACAGTGACGGCGGAGAAGATATCGATCGCTATTCTATTAATGGCGTTGATAGTACTTTCTTAGGCACTTTTGTCGAATCTGATGGCGAAACAGGCATTGATTTTCCTCAGCAAATTACTTTAAGAGAATCAAATGGTAATGTCTTAGTCGGTGGTTTCTCTCGACCTGGAGGGATTTACGAATACGACTCTCAAGGCAACCAAGTAGATTTTTTCGACGCAGAAGACGGTTTTGCCAATATCGTCCGTGCAGCTTACGAACTAGGCAATGGCAAGATTATTTGGAGCGGTGGAGATGGAGTAATTGTTACCGACCCCAATACAGGAGAAGATATTGATATTTATACCGTCAATAATCAAGATTTCCGTCCTGGCGCTAGGTATATTGAGCCGTTAATTATTCCTAATGAAATAAATGGCACCGATGGCAACGATACCCTCCAAGGTATTGATAGTGTTGATATCATTCACGGTGGTGCTGGAGCAGACCGCATCACGGCTAACGGCGGGGATGACATAGTCTCTGGCGGAGATAATAGCGATCGCATTACAGGTAATGACGGCAATGACAGCATCTTCGGCGGTGCAGACGCTGACCTAATTAATGGTAATGCTGGCGATGACCTCCTTAGTGGCGATGCTGGTAATGACGAAATTCGAGGTGGTGCTGGAGATGATCTCTTAATGGGTGTCACTGGCAATGATACCTTGCGAGGAGAAGGGGGTAGCGATACCTTTGTTTTTGGTAACGGCGATGGCACAGACCGCATCAATGACTTCGATCCTAGTGAAGACAAGATTGGTCTGGTAGAGGGAGAACTTACTTTTGCCGATATTACTCTCACTCAACAGGGTAACAATGTCATTCTAGGTGTTGGTGGTACGGGCGAAGAGTTGGCTCTGCTGGTTAAAGTATCTGCTGATGACATTACCGAAGATAGCTTTGTCACTGTTCCTGATATCTCTAATATTGATGATGTTCTCTAAGTGAAAAATTGTTCATTACGCTGCGAACAATTTCAGTTGACTTAATTAATTGAGTAAAGCGATCATATTTATTGATGGCGATCGCTTTACTCACAAACTAAGAAATAATTTTTTAACCTCTCAAACTAATAAACTATGACTACTCAAAATTCTTCAGGTAATTTTGATTTACGGGGAGCGATTTTCTTTGGCGACCAAACTCTCGATACGTTATATATAGCTAATGATTTAGATGGTAACGGAGACGCTAACGATCCTTCAGAAGTTAAGGTTTATTTTGATGAAACCAACGCTTCTGGTTTAACCGACCCTACAGGAAATATTTTTACTATTCTTTCAATCGAAGATGGTACGGTTTTCTATGGTGATGGCAACACTGATAGCGTGTATCGTTTAATTGACCTAAATAAAGATGGTGATGCATTAGACGCAGGAGAAGCAAATGTCTGGTTCGATGCAACCAATGCCGAGGGATTTCCTCTACTTACCCCCAATGGCTTGAGCCAAGGGAGCGATGGGGCAATTTACGTTGTCGAAGCCGACACACGAGGAACCCCCAATGGTGATTTTGTTTATCGTACAGAAGACCTCAACGGAGATGGCGATGCCAACGATTCAGGAGAATCCAGTGTTTGGTTAGATTTAAAAGCTCTCAATCCAGCTTCCTCACCCTTTGAAATTACTTTTATCGGAGATACTGCCTATATTGCTGATACCGCAGGAGGCAGTCCTGTAATTTATCGAGCAGAAGATACGGATGGTAGTGGTGATATTGATGCCACCGAAGTAGAAGCTCTAGTAGAGGGAGTCTTTACTTTTAGTGTTTCCAGCAATCACGAGAGCTTATTTGCTCTAGACCTATTCAATGATTCAGTCCTTAAAATTGAAGATGGGGATTCCCCAACCACTACAGAAGTTTGGAATAGTGATGCTGTACCTGAAGGTTTTAGCTTTGATGTTGGTTTTTCTGTTGCCGCGGGAAAGAATAACGAACTAGCTGTTACTTCTAACGGATTTGATGATAATGGAGATAATATTTTCCGTTTGGTTGATTTAAACGGAGATGGGGATTATTTTGATGATGGTGAAACTATCCCCTATGTCTCCAGACTAGTAAATGGTAGCTTTCCAGAGCGTCCCAGAGTAGTTGAATTTGCTAAAACTATCAATGAAATTATTGGTACAGATGGCAACGATACCCTACAGGGAACAGCAAAAAAAGATATCATTCATGGTGGTGCTGGAGCAGATCGGATCGACGGTTTAGATGGTGATGACATTATTTCTGGAGGAGACGATCTAGACCGTATTGATGGGAGTATTGGCAACGACAGTATTTTTGGTGGTGACAGCAGCGATCGCATTAACGGTGGTGTTGGGGACGACCTCCTCAGTGGCGATGCAGGTAATGATTTCGTTCGCGGTGGTGCTGGTGATGACCTCCTTATGGGGGTGACTGGTAACGATACTCTGATTGGACAAGCAGGTAGCGATACTTTCGTTTTTGGTAACGATGATGGCACAGACCGCATTAATGACTTTGACCCCAGTGAAGACAAGATTGGTCTGGTAGAAGGAGAACTAACTTTTGCTGATATATCCCTTACCCAACAGGGTAACAACGTCATTCTTGGTGTTAGTGAAACAGGTGAGGAGTTAGCTCTGCTAGTTAAAGTATCTGCCGATGCGATTACTGAGGATAGCTTTGTCTCTATTCCTGATATTTCTGATATCAACGATGTCCTCTAAAAATTTGATTGGTAAATTTATCTTTTAATTCATCTATTTGCAACCGCTTTTTTATAAAGCGATTGCTTTCTATTTTTAATGCTAATAAAGATTATTTATCAATTAATCATTACTAATTTTACTCAGAATATCTGAATATTTTTTTCGACGGTTTTGATTTAGATTACTAAAAAACGATCTGGTTTCTGGTGGAGATGGAAGCGATCGCATTGCTGGAAATGATGGAGGGAGATTACAGAAAATAATTTTGTTATCGTACCTGACATCTCTAACATCTATGATGTTCTTTAATATGTGTTTATGAAGGTGGAGCTACTTAGCTATTTAATTCCCAACAAAGCTATGTGAGAAGCAGTACGATATAAATTAATTCGGCTTTTCTTAGTACTTAATAAATGAATTTTCTGGCATTGCTGTTCGATCTGAAGATAATTATCAAATACTGAATATGAATAAGACAAACCATCTCCATCCGATATAGTG
The DNA here is from genome assembly GCA_039181635.1 of Cyanobacteria bacterium P01_G01_bin.19. Taxonomy (GTDB): domain Bacteria; phylum Cyanobacteriota; class Cyanobacteriia; order Cyanobacteriales; family Xenococcaceae; genus Waterburya. The sequence goes on along the minus strand of JBCDCO010000009.1, from coordinate 31,475 downwards.
TAACCTTTTCCTTTAGTTTTGATGAAATAAGCGAATTTCCACAGTCCCAAAATATCGAGTAAATATTTCGCAAAACGTAGAAACCGCGATCCATGAGCAAAATGGTTATTGTCAGAAATAAAAACTGATTTTTTAGCTACTCTCAACATTTCTGACACGGCTTTATCTGGTTCTTTGATATGATGCAATACTCCAAATTCGCAAACCAAATCGAATTCATTATCCCTAAAAAGTAAGTTAGTAGCATCGCCAGATATTAATTCATTCTGGCTTACTCCATGACTGTAAGCAATGTTTCTCAATGCGAGAACGGGCTCTACACCCATAATTCTGATATCTGGTCGATGTTTTTTAATGTATTTAATAGTTCTACCAGTGCCAGAACCTACATCTAAAATAGACTTAACATTTAAGAAATCGAGAGTTGAAAGCATAAAAGATAGAGCAAAAAAATGCTCGTCATTTTGATTGACATGAGCAAGCTCGTATTGTTGAGCCGTTCGTCTGTAGTATTCTCTTTGAATTTGAATTTCTCGATCTCCATTATTCATCATATCTCTCTTTCATCGGTCTAGGCAGAAGAATAACAGGTAGTGAATCAAAAAACTGTGGGATAGCTAACAAGCTCGTTCCAGGTCCATCGCTGAGAAGTTAATCCAGCCCTATGTGCTGCCGTATTTCCCCATCTAATATTTGACCAGATCCAATTGAAATAAATCTCATGTGCTTCAGCCGTTAGAGAGTCAAAAGTAAGTAATTGTATCTAAATAGTAATCAAAAGCTCAAAAAGTAGCAAAGTTATCCATCCTTCACGACTATGAAATGATAGAATTATAAAAACGAAAAAGCTAAATATAAAATGGTGACATCATGAGAAAAAACATCACCAACAGTTAAGTTTATAGCTGGCTAATAGACGCATCTCTATAAAATAAATGAATTCCTCAAATATCTTATAGTTTCAATTTCTAAATTATGGTTTGGCGAGCTGGATATATCTTAATTATAAGCTTTGAGAATTAAGTATAAAAGCTATATGGAATTAATAGTTTAAAGCACTTGTGTCTATTAGCGAGGGTTTAAAAGATAGTCAAGGTTAAACTATTTTCTCAAATAAGTATTCAAGCTAACTATTTTCAATTAGAAACTATTGCTTTTAATCATAAGGCTCAACTTTATAATGTTGACTTTTCAGGATCTTTACCTTTTTTTACCATCCCTAGTGGAAAAGTAAACATGCTTGTAATTTAATAAATTTGCCCCAGAGTAATAAAAAATGAATTATATTTACTTTGAAAATGATTGAAGATAACTTTTAGAAAATTAAAATACCAGTTGAGTTTCTTGTATCTTTAGCTATTTTTGATAATTACTACTACCTTTGAAATAATAGCAATTAGTACTACATTTAGATGTATAAAATTTTGCTTAAAATTAATAATATTTTCCTGACTTAGTATAAATTTGCAAACACATGAATACAGGTTTTTTAAACTCAATCAATTATTTTCGAGGACTTGCCATAGTCGCTATTGTTTTTGGTCATAGCTATGGATTGTCTAATATTGATGTGGATACAGTATTTGATCGAACTTTTTTTTCTTTAATTAAACACGGAAGCGTATACTTTATATTTATTTCTGGTTTTTTGTTTCATCATATATATTTCGTCAAAAAAGCGAACAGTTTTAAATATCCAACATTTATAAAAAAGAAAATAAGTTATGTTTTTGTTCCTTACTTATTAATATCGATTGTTCCTATTATTTTCAGGGTTTTTTACTTGGAAAACAGACATTATGTAGCTGATTGGGCAACAAATAATGACCTACTATCTCTATTATGGTATGTGTTAACAGGTAAAATTTTTGTTGGTTACTGGTATGTTCCCACTGGAATGATTTTATTTTTGCTTTCTCCTTTAATAATAAAGTTAATTGAATCCAAATATTGTCTGCCTACAATTATTTTTTTGTTAGGCGTTGCTTTAATTATACATCGTCCAGTTGATAATCTTAATCCCATTCATTCAACTATTTATTTTCTTCCTACTTATATTTTAGGTTGCTATGCCTCTAAAAATAGAAACCATATTTATTCGTATATGAAAAGTAAAACAGTAGTTTTCTCTGTAATAGCTATATCATTAGCATTTATGCAAGCTCTTTTTTGGGAAAACCCTGGAAGTGCTAAGCAAGATTTTGTTTTGCTTAGTAGTAATTTTGATGTTTGGTCGGTAAATAAGATTGATATTATTTTGATTCAGAAAATAGTAATTTGCTTTTTATTAATGTCTCTGCTCTATTATTGTAAAAAAATAGATATTAAAGCTTTGGAGTGGCTAGCTCAGAGAAGTTTTGCTATTTATTTTATTCATCCTATTTTAATGAGCATAGGAAGATGGGTTGTGGTAAAAAACAATTTAAGCTACGAGGGGAATTATTTAATTTGGTTTGGGGTAGGTAGTTATTTATTGCTTGGGTCTATGGCGATCGCGCAAATAATAAAAATATTGTTTAAGAAAAATAGCAGGTATCTAATAGGATGGTAAACTGCTGGACAAGAAGTGTTAATAAACTAGATTTCTCTTCCAATCAAACCTTTATCGCCATAGATACCGCAATTGCGAACAGTTTCTCAAATTCCTTCTACAGCTTGACGTTCATCAGTATTAGCAACAGCTAATTCATAGCTAACTGGCAATCCTTTGAGAGTAGATAGCATGACCAGCTTGTAACCCAAAATACTTCATTTTTCTGGCAGCGCAATATCGCAGCGCCGAGGGCGCAGATCGTCGTCTTGCGACGACTGGAACGCGGAGCGTTCGCATCTGCACTTCCACGAAAATCGCTATATCGTTTGCTTCTTTGATATCCCATTACAGGTATTGGTTTGGTATCAATCACAAAACTAGTTGCATCTTTCCTCCTAGCTGTCGAAGCTATTTTCGGCATAGCATTTCCAACATGTGTCCCAATTTTCGCAAACGCCGATTAAATTGATTTTGGGAGAAAAAGCTAGGAAACCATTGCCCATAATTAGGGCGTGTGGTCAATTAAAAAGTGCTCGCGAATAAAAAAGGTAAGATCGAGACAAATAATCACAAAACACGCCTATGAAACGACTCACATATTTTTGATTCACTACCAAAAAACTATTGAATCAAACCTATATTGTGAAGTAAACGACTTGCAATCTGTTTTGATTTAGTAATATTTTTTTTAGCATTCTTAACAGGGAAAGGAGTTTCTGGTACGGAAACACCCAAAAACGGACAAAGTTTTTCCCACCCATCTCCCTGACAAATATTCATAACTAAAAGATCTTGTTTTCGATTGGCAAAATAATCTCGTACTTCTTGATGATATCGATGATATCCGTCGAGATACTTTTGGCGATCAAAGTTAATAGTTCCATATAATTGCATTGTTACCAATAAAGCATCACTACGCATTTTAGAGTATCTATTTTGCCAATCTTGTCTTATGATATGATTTTCAAAAGACTTAACCCAATCTTCAGCATCTCTAATAGTTAATACAAACTTTGCTTGGGGATATTGACGATCTAATGCTCGATAAATTACTGGAATGGGAGTGTCTGTAATAGCATCATACTTATCAAAGTTATGAATTTTGATGAAATGAGCAGATTTATAATCTAGTAAAGTCAAGGCTCTGGTTAGAGAGGATGTTCCTGTTTTACTTAATCCTAATCCGAAAACTTTATTCTTCATTATAATTTAAATTTCTTCGATTTAAAATAATATTATCAGTTTTATTTTCTACTTTTGTGCTAGATTTTCTGATCCTTTAAGCTCAAAAATATCAACAATAATGTTAGTACTATAAATATCACAAGACAATATATTTTAAAGAATATTCAATCTGTATCACACTACACCCTTGAGTTTTTTGGTTACTATTTGCTTACTTTCTAGCTGACAACAACCTAAATTGAAAATTGCCACGCAATAAAAAATCTCGATGAGTGTAGATCCAGTCATGACGTTTTAATTGACGTAGTAATTCCCATTGTTCTTCAGTCAAATCTGTACGATATGATATTTTCATTACTCTCGTTATCTATCTTTTTAAGCTATTGACTAACGAGCACATATTCCCTTGCGCCTATCGGCAACGTGGAGTCGTTAAAAATTGAGTATAGCGAGAGTTTTTCTGATTTCAATAGAGCGATCGCATTATTTTTTACTTCTCAGACATCCTCTTAGCACGACGAAACCTTCCTCTCAAGCTAGCTACTAAAACCTCACTTATTACTTACCAAAGATACATATCATTTGATGTACCATCTTTGAAATGTAATTTGCGATTTATAAATATAAGTTTAAAAAAGCGTTAAATGTTAAATTTTAGAAAATTTAGCAAATTACTAATGAAGATTACTCCAGATATAAAAATAGCCATCACAAGGCTTGTTATTTTATGAAAATAGCTTTAGTCCACGATTATTTAACCCAAAGAGGTGGCGCAGAGAGAATATTTGCAATGCTCTGCTCTTATTTTCCTAAAGGTGATATTTATACATCTATATACAGCGAAGATGAAACAGTAAACATGGGAGGGAGAGAAGTAAACACCACTTTTCTGCAAAGTGTTCCAGGGATAGCCAGGTATTTCCGTCTGTTTGTTCCTTTTTATTACCCAGCATTTAGATCTTTAGACTTACAGGATTACGATCTAATTATTAGCAGTACTTCTTGTTTTGCTAAGGCGGTACGTAAAAAGCCTGGTGCGATGCATATTTGTTTTTGCCACAATGTGACTCGTTTTTTGTGGGATACCAAAACCTATCTAGAAGAAAATAGTGGCTTCAAATCATTCTCCCCTATAATAAATCGAGTTTTTGATTCAATTAGAAAGGTAGATGTCGAGTACGCTCAAGAACCAGATCTATATATTGCCAACTCTAGTACAGTTGCTAAAAGAATTGAAAGACTTTACAAAAGAAATGCTTTAACTGTCAATTATCCTATTGATACCAATCAATCACTTTTTTCTGATGTCAAGGATGATTACTATCTTGTATCTTCTCGCATGATCAGCTATAAGCGACTTGATATCGTAATCGAAGCCTTCAACTGGCTTGGTTGGCCCTTAGTTGTCATAGGCGATGGCCCTGAAAAAGAAAAGCTAGAGTCATTGGCTTTAAACAACGTGCAATTTTTAGGCTATGTAGAAGATGATTTTCGCAATCAGTTAATGGCTAAAGCTAAAGGGGTAATTGTTATGGCACTAGAAGATTATGGTTTAGTGCCTATAGAAGCTAATGCTAGCGGTACTCCTGTAATTGCATATGGTGCTGGAGGGGTTCTAGATACACAAGTTAATGGCGAAACAGGAGTTTTATTTTCCCCTCAAACCCCAGAAGCTCTTCATAAAGCTTTGTATGAAGCAGAAAAAACAGATTGGGACTATGGCAAAATTCGAGATCATGCAGTTAATAACTTTTCAGAATCGGTATTTCTCAGCAAAGTAAGAAGAATTATCGAAGAATTTTATGGCTCTTCTACTCTAGAAATTTTCGGTTAAAAATATTAAATGTTTAATTAAGATATAGATCTTAAATTTTAGTAATTGCATGAATCAAGATATTTATAATTCGGACAATTCTACAGAACTAGGATACGGCGAGATATTTTCAATTTTCTGGCGTAGGAAAACGTTTTTTCTAGGTGTTATCGGTGGAGTTATGGCTCTTGCTTTACCTTTGGTGCTAACCCAGAAACCAGAATACAAAAGCTCAATGCAATTATTAATTGAGCCTAACTATCAAAATAAGTACGATAGTGACGAATTCGACCCTACCCAATCTAGCGTTCAAATTGATTATGCTACCCAAGTCAATCTAATGCGTAGTTCTCAATTGTTGAGTAGAGCAGTTAAAGAACTAGAGTCTGATTATCCCAATATTACCGTAGAAGAAATTAAAAATTACCTGACCGTACAACAGCTAAAAGAAAAAGAAGACAAAAGAGAAGTTGGAACTAAAATTTTTCAAGCGAATTTTAGAGGTTATAATCCTCAAAGAACCCTTCGAGTCCTAAAAGCAATTCAAAAAGTTTACTTGGAATATAATTTAGACCAGCAAAGTAGACGCCTTAAAGAAGGACTGAGCTTTATTAACAAGCAAATTCCCGAGGTTCGTGCTAATCTAACCAATTCCGAGAGAAATTTAGAAGCATTACTAACTGAGTACAATTTAATTGCGCCTTCCACTGAGGCTTTAAGTATGTCTCAAGGGTTGAAAGATCTTCAACAAAGAAGAGAAGAATTAAAAGCCCGATATAGGCAGACGCAAAGCAAATATACTGCTCTCAAAGCTGACACGGATGGTTTGATTCCTGATGCTAGTATCGATTCTCGATTAGCTCTATCTGAACACTATCAAAACCTCGTTGATGAACTACAAAGTGTTGACTTGGAATTAGAAGAGCAACGGAGCCAATTTAAAGAATCTAGTCCTGTCATTCAGAGTTTGTTAAGTCAACGCCAGAATAAACAGCTACTTCTAAAGCAGGAAGCCAGAAAAGTTTTAGGAGAAAAAGATTTTACGGCAGCGAATTTAGATGATATAGAAAATCGTCCTCCTTTAGATGCAGAGGATTTGGAAAAAATAAAGACTTTAAACTCAACCAAAGATGTACTGCTCGACTTAGAGGCAAGAGTAAGTAGCCTAGCCGAAACAGAACAGCAGTTAAAGAGAAGACTCAATGAATTTCCCAACCTAATTGCTAGATACAACAGTCTAGAACAGGAAGTAGAAGTTAATCAGGCAACTTTAAAGAAATTACTAGAATATCGCCAAGAAATTGGGATTGTAATCGATCGCGGGGGTTTTAGTTGGGAAGTAATCGAGCCTCCTCAGTTAGGAGAGAAAGTTGGTCCTCATCTGCCGAAAGACATTGTCTTGTCTGGTATATTTGCTGTCTTGGTCAGTGCCGTTAGCGTTTTCATTATTGAAGCTTCTGATAACAAAATTCGCGCTTCTAAACAATTGCGAGATAACACTAATTTGCCATTACTTGGTACTACACCAGGGCTATCCAAAGTCAAAGACGAGGGATTTCCATCTCGCCTGCCCTTTTTTGCTGGCGATCGCCAAAAAGAATTATCCATCAAAATTATTGAATGGCTGCCATTCCGCGAATCCCTCGATTTGGTGTATGAAAATGTCCTAACTGGTCAAAACAAGCACGATCGCCAAATTAAGTCGCTAGCGGTTACTAGCGCTATACCTGGAGAGGGAAAATCTACTATCGCCTTGGGATTGGCTTTGAGCGCGGCTCGACGTCAGAAAAAAGTGTTGGTGATTGACGCGGATCTACGTTGTTCGAGTATTCACGAAAAATTAGGGATTAATAATGAAATTGGCTTGTCTGATTTATTGGCAGGAAAAACTAAGATACCTCATACATCGACAGTTGCTTTATCTAATCTCAGCATTGATGTTTTAACTTCTGGTTCGGTGGCGCTCGATCCCGTTCAATTGCTTAGTTCAGAAAAGCTACAGGAGCTGATTAGGACAGTCGAAAATACCTACGATTTGGTTTTAGTTGATACTCCTCCCAGTATTGGCATGGTTGATGCGATTAAAGTTGCATCCTGCTGTAGTGGAACAATAGTAGTGGCTCGTTTAGAAAAAGCCAGCTTTACAGAAGTGTCAGAAACATTTAACCTGCTTGATCGCTTGAATCTGGTAGGAATCGTGGCCAACGATTCGAAAGAAGCTCAAAAGAGATATGCGAAAAACAAACGCTATCTAACCTCTGCCAAAGTTTAGAACCAGAAAATCTAATAATTTCAATTTTAATATTTTTGGAATATAAAAATAATGGTCAATCACGTACAAATAACTAAAATTAAAACTTTTGGTTTGGATTCTGATTCCAATACAGAATCATTTTCTAAGCCTCAATACCAATTACAGTGGCGTAACAAAATGCTGATAGTAAATATCAACAGCGATTTCAATATGATTAACGCAACTGCTTTAAAATCTGATTGGTGGTTGACTCGCTGTTTGCAAAAATCTCCGATTAAATTGATTCGCGTACCTTCTGAAGCAAGCGAAGCAGAAATACGCACCTGGACTATAGCTGCCGAAAAAACTGACAAAAAAGTATTCTTACATAGTGCTTCAGACTTGAATCTATCTAGATTGCAAAAAACTCGAGCGTGGAAACTTAAAAGATTGATTGACTTTGTAATGGCTGTATTGGCACTGTTGATTTTAAGTCCTGTAGCATTCGCGATCGCCATTAAACAAAAACTAGCTGGCAAAACTATCTTAGAAAAACAATTATGCGTAGGCAAAAGAGGATTAGTATACAGAACTTTTACCTGGGCAGACATTCACTCCAACAGCTTCGGCAATCGTCAAATATTGAGATTGGGACTACACAAACTACCGCAATTAATTAATGTTTTGCGAGGCGAAATGACCCTTGTCGGTTATTATCCTTTTTCCTTAGATGAAGCTTTAACTCTTAACACCAATCAGCGTAAAATTTTAAATACCGTTCCTGGGGTTCTAAGTATTACTCCCTGGCGATCGCCAAGTTCGGATTTAAGAGCAATATCCAACAAAAGTTATAACTATTTTTGCAACTGGTCTTTATATTCAGATCTTAAAATTATCTGGTTGGCTGTATTGCGATTGTTTCAAGGTAAAAGTTATAGTCATCAAACCGCAAAGCTCTAAAGCTTACTTAATTTAGATAGTAAGCAATTTGGCTTGGTTATTTCTCCAGCAATATTTCCCCTAACTCAGACCAATTTTACGAATTATTAAATATTTAATTTTTAGCAATTTATCGAAAAACCATAAAATGTTCCACAATATCAGCAAGAAAGTTAGTTGGATTTTTCGGGGAAAAGGTAGCGTAGCTGCTACAGCTCAAACCATAATTGTCATGTTAGGAATCTTGGCAATTAATGTTTTAACTGGAATAATCACCGCCAGAACTTTAGGACCTGAAGGTAGAGGAGAACAAGCAGCTTTAATACTATGGCCAGAATTTCTGGCAAATGTAGTTACTTTGGGTATACCTTCGGCTTTGGTTTACAATTTGCGTCGCTATCCTGAAGAGAGAAATAGACTATTTTCGGCTGCGGTAATCATTTGTGCCGTAATCAGTACAGGTTCGGCTATTGTAGGAGTTTTATTTTTACCTCAGTGGTTATCTCAATATCCACCCGAAATGATTCGGGTGGCTCAGTTGTTTATGCCAATTGTGCCAATTTTTCTATTAGCTCAGTTGTTTGCAGTTTCTTTGGAAGCTTCTTCTCAGTTCACTATTTCCAATGTAGGAAAATACATGATGCCTCTGGGTACTTTGATGCTTTTATTAGGCTTTGTGGTTACTGACAACATGAATTCCTACAATGCAGCGATGGCATATATTTTGCCTGGAATTATTGTCTTTGCTTCTAGAGTAGCTTATCTACGACAAATATTTAACTTTCAGTGGACTGGTTTGACCGCAGCTTATCGGCGATTGATGAGTTATGGCTTTCGCTCCTATGGGGTAGAGTTAGTCAAAACTTTATCTGGTCAACTGAGCCAAGTTGTCATTGTTGGTCTTTTAAGTAGCAATAATTTGGGTATATATGTAGTAGCGCTTAGTTTATCCCGCATGATGAGTATGTTTCAAACCTCTTTTGTCACGGTGCTTTTCCCAACAGTGGCTGGTCGTCCCACCAAAGAAGTCGTAGCCTTGACTGGCAGAGCGGCAAGAGTCAGTTTGGCTTTAACTTGTTGTGCGGGAACTGTTGTCGCCTTAATTGCTCCTGTGGTTTTAGATTCCCTTTATGGCGAAAGGTTTCTAGCGGCACTAACCGTATTTAGAATCTTACTAGTAGAAGTAATTGTTAGTGGTACTGTCTGGGTATTTTTACAAGCTTTTATGGCGGTGGGAAAACCAGGATTTGTTACTTTGCTTCAGGGTTTAGGGGTTGCTATTAGTGTTCCTTTAATGTTTTTACTCATACCTCTATTCGGTTTGGAGGGCGCAGGAATGGCTTTGCTTTGTTCTAGCTCCATTAGATTAATTTTGGTCTACCACAGTTTCAGATCGGTTTTGAAGGTCGAGCCTCCTAGTCTGCTGCTCAACAAGCAAGATTTGAATTTTGTGCTGAAGTCAGTTCAGTCCAAACAAAACTTGGTTAAACAATAATCACTTTTTGATTACGAAATTGATATTTATAGATATTTATAGATGAAAGTTTGTTTAGTAGCAGTCAATTTTTTTAAACGTACGGGTGAAGGGCGGGTTAATTATGAAATTGCCTTAGAAGCAATTCGTCGCCATCATCAAGTAACTTTAATTGCCAGAAATGTAGATGCTAAATTACTGAGTAGCGAATTGGTGACTTGGATTAGGCTGCCTTCAAAATTGCCAACTCAAATTCTATCTTTTATCGATTTTAGCTATCGAGCAACCAAATGGTTGCGTAAAAATCGGGATGAATTTGATTTAGTTCATGTTAGCGATGCCAGATTGTGGATGGGTGCAGATATTTTTACCTGTCATTTTTGGTTTGATAATTGGTCTAGATCTCCTTTTCATCCCTGGCAAATTAAACGAACTCCCCGCAGTCTTTATCATTTGATAGTAGCCAAATGGTTTTCTTTATGGCAAAAAAGACTTTTTCCTGACGCACCTTATTTAGTAGCAGTTTCGGAAACTCTACGTCAAGAATTAGTTGCTACGGGCATTGATGAATCTAAAATTGGCGTAATCAACAATGGAGTCGAGCTAGAAGAATTTTATCCAGATATAGCAAACCGAAAAAGTTTGGGGCTTCCAGAAAATGTAACTTTAGCTTTGTTTGTGGGAGATATAAAACTACCCCGCAAGAATTTATCAACTCTACTTCGGGCTTTACAACCCCTACCTGATGTTCATTTAGCTGTGGCGGGACATTTAAAAGGCAGTCCTTATCCCCAGCTAGCCCAAGAATTAGGGATAAGCGATCGCATTCATTTTTTAGATTATCGTCGGGATGTTGCCGAAATTATGCGAGGGGTAGATTTGTTTGTCGTTCCTTCACGCTATGACACTTTTGGTTTGGTAGTTTTAGAAGCAATGGCAAGTGGCTTACCTGTAATTACTACCGAATCAATGGGGGTTGCGGCTTTGGTAACTCCAGAATCGGGAATTGTTTTGTCTGATACGGAAGATGTATCGGCATTAACTCAGGCGATCGCTACCATAACTGCAAATCCTACACATGCCGAGAAAATGGGACAAGCAGGAGTAGCTATTGCTCAAAACCACAGTTGGAAAGATACCGCTAGTAACTACCTCGATCTTTTTGAACAACAGCATCGAGATCAACAATCCCTCTCTCAACCCAAGCTACTAGAGGTGAATTAAAATTATGGCAACTAATCGAACTAAGACATTTTCTCTGGGTTTAGAACCAGCTTCCGCTTGGACTGCTATTGCTGGAATAATCTTTTTGGGAGCAATTAGCTGCATTTCACCTCTGGGAAGATTTATCACTATTTTGTTTCCTCTAGCATCTTTATTGGTAGGATTCTTTCTCTACAATAGCTATCCAATTTTGTATCTTGGCTTCACTTGGTGGCTGTGGTTTTTGACCCCTTTTGTGCGCCGTTTGGCAGATATAGGAGGTGTTTATACCGAACCAAGTCCGATCTTATTAGCTCCTTTTCTAGTTACTGCTATTTGTTCGATTACTCTATACGAGCAAATTCCCAAACTAAACCGTCTTGGTAAATTGGGAACGCCATTTATTTTGGCTTTGATTGGTCTATTTTATAGCTTGATGGTGGGTACGTTAACTCGTACTCCCTCAAAACTGGTTATTGCATCTTTAGATTGGTTTACGCCAGTAATTTTTGGTTTCCATATCTATACCAACTGGCGCAGCTATCCCGAATATAAACGCAATTTTGAACGGGTTTTTTTATACGGAGTCTTGGTAGTAGGTATATATGGGGTAATCCAATATTTGCTTCTGCCTCAATGGGAAGTCAACTGGCTAAGAAATGCACCGATTGACAGTATTTGTGATGGTGGGTTTGAAGCCTTAAAATGTCGCGTTTATTCTACCCTCAATTCGCCCGAACCTTTTGCGGGATTTATGGCGGCTGGCTTATTGATGCTGCTATGTAGCACTAATAAATTGAGTATACCCGCTCAAGTAGCTGGCTATTTGTCATTTCTCTTGGCAATGGTGCGGACTAGCTGGTTGGGATGGGCTGTCGGCTTTTTCTTTTTGATTTTTTCTTTAAAAGAAAAGTTTCAAATTCGTCTGATTGCCGTCTTTTTAATCATTTCTCTCTGTATTTTTCCGATGACTCAAATAAATCGGTTTTCGGGAATCACAGAGCGATTTTCTACCTTTACTAGTTTAGAGAGCGATGGTAGTGCTAGTGCCAGACAAGATACTTATGAAGAAGTTCTTGGGGACGCTTTGACCAATTGGTTAGGGGATGGATTGGGGGGCAGACAATACGATAGTACCCTACTAGCCTTATTAATGAATCTCGGTTGGGTGGGAACGGCTTTTTATATGGGGGGAATATTACTGTTAATTTCTAACCTGTTTTATCAGTCGGCTAGCGGAAACGATGCCTTTGCTACTGCCACGAGGGGGGTTGTGATGACGATCGTAGCTCGTTTGCCCCTTAATAGTCCCCTAGCAGGAGTCCAAGGAGTCATCTTTTGGGCTTTTTTGGGGATAGGTGTGGCTGCCCATCGCTATCATCAACATCAAAAAACCCTTTTGAGACAGCAAACACAATAACAAATATTACCTAATTACTTTTAATCAAAATGCCTATATTAAAAACAACTCAAATCAATACTATTACTGGTTTGCTACAGCTTAATGATTCTGGTAGTAAAGCCCCCGCTTATTTAGCCAATAATTTTATTAAAGCAGGCAAGATCGCACGAGCTATAAACTATTATGCGGTGGCTGCTAAAGCGATCGCCGATAAAGCAATTTTCAAGACTAAACCTGGTTGGTTAGAAGAACCCTGGGCAGAAAAAGCTTATATTGCTAATCATAAGTATAAGTTTGTCTACTGTCCCATTCCTAAAGTTGCTTGTTCTAGCTTTAAACGATTTGCCGTAGAGTTAAGCGATTTAGAAAATAAGCCCGAAGTTCTAAATCTTCCCCCCAAATTATTCCATGCTTATGTAGACCACAGTCTTTCTTTTTTTGCTAACTACCTCCATCGTCCTCAAGAAGCGATGGCATTATTGGATAACCCTGACTATTTTAAATTTACCATTGTCAGAAATCCTTGGGATCGTCTGACTTCTGCTTACTTAAACAAATTTGTTAAACCCATAGATATTGAACAATCCAGCTCTCCTGGTAAACAGGTAGTAGAAGAACACTACCACAGCCAAAAATTACCAGTAGATTACTCCCGTGGCATCACGTTTAAAGAATTTATTGAATATTTGTTGACTCATGAAAATGAAGAGATAGATGGGCATTGGCAACCCCAGTCGATGTTTATTAATCAAAATAAGTTTGACTATCTCGGTCGCATCGAAACCCTGGACTCTGATTTTAAAGCGATCGCCGAACGGATTGGAGTAACAACTAACTTAGGGTGGGCAAATCGTAGCAAACGGGCAGAAGTTACTGGCAACCTTAGCACAGAAGATTATGCCGACTACACTCCCGCTCAACTGCGCCAACTATCTCAATATCCTTCTTATACGGAGTTTTACACCCCCGAACTTTTAGAGCTGGTCAAACAAAGATATACCGAAGATGTGGAAAATTTTGGCTATCAGTTTGGCAGTTAAATTACCAGAGAAACAGGCAATATAAATGATTTTATGAAAAAAATTCTTTGCATTGGTACGGCAGGAAAAGGCGGTCAAGATGAGCGTAGAATCTATCGTCTGACTAAATGGCTTCAGGCAGATATCGATATTACCTATTATTTTGTTGATCGCACTAAGTCTAAGCTTGAATCCCTCAAAGATGTCCGCAGAGTATTGCAGTCTCAGTCTTGGGATCTGGTTTATCAAGAAGGTACGGGTATAGCTGGGGGGATAAACTTAATCCTCGCTTCTATGTTTGACAAACAGCCCTACGTGGTATCATCTGGCGATCCGATCGCTGGTTTTTTTCGCACTACCAAAGGTAATCTAGTCGGTAGCTTGTTTGAAATCTACGAGCAGTTACTCTATCGGTTTAGTGCTGGCTTTATTGGCTGGACTCCCTACCTGACAGGGGTAGCAATGAGAATGGGCGCGCCCAGTGCTGTTACAGTCGAGGGGGCAGTAGCCTCGGATATTTTTTATCCTTACAGCCCAGAAAAACGTCGTGCCATTCGTCAGAAATTAGGTATCCCTGAAGACCATTTAGTTTGTGGCGTGGTAGGCAGTTTAATCTGGGTACCCCCCCAATCTTACTGTTACGGTTATGAGTTAGTAGAAATTCTGCAACGAGTTAAACGCAAAGATATTTCCTTTCTAATTGTGGGTGATGGAGATGGTAAAGAGCTTATGGAAAAAGCCGTACCAGAAGAATTGCGCGATCGCATTGTCTTTACAGGACGTTTACCCGAATCAGAAGTAGTCGATGCCATGAATGCTATGGATATTGGTTTTGTAACTCTATTTGGGGAAATGGGTAAATATCGTTTGACTACCAAGTTACCTGAATATTTAGCTTGCGGCGTACCAGTAGCAATGAATCCCACTGCCGCCTTTTATGACTATGCAGCCCAGGGAGGATGGGCATTACCCAATGGACATCCAAGCGATCGCAAATTTCTTGATCGCTGTAGTGTTTGGTTAAATAATCTCGATTGGCTTGAAGTTAATGCCAAAAAATCAGCTGCTGTAGAAGTAGCTACTAAATACTTTGACTATAAAATAATTGCTCCTAAATTTAGAGATTTTATACATTGTCTAATTGACATAAATGATGTTGATTCTAGTCAAAAAATAGAATTAAAAACTACCAAAGCAAGTAAATAATACGAATTACTTTATATTTTTATCTGCTTTATTTTTACAAATTAATATCACACAATAACTAAAATTATGTTTGTTTTCATTGTTCCTCTAAAAAGCGCGCGAGTATCTAATTGTTGGCAAAAAGTTTGTAAACTGTTTGAGCGTACTTTACGTTCTATTTGTCAGCAAACCAATCAAGATTTCAAAGTTATTTGTGTCTGTCACGAAAAACCAGATATCGATTTTTTTCATCCTGCGATTAGTTATTTGCAAGTTGATTTTCCAATTCCCTACTGGAACAAAAAAACTTTTATCAGGGCAGAAAACCACAATCAATGTGTTGATAAAGGACGAAAAATGTGGATCGGTTTAGCAAAAGCGAGTCTACTTAACCCCACTCATATAATGTTTGTTGATGCTGATGACTGTATTAGTAACCAACTAGTAGAGTTCGTACACCAGCAAGACTATCAGCATAACGGCTGGTACTTCAATCGAGGTTACGAATACGAAGAAGGCAAAGATACAATCTTTTTGCGTCAGCAAAATTTTAATCAAAAATGTGGCACTAGCTATATTTTTAGATTTGATTTAGTTTTTCCTCAATGGATTGAGTTTGAAGAAATTACAAGAGATTATCAACGACACCAAATGTTTGGTAAATATTTAGCTGAAAGAGGAAATCCCCTTACACCCTTGCCATTTCCTGGTGCGATTTATATGACCGATAATCAAGAGAATATCTGGCTACAAAAAAGCTTTTTTACTCAAGTAGATCGCCCTATCAAAGAACAGGTAAAATTTATTGCAGGAGACTTTTATAAGAAGGTGAGATCTCAAAAACTATCAGCAAAAATCAGGCAAGAGTTTGGACTTGAACCTTTATCACAGAAAGTAATGCAAAAAATGATATAAACTTAGGCTACTATTATTTTGCCAATTAAGTAGTTTGTCGCCCTGGTATTGTTTAATACTCTTTACGTGAGCAATAATTACTAATATTGGGTTGATTTTAATTAACATCAACCACACCATCCAATTTATAGCTTTAAGTGTAGAAAAAATAGATGTTCTTGTAAGCCATTCATGAATAGCCACCCGAGCTTCGTCTAATGCGCCATTATATTCTGGATCAAAATAACAATCATGAAACATTGATGAATAAAATCCATGAATACCACTAACTTTATTTTGACCCATCATAATTC
Organism: Cyanobacteria bacterium P01_G01_bin.19; assembly: GCA_039181635.1. Taxonomy (GTDB): domain Bacteria; phylum Cyanobacteriota; class Cyanobacteriia; order Cyanobacteriales; family Xenococcaceae; genus Waterburya. The sequence continues at coordinate 15,281 of JBCDCO010000009.1, read as the reverse complement.
TAGCTAGATGGGAAACTTCATAATGAAACAAATTATGGTAGTTAAAAATATGACCGTTTATTTTCAAGGGTCTTTCATTCTGAATTACAGTTTCATAACTTAAACAGCCTAAAAACCGTTTGAGACTAAAAAAGCGCCAGAAGTTGTTTTTAGTAGAAAAATTTAGTGGTTTATAGTTATAATCTTGAATTTTCTTAGTATATTGGTTTATTTCGTTATTTTTTGAAGCCGAATCAATTTCTAAATTAATTTTACTTTGATTGGTCATATTGTTCGATAACTGACAGCCAAGTAAAAACACAAGCGAATGCATTTGCCTTCGATCAGAGTCGAATTTGCAATGTTACGCTACTCCAAAATCAAGTATAAAAAAGTGATTCACTATACATTTTTAGGTTCAAAATAGCTTTTTTTATCACATCCTGATGACTAGAGTCAATCAAAATTCAAAAAACTATTTTACTTAAAGTTTCTGAATATTAGAATTCATTAAACAACAAAATTTTTAAATCAAAATATGAAAGTATTATTTTTAGACCAAACTGGTAAACTTGCGGGAGCAGAAAGAGTTTTATTAGATTTAGTCAAGCCATATCAACAAGAATGTATTGTGGGTTTGTTTGATGATGGGCCATTTCGAGAATTGCTGACTAAACAGAACACCCCTGTAACTGTTTTAGCCCCTAAGCCCATTGAAGTTAAAAGAGAAAGTAGTTTCTTAGAAGGGATTGGCAGCTTAGGTAAGTTTGTACCTCTGCTGTTTAAAACAGTTAAATTAAGCCGTGATTACGATTTAATCTATGCCAACACTCCTAAGGCAATGGTAATCGGAGCTTTGGCTAGTTTTTTTAGCAACCGCCCTTTTGTTTATCATCTTCACGACATTTTAACCCCAGATCACTTTAGTGCTACTAACCGACGTCTGATTGTCACCCTAGCCAACCGCTTTGCTAAAAAAGTAATTGCTGTCTCTCAGGCAGCACGTACCGCTTTTATTGAAGCAGGAGGAAAAGCCGAGTTAGTTGAAGTTGTTTACAATGGCTTTGAAGCCCATAAGTTTCAAGGCTATGAATCGGAAAGAGACTCCGTCAGACAAGAGTTAGCCTTCGCTGACAAGTTTATTGTCGGGCATTTTTGCCGTTTATCTCCTTGGAAAGGTCAAGACGTACTGTTAAAAGCTCTCACCCATTGTGATGATAATGTCGTGGCTGTATTTGTTGGCGATGCTTTGTTTGGCGAAGAAGAATATGCAGCCCAAGTTAAACAGTTAGCGATCGATTTGAATTTAACCTCGCGAGTCAAGTTTTTAGGTTTTCGTCGCGATGTACCCCGTTTAATGTCGGGGTGCGATCTGATCGCCCATACATCTACTTCTCCCGAGCCAGCATCCAGAGTTTTGGTAGAAACAATGCTAGCGGGCAAACCTTTAATTGCCAGTCGTAATGGCGGTACGGCAGAATTAGTCGAAGAGGACAAAATGGGCTGGCTATTTCCTTCTGGAGACTCTCTCGCTTTAGCGAAAATAATCGATCGATGTCGGCAGCAACCCCAACATACATTAGAGATTGCTGCATCTGGACAAAAATTAGCCAGCCAACGCTTTACCCTAGAGAAAAATCAACAGGAAGTCGAAAATCTTTTGCGATCTATTTTACAGGGTAAATAAGGATAATAAGAGGAGTTTCAATCGCCAAACAAAAAACTATCTCGATCAATTTGACTCACATCTACCTCTTGTAATGTAACTAAAGTAGAAAATCTGGGTTTGTTTAAATTCCCCGTGCGATTAAATTCGATTATTGTATCTGCTCCAGATTGTTCTAATTGAATGTAATCATCGAAAGGATTAGAACTGTTAAAGGAAGTATTGTTGTCAATAATTTCTCGGAGATCTATTTTGTCTATGTTTGGCTCAAAGTCGAGGATTGTGTCATTTAGTTGTTGAGTACTAGCACTCTCATAAACAAATAAATCTGCTCCCACTCCTCCACTCAGAATGTCTGCTCCTCTTTCTCCAATGATGATATCGTCTCCCGCTCCTCCACTGAGGGTGTCTGGATTATTACCTCCATCCAACGTGTCGTTACCATCAAGTCCATCAATAAGATCGTTTCCCTTTAAGCCTCGAATCAGATCGTCTCCGCTGCCTCCTTCCAAAATATCGCTTTTGCTTGTACCTATAATTTCTTGACCTGTTGCTAATAAATCATCTATTGTCAGATTAACCGTAGCAGTATCTGTACCACCATTACCGTCAGCCACTTCATAGGTAAAACTATCTTCTCCTGTAAAGTCATTATCGGGAGTGTAGCTAAACGAACCGTCAGCGTTGAAGCTTAAGTTACCATTACTAACATCATCGACAATAGTGGCAGTAAGATTATCCCCATCATCATCGCTGTCGTTAATTAATACACCGTTATTTACTTCAACTGTTAATTCTGTATTCGCCTCAGTTTCATAACTATCATCACTAGCTTCGGGTTCTTGGTTGACTGGTGGTTCTCGATCGCTAAATAAAAAACTGTTGGCATTAATCTCAGTTGCATTGATTCCCTGTAGGGTAACGAGAGTAGAAAATCTGGGTTTGTTTAGATTTCCCGTACGGTTGAATCTGATTCTCGTATCTACTCCAGATTGTTCCAATTGAATGTAGTCGCCAAAAGGATTGGAATTATTAAAAGAGTTATTATTATCAATAATTCCTCGGAGGTCTATTTTATCGAGATTTGGCTCAAAATCGAGGATCGTGTCGCCAAAGTAGCGGTTATTACTGTTGTTATAAACAAATAAATCTGCTCCTGGGCCACCACTTAGTATATCGGCTCTTCTTTCACCGATGATGATGTCATCTCCTGCCCCTCCGTTAATGGTGTCAGGGTTATTTCCTCCATCAAGAGTATCGTCTCCTCCGTTACCATTAATTAAATCGTTGCCCCCCAGTCCTTCGAGGAAATCGTTACCACTAGCTCCATTGAGAGTGTCTCCTTTTCCCGTGCCGCGAATAACCCCATCTACTGCTGCGATCTCTATGGTTACAGTTGCAGTGTCAGTGCCATTGTTGCCATCGTTAACTTCGTAGGTAAAGCTGTCTTCTCCTGTAAAGTTGTCGCTAGGGGTATAGCTAAACGAGCCGTTAGCATTCAGGTTTAAAGTCCCGTTACTGACATCATCAAGCAAACTAACGCTGAGATTGTCTCCATTAGCATCGCTATCGTTGGCTAATACTCCATCAGCGACAGTAATGTTTAAGATTTGGTTTTCTTCTGTTTGGTATCGATCGCTTTGGGCTACTGGTGGACTGGAAATATTAATCCTAACCACCGCAGTATCGCTATTGCCTTGAAGATCTTCAGCGCGATAGACAAAGGTGTCTTCTCCACTAAAACCACTGTTGGGGGTATAGATAAAAGAACCCTCTGGATTTAGATCTAAGCTGCCATTACTAACATCACTAACCAAGCTGGCAGTTAAAGGATCGCCTTCCCCATCAAGATCGTTACTTAAAACACCATCCCCAACATTTACTGTTAATGATGTATTTTCCTCAACAAAATAAGTATCGTCTAAAGCATTAGTGCTAGGACTATCTGCTCCATCAATTGAGCCGATAACGCCACCATCATCATCACTATTTGCCACAAACATATAAGTTTGTTCGTCTGGAAGTAAAGACGAAATATCAAAGCTAATAGAACTCTGATTATCTAAATCGATATAGACAAAGGGTTCATCAGGTGTACTATCCCAACGGTAGATCGCTAGACCATCAGCATTGGTGGGAATGCCCGTAATTCTAATAACATCTTCATTGGCTAGATTAGAAAAAGCTTCGCGATTGTGCCACACCCACATTTTGCGATCGCCACCACGTAAGACATTTAGTCCTTTTTCTAAGGGATCGGTGTAGACAAATTCCATCCCCTGAGTTAGATCTAATACTGTTTCTAAGACCTGTCCTTTCTCATTGGCTACCCAAGTAAAGTTTCCATCGTCATCAAACGTCCAGACATCTGCTAGACTAACCTGTCTGTCTGCACGAGGATCGGTAATATTAAAAGCGAGAGAGAATAGCCCAACGCGATCGTTGATTCCGCCATTACCTACAACCGATAATTGATCCCACATAGTTGTAAGAAAGCCAGTACCCCTGTCCTCATCTGTTCCCCCGCCATCGCGATAATTAAACTCTCCTGCTATAAAATTAACGTTGGCGGCGATCCCAGCTACATTTTTCGCTCGATTGAAATTATTGTTAGGAGACCAGGTACTATCATCATTGATATCATAAATACTACCCGCATCCTGATAGCTGTGCAGATTCAATACCTGAAGAGTCCCATCATTAAAAAGAGGCCCTAAAGCCTCCAGAAAACCGTCAGTTTTAGCAATAATTTGTGGCGTGCCGCCAACACCAGGGCTAGTGACAATATAGTTAGAATTTACCGAATGAACTCCATCAGCGAATTCTTCCACAGCAGTAGCAACTTCGGCTGGTGTTTCTAGGGTATCAGCTTGATCTGGCTCATTAAAAAGCCCGTAAGCTTCGACGCGATCGCCAAAATACTGGGCATAAGTACGACCGATCTCGTACCAGTCAAAATCGGTAATATTGCCACCATTTATATTCTGCTTGTATTCTAAATACAGATAAACCTTGACATCATTGGCTACAGCATAATCTACTACCGCATCAAATCTCTCAGGAGTAGGGGAACCATCGGCATACCATTGTTCTGGTCCTCCAGAAGCTCGCCCCCAACTTATATCTAGTTCTCCAGCCAGGTTAATTTTGGCAATATTGTCTGTCAGCCGATCGTTTCTTCCAGAATTTCCTAAATTGATACCAATAAAACCACCAGGGTCATTGCTAATATCATCAGTACCCTCACTAAACCCCTGGTTCGCAAAATTTTGAATTTCTGTAGAATTTTGCAGAAATAAATTTTCTCCGTCAATTAGAGAAATAAAGTCCATTAGTCTAATTACCTCTCGAAAGCTTATTGATTACAATAACTTGAATTTAGGTAATTTTTCGGTTGAAAAACTAATGAAATAAGTATATGTACTTATCAATCAAAGTCAAAACTCATGGCATCAATTTCGCTCATATTGACTCCCTCTAAAACAACTAAATCTGTGTATCGGGGTTTGTTTAAATTACCATTACGATTAATCTTGACAATTGTATCCGCACCAGACTGTTTTAATTCAATATAATCAAAGGGAGTCGGGCTATTATAAGCTGAGCCAGAAGTAATATTACTGAGATCGATAATATCTTTACCGACTTCAAAATCAGTAATCTTGTCTTGTCTATCCCCTGTATTATTGTAGACATAAGTATCTGCACCCGATCCGCCAGTTAAGACATCTTTACCTTTATTCCCGATTAACACATCGTCACCAGAACCGCCGACAAGGGTGTCATTGCCATCGTTACCATTGAGAGTATCGTTGCCATCATTACCATTCAATAAATCTCGTTTGCCTAAGCCACTGAGCACATCGTCTCCACTATCTCCATCAAGAATATCGTTACGATTACTTCCTTCGATGGTTAAACCAGTGTCATCAACATCATTGTTAGGAGTATTGGAAGTAGCAGTTAGGTCGACGGAGAATATTTCTAGATCGCCATCTCTGTCTATGCCCGACCAAACGACATAATTATCGGATATTTGAGGATTTCGATCGTCGACGTTGTTATCAGTAATTTGATTAGTTCGTCCAGTAGCTAAATCATAAACAAAAATTTCGAGATCACGACCACCGTCAGTGCCCCCTGTTCCTTGCCAAACAATATAATCTTGAGACAGTTGAGCTTTGCCATCATAGACTGTGTTATCAGTAATTTGAACGGTTGCTTGAGAATCAAAATCATAAACAAAAATCTCGCGATCGCCACCACCAATATTGTCAGACCAGAGTATATGTTGGTCAGATATTTGAGGGTCATCACCGATCGCCGAACTATTGGTTATTTGTTGAGTTATTCCCGAACTCAAACTGTAGGTAAGAATTTTGCCTCTTGATTCGCGCCAAATGATATTGTCGCCAGAAATATTGACACCTTGTTCGATAGAATTAGATGCTACTTGAGTAGTTATTCCAGATCCTAAGTTTTGAGTAAAAACATTGCCCGCATTATCTCGCCATACTGCATTGTTACCTGAGATTTGAGGATTGTGGTCATTAATGAAATTATTGGTTATTTGTGTGGTGATTCCCGAATCAAGGTTGTGGCTGAATATTTCTTGGTTGCTAGTAGCAGTCGAACTAGTATCTAAATTGGGGTCAAAAGTAACCTTATGGTTACTAATAAAGTCAGATTCATTAGCCGTAGCACTGTCAATCGAACCAACATTACCCCCATCGCGATCGCTATTCGCCATCAGCATATAAGTTTGACCTGGAGGCAGAATGTCATCGGGATTAAAGCTGACCGATGTTTGATTGTCAAGCTCGATTGGGGCGTAAGGTTCATCGGCGGTACTGTCCCAGCGATAAATAGCTAAACCAGTGGCGTCTGCAGGAATGCCCGAAATACGCACTACAGAATTGTCGTACAGGCTAGAAAAGTTTTCTCGATTGTGCCAAACCCACATTTTGCGATCGTTTCCTTTGAGGATTACTATTCCCTTGTCATCAGGATCTGTATGAATAAACTCCATCCCCTGGGTCAAAGCCAAAGTTTCTTGCAGCACTTGTCCTTTTTCATTAGGCTGCCAGTTATAGTTACCATTACTATCAAAAGAATAGGAATCTGCCATACTGGTTTGTTTGATTCCCGAACCAGTAATCGTAAAGGGTGCAGAAAATAAACCAACGCGGTCGTTAGTACCACCATTACCAACAACCGATAGCTGATTCCAAAGAGTTGTTAGAAAACCAATACCTCGTTCTTCATCTGTCCCATTCCAATTGCGATAATTAAATTCTCCCGCAATAAAATCAATATTTTGGGTAATTCCTCCTATTTCTTTAGCCCGATTAAAATTGTTGCTTGGTGCAAAGTCACTACTAAGATCGATATTAGAATAGTGAGCTTTTGGCTTAATATCGTGGTAACTATGTAGGTTTAAAACTTGCAGCGTACCATCGTTAAATAAAGGACCTATCGCTTCCAGAAAATCGTTCGTTCGTTCGATGGACATGGGAGTTCCCCCCAAACCAGGACTAGTAACTATATAGTCTGCATCAACCGAATGCACTCCATCGGCAAATTGTTCTAAGGCAAAAGCTACTTCTTTAGGAGAATTTCCGCTGACTACATGATCTGGCTCATTAATAATACCGTAGGCTTCAACGCGATCGCCGAAATGTTGGGCATAGGTACGACCCACTTCATACCAATCAAAATCGTAGATCGAACCGCCATCGATATCGCTTCTATATTCCAAATAAAGATAGGTATTGATATCTTTGCTTTCGGCATAGTTGATTACTTCATCGAAATTTTCTGGAGATAAAGAACCAAAAGCATTCCATTGTTTTGGACCTCCACTGGCTCTACCCCAGGCAATATCGAGATCGTGTGCCAAATTAATTGCTGCAATATTGGCATCTCTTTTTTTGATGTCTCCTGCATTGCCCAGATTGATGCCAATAAAAGATCCTGGATCGCGATCGCTATCTAGAGAACCACCACCAAAACCAGTCTGTGAGCCGTTGTTGGAAGTTACCATCCCTTGCCAAATGACATTGTTCCCCCATACTTGAGGCTTGATATTATGGCTACTGTTAGTACTTAATTGAGAAACAGATTTTGTATTGATATCATAGCTAAAAATTTTTCGCTCTTTATTTTGAATGCCTTCCCAAACTACACTATTACCCGATATTTGAGGATTGGTGTTGCTAGTAGAATTAGTGGTTATCTGGGTAGAGCTTTGAGAAGCTAAGTCATGAATTAATATTTCTGATTTTCCATTAATTGAAGCTTGCCAAACTAAATAATTTCCCGATAGCTGAGGTAATAGATCTTGATATGAATTATCAGTTATTTGATTAACTAAAAAATTTACCATAGTAAAATTTTATATTTTTGATTTAAAAATGAAGAAAGTATGTTGAATATCAATAAATTATTGAATTTATCTTAAAGTTCCCATCTGTAATCAAAAAATTACTATCGTAATTTGAAAAATCAGGTTATTGTCTCTCCTAAATTTTCCAAACAAACATTTCTAATTTTTCTCGAACGAAGTTGGGGGAAGCTCCCAAGGCTTTGATAACCGTTTGCTTCCCCCCTAATAAATAAAGAGCAATATGTAACCTTATTCTGCTGCTTCCTCAGCTATGAGCAGACGAGGGTAATCTTTAGTTTCTAAATCAACCGTCACCTTATCACCATTCTGCTTGAAAGAAACATTTGATATATATTTATCTTCAAAGGGATCGTATACTTCCAGATTTAGGTTATTTGAATTAAATCCTTTAATTGTTAGTTTATAATTTTCCGCATCTAAATCTTCCTTAATGTCTCTGGTCATTACATAATAAGGAATTACAAACTTGCGATCGCTTAATTGATAAGGAAGAAATGTAAATACTTCTCTATTGTAGAGATTAGGATGTTTCTTAGAGCCATCTCCTTCAAACTGAAAATTATTATGTTGTTCCTTAATAGAAAGAATCTCTAACTGTCTAACATCCACTAGATCGGGATCTAAACCATCTTTCATCTGTTGAACTATACGACTGGTAGTTAGTAGAGCTGGCGATACGTATTTTTGGTCGGGTTCAGGGTAGCTTTCTGACTCAGCAGAATATTTAGCAAAATTAGCCTGTACGATTCCATACCCAGTGTTTTCACCTATGGCGTTATACAAATATACTCTTTCTGCCCCCTTATTCAGATAAAAGCAAAAATAGCGCATCGCTGCCTTAGCTTTTAGTTTCAAAGCTTCTGTATCACCAATATTAAAATCGTCTTCCCCTGGATGAATATTTACTTCAGTCAGCCAAATGGTCATTGGGACTACTTCGCCATCGATTTTTCGCACATTACGTCCGTGAATAGCCCCACCAAATTCTGATGGAAATGGAGCCATATCTCTGAGAATAGTTTCGGTCTGTAAAAAAGTAGCAAAATATTCGGGAAACCAGATTGAATACGTAGGGGTAAATGTAGTTTCATTACCAAAAGCATCCAAAGCCTGACTGCCGTCATATTCTTGCTCGGGAAATTCTTTACGACTCCGATAAGGATGTTTGTTAAGAGCGACAACTCTAGCAGGCATCTGAGAAGCAGCAGGCCAGGGAGTCGTGTTACTAAAGCCATTGCTAACTTTTACTCCAGAAAAATCCAGAGGATGGGCTTCAATATAATCAACGGTTTTAACTACAATATCTTGCCAAACCTCTTGTTTTCTATACTTGCTAATCTCTTCTTCATAATATTTGTTGATATCTAAAAAGTTAGAATCAAACGAAAGTTCGTTCCAAATTTCTAAATCGAAACCTTTATCTTTTCCATTGGTTGTTTCTAATATTTCCGTAACAAATTTAGTTACAGTAGCAACGTATTGTTGCCATCCAGCAATAGTTTTTTGATAATCGGCACTTTTAATATCAGCAAAAGGACGATACTTAAGGGTGGCAATATCTAACTGCGTACCAATCCTCATCAATTTTGGCATTGGCTTAGAAAGAGTTATCCAATTTCCATTTACTTCTGTAATTAAAATTTCAGCAGCCCAAGATTCATCAGTAACATTGGATAGACCACTGTAATTAGGTACTATGCCTTGGGTATCTTTCAGTCTAATTTCTGTGTCTCCCACAGCAGCATTTCTGGATAATTTCTTGCTCAGTGATTTCATGGGAGTCGGCGCTCCTTGATTAGCGTTGAGTAAGATCAAAGGGCGAATACCTTGATTTTTAAGGGCTAATAACTTGGGAGTAATTTCTTCTGGGTTATTTATTTTAGTTTCATCATCGTAATTGATGTAATTCCAATTAATTTCCATGCGACCTTGCTTTACTCCATGACGAGCGAGCATCTCAGCTACTAGTTCTGGATCTACATCTGTCTTTTCTGGATTCATATTAAAAACTATACCTATACCATCGACAAACTGACGAGCGGGAATAGTCTCTAAATATGCTCTCCAGGGTTGCACCCAATGAGAATGGTAACCAAAAGGAATATCCGTGTAGTAAGTAGAATTGATATAAGCAGATAATACGTTCACTCCCCAAGACGAAACTGAATAGATTATGACACTGGAAATGAAGCTAGCTATGAGAGTATATTTAAAAATATTTTTATATCGATTGAATTTCACTGTTATGACTTAAATCTTGAATACCGTAGGTATTTAGTTAATTGGCAAGTTTGATAGATCTGATTTAATGATATTATCAAAGCGAATACTATTGATAAACAAAGACTTAAGTAAGGTAACAATTAAGTATGTTAAAAGTATCTTGTTAAACCTAGATAAAATTTTGGATTTTGGTAGCTAAACTTCCTAGACAGGACAGATCCCTATATTAAGGGAAGTTTGTCCATGAGGACGCTCACTCGAATATTAATCAAACTTAAATAATAGCAGTACTTTAGGTTGTAATTAAATATAAATCGATGTTTGAATTACTTCAAAACTTAACTCTAGTTTTCATTGAATTAAAGGTAGTGAAACAAAAATCTGTGGGATAGTCTAAGGGGAGCATCCCATTAAAAACAGTATTTTAGTGCTTAAGATTTTTCTTGGCGAGGCAAAGGCATTGAGTGGTTCCCCCAATCTAGCTATTGCAGAGGGTGGGATGACTATAGCAGTTAACTATTTGGTAGTTTGATTTTTTTGACCCTGAGAGTGCTTCAAATGACTTAAAACAATAACACGATTAATATTTGCATTGTGATAATCAGGATTAGCAGCAAGGGCGCGATTAAATGCATCTAAAGACTGCTGGTATCGACCTAAATTAAACAAAACATTACCTTTATTATCCCAAGCTAAAGCTTTTCCATCAGTGCCCCAGAATGAATCATTTTGTAAAGCGCGATCGCAAGCTTCTAAAGCTAAATCATAAGATTCAAATTGACTTAACACGCCACAAATATTAGCCCAAGCTAGGGAATAGGTAGGATCTAAATCTAAGGCTTGCTTGTATGCTACCAAAGCTTCTCTGTATTTTTGTAGGCGATAATATTGGTATCCTAAGTTATTCCAAGATTCTGGATCTGAGGGAGTTACTTCAACTAGTTTTTTACATAGAGTAATACTATCCTTCCCATTAGTCGAGATGCATTTTTTACGTAAGTTACGTATTGTAATATTTTTTTGAGAAGATAAAAATGGGTTTTGACTTGTAGATTGTAGTGTTTCCGATTTTGCTACATTGCTCCAGCTTACCCATAAAAGTAGAATAATTAATAGTAATTTTGAAAATAACTTTCCAGTCATATTTCTACTGTTATTCATGTCAAGAAATACATTATTTATAGCATTGTGTATCAAGATTCAGAACATTTTTTACCTTGTACCTTTTCCTTACAAACAGTTAACTTAACTTGTCCTAATCTAATCATATACGGCTATACTTGACTTATAGTTGATAACCTAACTTTTTTACTGTGCTTCCCGTTTGATATATATGGGAAATTTTTTGGTATATCGACGACCTGACTTTACTCCTGTGTAGTCAGCATCTATGAGTCTAGCCTGTCCAAAAATAATTTGAAGTTCGCTAAAAGCCACAGATAGATCTCTATCAGAAATTTCTGAGTCTAATTCACCGCGATTTCCAACGCATGAAATTAAATTAAATGAAGCTAAATCTTCTGGAGAATCAAACTGAAAAAAAGGACCTTCTTTATCGACAAAAGATAAATCTGGCTTGTCGCTATTGTTAATATCTCCCCCAATATCGCGTTCGCAGATTGTGTCTTGAGAATGCTTCACCCCTGAGTAAGGAGATATATACTCAAACGTAAATTCGCTATCCTTGCCTAATTGCTCAAGAGTTAAAGAATTTGTTTCCTTCTGAGAATCTCTAAGAGAAAGTTCAACAGCATCTCGATCGTAAGTAATCTTGCCACTAAATACTCCCTCGTTTCCCTGTTTACCTGGTGATTTAAATGAGAATGTTGTTGCATTAACTGATGCAACGCTAATCGAAGCACTAAAAACTATAGCAGAAAGTAGAATAGCTAATAACCTAGCAAAATTTTTAAACATTATTATAAACATACCTCCATATTATTGTGACAAATTTTCTTTACTAAATTCAAATTAATCATTGAATTGAAATTCTGAATATACATATACAATTAGACCCCAAAGTAACGCAGTATATATTGGGGAAATAATTATTAAAAGACGTGCATCCTGCCATATATAAATCATCAAAGAAATCTCCAGAAAAACAAAATCATAAAACTATAATCCAATAAAATACAAATTTTTATTTTTGATTTTGACTGATAGAAAAAGCTCTAAAATTGATTGAGAAAATTTTATCAGTCAAGCAGTTCAATACATAACTATAGCGGTTCTCAAACAGATGAGTTACTCTGACTTTATCTTCTAAAAGATTTCAAACCCTTTTCCCATTTACCTTTAAAATGATTAATTTACTTCATAGAAACGAGAACCGCTATATCTAAAGTTCTACTCAATAGTTAAATTGAACCTAGCTATAAATTTGCTTGTTAAGAGATATCTTGGGCCAAAAATACTTTTCTAAACTCTTGAACAGTGGGCTTCCCAAAATTTAAAGCTGTCCAAACCAAAGAAAAAATTAAAGGCACTAATACTAATGTCAATCTGACATCTAACCCCAAACCTGATATGAAATTTTCTAGAGGTAAACTTCCTTCAAATCGATTGGTAAATTGCATTGCAGCAATTGCACCTAAAAACCAGACGGTGGGAACTCCCAAGGTATGAATAGCCAACCATCTAACTGTGTAAATCGGATAGTTAAACTTAGGATCTTGTACTGAAGAATTGTCTAAAGATTGATTGTTAACCATAATAAATTTCTTTTTTAATTTAAGGTTTGCTAATTTCTGGTGCAGTCTGTTTCCGTTCTTGAATTAGTTTATCTAATTCATTTTGAACTTCTGAACGGTTGGTAATAATTGGCATTTCCAAGCTTGCTCCTCGATAATACTCATTGGGTCGCGGTGTGCCAAAAGCATCATAGGCTAGACCCGTACTGACAAATAGGAATCCAGATATAAAAATAGCTGGAATGTTTATAAAATGAAGCTTCCAGAATTCGATGTCTGTAATAATATCTCCAAGAGGTCTTTCTCCAGTGCTTCCCGCCATGAAATTTGTCTCCAGTATTCAACACGACTAAAAATCGATTTGATTTTACTTCTATTAGTAATTAGGTCTTATTTCGCTTACAAAATCCTGGAAGATGTTAGCAAGCTGATTAAGCTGTCCATCTGTACGATAATTTTTTCAGGAACTTTTTCTTGCTCCCTCAATTTTTTTTTACAAGTCTACAAAAGTATCCAATTGAGCTGTCAATGGCAAAGTGCAATTTTGAGCTTCTGCAATCTATTTAATGAGAAATATTCCTATTTGTAAATAGAAACAAAGTTAAGTATTCTATCTTTATTTAATCTAATTCAAGACTTTATGATGCTTCCTCAGCAGATTTTGTAACTTATCAAACAGATTCCCATCAAAAAGTGTAGAAACTCACAATAATCAATAGTACACTTCTGGCTTTATTAGAAATAATTCTTAATAAGATATTAATAAAAAAGGTATTGCTTATTAAACTGCGCCTGTAAGGTTTTTTAATAAAAAAAGGCGATCGCTCGATTATCGAGCGATCGCCGAACTGTGTGTGAGTTTACCTATAAATATAGATAAACTAACGTTAGTAGGTAATTAGATTTAGCCGAAAGCAAAATCGTCAGAACCTAAAGCTGTAATATCCACATCTTCTAACAGTGCAAGGTCGTTACCATCAGTGCCGATCAGGGCATCATCTCCTTGTTGAGTTAAAGTAACATCAGCAAAGCCGATATTAAATCCTCCAATCCCAATCACATCTTCACCACTAGTAAAGTCGGTAATTATATTGATAGCATCGGGAACTTCAGCAGAAGCAATCCAGAATTGGTCTGAACCATCGCCACCTGTAATAGTGTTATCTCCACCAGAGGTTGCGAAGATTGCATCATCTCCCGCGCCTGCGAGAACGCGATCGCCTCCGCCAAGAATCACGGTGTCATCACCACTACCTGCATAGATACGATTTCCACCTGCTCCTGTAGAAGCATCTACTAAATCGTTTAGATCTCCTGCAAATATTAGTTGACCACTTCCTTCTACTTCAATGACATCGCCATCAAGAGTTCCAAATACAGGTTCAAAGGATATCTCATCTTCGTCACCTTCAGATAATTCAATCCATTCTTCAGGTAGTAAGTTGGCAACGATTTCAAAACCGCCTTCACCGTCGGGGTCGAGGATATAGGCTATACCTTGAGGATCGGGATAAATACCTGTTCCTGCTTCAAACAGATCGTCATGCCCAACAATTACGGTGTTGGTTCCTGCTTCTGGTTCAGCAGTTAAGAGCGGTGTGACATTCTCCCGCATTTCTTCTATCTGTTCGTCGGTATAGTCTTCAAACGGTAAGAAGTTCAGGTCAGAGTTTTTCTCGTATTCTCCGAAAGCGATCGCAGCAGTTTCAATCGCACGACCGTATTCACTAGTAATAACATCGTCATAGGGTATTTCACCTGCTTCAAAGCCTTCACCAATCGCTAGGGATTGTTTCACCCCAAATTCACTTACAACTCTTTGTGTAGAGAAGTCAGTGACGTCTGCTGTAACCTGATCCGCAAAGTCACGTTCTGTCATAGCGTGTCGGATGTAGATGACATAACCACCATCTTGTAGTTCGTCTAGTAGTTCTCCACCTTCTAGCAGATCGACAAAATCGGCATTTGCCTGTTCTCCTTCAGAGAGTTCTCCTTCATAGACAGGAGCAGGAGTTACTAGGTCAGAAGCATCACCAGGTTGGTAACCTTCGCCACCTTCAGCACCTTCAGAGCCTTCAGAGCCTTCGCCGCCTTCAGCACCTTCAGAGCCTTCAGCACCTTCAGCACCTTCAGCACCTTCACCGCCTTCAGCACCTTCAGAGCCTTCAGCACCTTCAGAGCCTTCAGAGCCTTCAGAGCCTTCAGCACCTTCAGAGCCTTCGCCGCCTTCAGCACCTTCACCGCCTTCAGCACCTTCACCGCCTTCAGCACCTTCACCGCCTTCAGCACCTTCACCGCCTTCAGAGCCTTCAGC
>JBCDCO010000008.1:0-44959 GCA_039181635.1 Cyanobacteria bacterium P01_G01_bin.19 | reverse complement strand
GTTGTCGGAGAACTATTGACCGAAGAGTATTATGGCATTGCCTTGCCCAAAAACTCGCCTAATTTAGAGAAAATCAACAACGCTATAGATAGCCTCCTGCAAAGTGGCGAATATCGCCAAATATATCAAAAATGGTTTGCGGGCGAACCTGCTAACCTACCTTTAGTTGCACCTGCGTTGGAGGGAGACAGTGCGGCATTTAACTGGGGTAAAACCTTTAGTAATTTGCTGTGGGGTGCGTTAGTAACTTTAATGCTAACTGCATTTTCTGTTTTATTTGGCACTATCGGCGGTACGCTGCTGGCAACTGCCTCGATTTCGGGAATCAAGCCCCTACAATGGCTGTGCCGAATCTATATCGATTTCTTTCGCGGTACTCCCTTGCTGGTGCAAATCTTCATGATTTATTTTGGCTTGCCCTCGTTACTTCAGGGTTTAGGTTTAGATTTTACTTTCCAGCGTCTTCCTGCGGCAGTAACAGCCTTAAGTCTTAATTCAGCAGCCTATCTCGCTGAAATCATTCGCGGCGGCATCCAATCTATTGATAACGGACAGTGGGAAGCAGCGCAATCGATGGGTATGGGTTGGACGCAAACAATGCGTTACGTCATTTTTCCCCAAGCTTTTAAACGCATGTTGCCTCCTTTGGGAAATGAATTTATTACTATGATCAAGGATACTAGCCTAGTCGCGATTATCGGTTTTGAGGAACTATTCCGCCAGGGGCAGTTAATGGTGGCAACTACCTATCGAGCCTTTGAGATTTATGCAGCAGTCGCTTTAATCTATCTCGTATTGACTTTTGTAGCTTCGAGAATCTTTAGTTGGTTAGAGAAACGTCTCGATCCAGTACGTAGCAGTGGCAAAAAATCCTCGGACAAGGTGACTGTGGCTTCAGAACAGTTGGTTAGTTAACTATTAGGGTTGATAGTGTTAAGCAATCAGTGTCCTAATCTAAGCCTGGATTGCTATATTTTCTATAGTTTACTTTTTCCGTTTTGCAGTTCTCGTTCGTATTCGCTAAATATTGCCGTCCAATCATAATGCTTTTCAACCAACTGACGACCATTGTCTCCTAACTTGTCCCATAAACGACGTTCTTGAGTTAATTTGATCGTAGCTAGAGCAAATTCTTCTGGCGTATCTCGAATCAACAAATGGCGATCGCTCTCAATTTGCAAACCTTCACAGCCAATGCTGGTAGAAACTACGGGTAGTCCCATTGCCATGGAGTGTAGAATCTTAATTCTCGTACCGCTACCAGAACGCAGAGGAACCACACTTAAGCTGCATTCAGCAGCAACAAAACTCATATCTTCTGGATTGCGAATTACCTCAATCTGCTGATTTTCACTTGCCAAATCTTCGATTAATTTTGGCGGTTCTCGTCCAGCAATACAAAAGGAGAGATCGGGGCTTTGAGATAAAATTATGGGCAGAATTTGGGCAACAAAGTACATTACTCCATCTATGTTGGGATAGTAGCTCATCGTACCCATAAATAAGATTTTGCGGCGATCAAAGTTACCGACTGGCTGAAATTTTTTCACGTCAATGCCATTTTTGACGACTAAAGTTTTGCCCACATTGCAGCGACTATCCAGTTCTTGCTTGTCTTCTGCACTCACGACAGTTCTTAAAGGAAACTTACGCCAGTTCTGATTTTCATATCGCTCTAATAATTCAGCCTCCGATTCTGAGTCTAAAAACGCTTTGGCTGCATCCAATTCTTGAGCCAAGTCGGGAATCAAGTTATCTTTGTCTGCTGTAGCACAACGTCTTAGAAGCCGAGATTCAATATTGTGTTCGTTTAAAACCATAAAACGACCGCAAAATAGGTTTTGATAAACTGAAGCGACAATAAACTCAAAAGAGACTACATCAAAGTCTACTTGACTGAGCTGCTGCAATACTTGCCACATATTCCAAGTAGTAAAATTATGTAGCTGTCTGGGAATATTTGGTTGATATGGTTCTTTGGGCGTACCTAGTTTAATAATAAATGCCCGATCGCAATATTCTGCTAGCTCGGATTCGATTTGCAGATCGACATCATCAAAGACAAAAGAAACTACAGTCAAGCTGTGGCGACTGCCAAAATACTTGATTTGCTCGAACATCCGAATCGACGCGCCGCCTTTTTGGGGCGGATAGGGAGGATAGGGGAAAATAGCTAACATTCTTAATTTTTGACTGCTGTTTGGCGTATCGATTAGTTTTTCGCAATATTTCGTCAAATCTCGCCAATGGTCTTGTAACCTCAAAGCCTCGTGTAATTTAGCCCGAAACGGTTGATAGGTTGGTTTGAGACGAATTGCCTGTCTGTAGGTGGCTACGGCGCTGTCTAGCTCATATTTTTTGACAAGAGCATTGCCTAGAGCCTCGCGATAACAGCAATTATCAGGTTCGAGGGCGATCGCTTTGCGGAGCCAAATTACCGCCTGTTCTAAATCGTTTTCTGACATCAACTTATTGCCCAACTGGGCATAAGCAGCAGCATATAGAGATGCTTCGTTTGGCGTGGGCTGATATGTGGCAAGAGTTTGATATTCTGTAGCTTGACTGGAATAAAGATCGAGCAGTTTTGATACCCGCATCTCTATAATTAATTCTTGCCAGGCTGAAAGTTGGCTCAAAGCATAAACGTCAAACGGGCAAGCGTTGAGTTCCGCACTATTACGAAAGCTCTGAATCCACTGAGTCACGGTTTCCGCCCAACTATAGGGCGTATAAGCCAAAGATTTTTTAAGATAGGCGATCGCTTCGGGAACGCAGTTCGCTTGATACAGTATTCCAGCCATCCAGACCAAAAAATCATATCGTGCCTGGCGTTCTAGTTTGCGCCAAGATTGAGGTATATCTTGCCGCGCAAAAAAGCATTCTTGCATTAATTCTGCATTAGCCATTTGGGCGATAGGTTTAGCAGTAGTGGCACTGGTAGGATGCTGGCGATAGCAAGCAGTGATTTCTTTGAGCCAGGCACTTTTGCAGCCCCAGATTGCCATCCGTAAAACTACGTCTACATCTTCACTAGCAAAAAAACGAGCATCAAATCCGCCCACTTTTAGCAGCCAAGATTTTTTAAACATCATTGCCGAAGGCAGTACGGGTTTGTGTAACAGCCAAATTTTGGGAGTCAGTTCAGGAATAGTATACCAACGTTCGATATCTCGAATTTTTTCTCCCGTCTCTGTAATCAGGCGAAAACCGCTGTTCACAATTGCCAGATCAGGTTGAGCAGTAAACAGAGCTACCTGTTTCTCTAGTTTGGTTGGCAGCAAAATATCGTCCGCATCCAAAAAAGCAATTAGTTCGCCCCTAGCTAAATAAATACCGCGATTTCTAGTTGAGGATACTCCCTGATTTTCCTGAGTGAAATAACGAATAGAATTTAAATAGGGTTCGATTACCTCATTGGTGTTGTCCGTCGAACCATCATTAATTAAGATGATTTCATAATCGATATAAGTCTGAGCCAAAACTGATGCGATCGCTTCTGCTAAATATTTGGCACTATTGTAGGCAGGAATAACCACGCTAACTTTGGGCTGACGAGTTGCTAAAGTTGCGATCGTTAATTTGTCCCAGCCTGGGCTTTGGGTTATTTTGTAGGTATCGAGCCGACGTCCCTCTATCTCGCAGTAGTTAGTAAAAGATTTGACCCAATGCAGACTGATTTCGGCTGCTGACTTAGCTGTAGAGGCTAGAGATTTGTGCAGATACGCGCACATTTGACTGCTGTAGCCATTTTGATAGAGATGCCAAGCAGACCATACGAGATTGCAGTAAGTAATTTGGTTTTCTTCTTGTTTAATCTCAACTGGTAGATTTGCTCGACCAAAAAAGCGTTGATGTAATAATTCCAGGGACTTTACTCTTTGGAGAGTATTGCGACACAAAGAATTGGGATTTATCTGCCGATATGTAGTGCCGATTTCTCTACACCATTCTGCTTTGCAACCGCTGACGATGATATTGATAAAACATTCAACATCTTCTACAGGAACTGTCTCGTTAGGAAAACCGCCAACTTTTTCTAACCATTGACGACGAATCATGGTTGCGCTGGGAAGTACGGGTTTCCAATACAGCCAAGACCTCAAATCTAACTCGGGTAGATCCTTCCATAGCTCCACACAATTGGTTATCTTGCCAGAGCGATCGCTTATTTGCCAGCCGCTAATAACCATCCCTACATCTGATTTGGCTGATAAGAGGTCTATTTGTTGCTCTAGCTTGTGCGGCAGAAATAAATCATCCGCATCTAAAAAAGCAATTAACCTGCCTTTTGCTACTGCGATTCCTTTATTTCGCGCTGCTGCTACCCCTTGGTTTTCCTGATAAACATAGGTAATTCGAGATAGATAAGGCTCGATTACTGTTTTGGTGTTGTCTGTCGAGCCATCGTCTACCAAGACTACTTCGTAATTTTGATAGGTTTGGCTGAATACACTCTCTAGGGCTTTAACCAAGAAGTCAGCACTGTTATAAGTCGGAATGACAACGCTGACATGAGGTAAAGGAGCAAAACTCATAATAAACTCAGGTCAATAGAATGAGAATCAAATTCTTAATTCCCGTTAATTATCTCAGGAGTTTAGTTAGTTATATTATTTTTCTGACAGTTTTAAGTAGCTCCACTTTATTAAACATCAAACCGACAAACATGAATAAGTCAGTAGGGAAGTAGGGAAATAGAGGTCTTTCTTTTACGTTTGATTTGGTTGACCTACTTATATGCAATTTGAATTTTGCTCTTTACTAAGCCTCTTTGCCAAACATTACTAAATAGAATCTTTTTCTTCTATTTTTACTTTGAACATTAGCCTTTCGGGCAACAAACCCACAATAAAATGATTTATATTTGCTTTAATCTGTTGGCTTTCTCCACGGTAAGGCTGTGGTAAAAAAATATCTCCAGCCAGCACAAAAAGTATCGCTATTGTTAAACAAAACTCCATGAAAAGACTCCAGCGCATTGCTCTAACCACCAAATAATGTTAATTAAATATTGCCTAATTTTCAAAATCAATATTTGTTACCTTGGTTATTTTTAAACTAGATTAAAGTGCAAAAAATCGATAAATTTAGGCGTACTTGATTTCCATTCTAATCATTACCAAGCAAAATAACTTCAGTATTCGCACTAATTTAATTGTGGTTTATTCTTATCAATAAAAACCAATAGGCAGAAAATACGGCATCAATCTCAAGGAAGTAATACTATTTAATTGTTTTTGCGCAAGCTTAAATAAGTAGGATTTCTTATAATTATGAGGTACGAGTTGAACTCTGGTTTTTGTTAGTTGTCCCTAAAGGGATACCGCTTCACATATTAGTTGTTAGTTGTTAGTTGTTAGTTGTTAGTTGTTAGTTGTTAGTTGTTAGTTGTTAGTTGTCGGTAGGGTATACTCATACCTCACGAGTTCGAGAATTGCTATAAGTAGCTCAAATATACTAATTTAAACTCGATAATCTATCAGTTCTTGAATTAGCTTTTGATTTTGACTGTCTGTCCCCACAGTAATACGCAACTTATCTTGTAATTTTGGCAGATCGAAATAGCGCACTAAAATATTATTGTGTTTGAGATATTGATAAATATTTTGGGCTTGATTACGAGGTGGAGTTGCTAACAAGAAGTTTCCCTGAGAATCTCTAACTGTAAAGCCAATTTTTGATAATTCTTGTTGTAGCCAAAAACGAGATCGCTTTACTTTTTGGGCGCAGCTATCTTTGTATTCTTGGTCTTTCATTGCCGCTGTACCAACTAAAATGGCGATCGCATCTACGTTGTAGCTATCTTTGACTTTAAATAAGCCTTGAATTAATTTGGGATTGGCAATACCAAAGCCGAGACGTAAGCCAGCTAGAGAATATCCTTTGGAAAGGGTGCGTAAAATGATGACGTTATCAAATTCATTTACCAAAGATAGTGCTGAATAATCGGCAAAATCGACGTATGCTTCGTCTATCGCTAGTACCCCCGATACTTCCCGAGCTAATGTACGTAGATCTGCTAAAGGTACAATATGTCCTGAAGGACTATTGGGGGTAGCAATCAGAGTCACCGCAGCTTGGGCAGCAACAAGCTCTTTAACTGGTAACTCGTAGTCTTCAGCATAATCTACCTCGACTATTTCGGCTGATTGCAGTGCGGCAAGAGTGCGATATAGCACGTAGGAAGGCATCGGATAGGCTACTTTACGCTCTTTCCCCTCCGCACAGGCACGAATCAAGATATTCAACAGATCGTCGCTGCCGTTAGTTACAATTATCCAGTCCGCAGGTACGTCTAAAGCTTCGCTTACGGCATGGCAAAAATCGCGAGCATAAGGATCGGGATAGCGTCGCAACCATTCGCTATCTAGGTTGTGCAAAACTTCTAAAGCCTTGGGCGAAGGTGGATAAGGATTTTCATTAGTGTTGAGCTTAACAATCGGCGTTCCTGGCTTTGGTTGTTCCCCAGGAGTGTAGCCTTGCATTCGGGCGATCGCAGCACGGAAGTAGGTCATTTGTTATTGATAAATGCTAAATGTTAAATGTTAAGCGCCAACTTCCGCTAAATAACGATGAACGAACATAATGGCGATCGAACCTTCGCCTACTCCAGAAGCTACCCGCTTAACTGAATTGTGACGTACGTCTCCCGCTACAAAAATCCCAGGAGTGCTGGTTTCTAGTAAAAACGGATCGCGATCGCGCTGCCATTTTGTCTCCGAACTTTTTCTCAAATCTGCTCCCGCATAGATAAAGCCTCGTTCGTCCCTGGCTACTACACCTTCTAGCCATTCGGTTTCGGGTTTTGCCCCGATGAAGATAAATAGAGACTTGGTTTCTACCCGTTCTTTTTCTCCCGTGTCGTTGTGGAATAAGGTCAATCCAGTCAAACTGTTTTCACCATGAATTTCGGCTACTTCAGTATGGGTTAATACTTCAATATTATCCGTAGCATCGATCTGATCGATTAAGTACTGAGACATACTTTTAGTTAAAGATTCTCCCCGCACCAGCATGGAAACTTTAGCAGCATATTTAGAGAAATACATTGCCGCTTGTCCTGCTGAATTTGCCCCGCCTACCAAGTAAATATGTTCGCCCTGGCAGGATAAAGCTTCGGTTTTAGCCGCGCCGTAATATATTCCTCTACCTGTAAGGCGATCGCATCCTGGTAAATTCAATCTGCGCCAGTACACCCCCGTCGATAGCAACAAAGCGTGACAGTTGATTTCGCTGCCGTCTTTTAGCTTAACCACTCGATAGGGGTCTTTAATCTCTACACCAACGACTTCTTGAGGTGTCAAAATTTCAACGCCAAAACGTTTTGCTTGAGTAACCCCTCTCCTAGCCAAATCGTCGCCGCTCAAACCCACAGGAAAACCTAAGTAATTTTCGATGCGCGAACTAGAACCCGCCTGTCCTCCAGGGGCAGAACGTTCGATCATTACTGTACTCAAGCCTTCTGATGCGCCATATACTGCTGCGGCTAAACCAGCAGGACCTCCCCCCACAATAACTAAGTCGTAGAATGGCTTTTCTGCCTGGGTTTGCAGTCCAATCTTTTCTGCTACTTCTAAATTGGTAGGCTGTTCCAATTTATCGCCATTGGGAAACAGGATTAAGGGCAAGCTGGGCTTACTGTCTTTTGAGACGTAGTCAATTAACTTATTAGCTTCTGGCTCGACTTCTACATCCATCCACTGATAGGGGATTTGGTTGCGAGCCAAAAAATCTTTGACGTTATGAGAACAGGGCGACCAGCGATCGCCAATTACCCGAATGCCTTCAAACTCAGGACGATATACTGCCAACCAATCGTCTAACAGATCGTCTAATACGGGATATAGCTTTTCTTCTGGAGGATCCCAGGGTTTGAGGAGATAGTAATCTAATCTAGCAGTGTTGATGGCTTTAATCGCTGCATCGGTGTCGGCATATGCCGTAAGCAAGACTCGCTTTGCCTTGGGAAACATGGGCGCAGCCTGAGTAATAAATTCTACACCATCCATTTCAGGCATTCTTTGATCTGTGAGCAATAAAGCTACCGTCTCATTACGTACCTTAAGCTGTTCTAAAGTTTCAATTGCCGATGCCCCAGACTCAGCCCGCACGATCCGAAAGCGATCGCCATATTGTTTTCTGAGGTCACGAGCGATCGCCTGTAAGACCTCGCGATCGTCATCGACGGTGAGGATAGTTGGTTTTGCCATAATTCATTTATCGTTTAGCGTTTATTGTGAGTCGCGAGATCTGCCGTGAGTTTGTCTATTAGCCGACGGTATGAACTACTTCATAAAGATGGTATTCATTGTCGGCAATGCCATCCCAATAGGGTTTTTCTTTACCAAATCCTGGTTGTTTTACTAATTCTTCAATCGCTTGTCGATCTTGCCAATGTCCGTAATTAATTACCCGAGTTCCATCCAGACTGCGGTGAAAAGTCGCCGAAATCAATCCTGGCTGTTCCATTGCAGGTTTGATATGTTCTTTTGCCAGTTCGATCATTTTGGGCTGATTTTCAGGCTGCATGCTAAACTCAGCAAAATGCACTGTGTATTCGCCTTCTCTGATTCTGGGGGTACCTACTTTAGATTCTGAAGTTACTATTTCATAGACGTGAGAATCTGGCGTATCAAATTCAAACAATTTTTGGGCTTTTTCCTGGACTTCTCGATTGTTTCTAAAGGCTTGAAAAGTTTCCATGCTCGACCATTGCGCATAGTTAGCTACTTTTACTCCATCAATGCTTTTATGTAAGTTTGCCGATACAAAACCAGGTTGAACTTTGACAGTTTCGAGAAATTCTTTGATCGCATCAATCAAATCTTGTTGCTGTTCGGGTTTTACTCGAAAGATAATAATTACAGTGGTCAGAGCGTTGTCTAGAGAAAGAGTAGTCATTATTTCAATTAGAGATCGACAATCAATGTTTGAATAATTAATATCGAGACTTATACGTTTAGATCGAACACCTATAAGTCAAAGATTATCACAGAGCAAAGATCCGTTCGTAGATGAAATTTTATCGACGACTTCTCCAACTCAATTTAAAAGCAAAAAAACCCATATCTTAATTTTCACTTTCTACTTCTTACAAAAGTGAAGCGGTACTTGTTAGTTACCTTTTACTTAAAGTTTTAATGTTTCAACATGAAAATTACGTAAATCTGCAAACTTGCATATAAGCTATTTATATAAGTATTTATTGTCAGCTGTGACTCCTAAGGGCGAAAGCTAATAAGAAGACGATTGCATATTAGCAACTCAAAACGTTTGTTTTAACGATGCTGAATGACTTAATTTACCTAATTATAGACTCTATCGAAACCTGCAAGATATTTGCAAAAGACTCTATCGTCAGGGTATAAGCCGCAACTCTATTTGTAAGACATTTGCCAGTGTTTTTGCTGTTTTGGCATTCGCAAGTTCGTGAGTGACATTTGGACGCAAATAAATTTAGTACCAATACAAAGAGTTTTATCATGGCTATTAACTTCAATCAGGCTGGGTCTTTTAATGGAGTTCAAGGAGAAGCAAAGGCTCTTAATAATCCAACATCGATTCAATTTGGACCTGATGGCAGGCTGTATGTTGCCGAACAGAATGGAACGATTAATGCTTTCACCGTGGAAAATCAAAATGGTGAATACGTAGCTACAGCAAACGAAGAACTATTGCTGTCAAACGGTGCAGAGGTCGTAAAATCTATTCAGAACCACAACGATGATGGTTCTCTGAGTAGCGAAAGCAATCGTCAGGTTACGGGAATCGTAGTTACTGGTACTGCTGAAAATCCAGTTCTCTATGTCTCCTCAAGCGATCCTCGTATTGCCAGCTTTGAAGATACCAACCTAGACACCAATTCTGGAGTAGTTACTCAATTAACCTGGAATGGGACAGAGTGGGAAGCAGTAGACATAGTTCGTGGCTTACCCCGTTCGGAAGAAAACCATTCCGTCAACGGCATGGTATTAAGTGAAGATGGAACTGAACTATATCTAATGGTAGGGGGGAATACCAACAATGGTGCGCCATCTGATTTCTTTGCCTATACGGGAGAGTATGCTCTATCTGGAACAGTTTTAGAAATCGACCTAGAAGATATTGCTAGCCGACCAATTTTAAACGATCCTGTGGGCGGACAGGGAGGGACTTCTCGGCAATACGTATACGATTTACCGACCCTCGACGATCCCACAACTAGCAATATTAGCGATGGAGTTGGCGAAGATATATCAGGACTGGATGAAAATGGTCCTTGGGGCGGTAATGATGGCTTTAACATGGCAATTTTGCCCGCAGACGCTCCAATGAGTATTTTTGCTGATGGTCTACGCAATCAATATGACATTGTTTTAACTGGGAATGGACAGTTTTATACTGTTGATAATGGTTCCAATGGCAATCTTGGTGGTAATCCTGTCGACATAAGTGGAGTTGCTACCGACCAACCCAACGCGGGAGAAGCCACTAATACTCCTAACAATGGTGGAACTGGCGACCCCGAACCTCTATTTTTACTAGAGGATGGTGGTTACTATGGTCATCCCGCTCCTTCACGTTCCAATCAAGATCTTTCCTGGACAGTCTTTAATGATGATGGTAATCCCGATGCTACTTTGTCCCCCAACAGTGTGGCCAGTTTGTCAGATCTAGTTCCTGATGGTGTGGATATTGCCGATGGCTTTCTCATCGATCCGAGCAAATTTACCAGCAATTCCACACGCCTGGCTCAAAGCGGTATTCGCATCGAGCGTGACAGTGCAGCTAGTAATGCACTGATTACACTAGGGTCGTCTAGTAATGGTTTGGTGGAATACACTGATGATGTCTTTGGTGGTGGTTTACAGGGAAGCTTAATCGTTACTCAATTCAACGGCAATGTAACCCTACTAAATTTAAGCGATGACGGAACTTCAATCGAACCCTTGACCGATCCAACCGAGGGCAATGCAATTATTGACGATGATGGTATATTTCCTTTGGCTACAGGTCAGTCAAACCCCCTAGATGTAACTACTGGACCTGATGGCACGATTTGGGTGGCTGAGTTTGGCCCTGACAACATCAATATTTTTGCCCCCTCAGATGAGGTCGAACCAACGGACTCAGATTTTGACGACGATGGCATTATCAATGTCAACGATCCATTTATTCGTGATGGTACTAATGGTGGCTCGGTATTTGTGTCGCCAGGTCAAAATTTATTATGGGATTTTGATGCCGACCAGGACGGCAATTTGCCTGGGCTTGATGGCTATGGAGGTGGTTTAACAGGAGTCATGGTCGATGGCAACACTGATTTTGAAGAGTTTTTTCAAGAACCTTCAACTCTGCCTGGTCAGATTGTTAAGCTCGATAATGTTAAGTTCAATACGGCAGCTGGTGGTGGTACGACAGTAGTTGAATTTGTCTCTAATGGTGACCCCTTCGAGAGTCAAAATAACGGCGAGTATCTCTTCCATACAGGGGTGACAGTTGCGCCAACAGTGGAGACATTTAAAATCAAATGGAGTGTATTTAACCCAGGAACTGATTTTACTGGTTCGTTTCAGCAGATTGGTGGTTATATTGGCACGGGGGATCAAAGTAACTATCTCAAGATCGTGGCGATCGAGGGGTTTGCAAGTGAAGTTCAGATTGTGCTTGAAGACAATAATGTGGTGCAATCAATATCATTTATTGAGGCAGACGATCTGTTTAATTTTCCCACCGATCAGCAAATCTTTTTTGAATTAGAGATCGATCCGACCGCTGGGATTGCAACTCCTACCGTTAGCTATGAAACTAGCAATGAGAATGTTCAAACAGTTACGGGTGAAGCGATCGATCTCAATGGAACTAATGTTCTAGACGCTATCCAAGGTAACTACACCGTTGACGGTCAGGATAGCGGTCTTGCGGTAGGTTTATTCTCTTCAAATACTGGCCAACCAGCAGCAAATACCTTTCAAGCAGTTTTTAATGATATCGAAATTACCGCCACGGGTGACACCTCAGAAACCATACTTTATCGAGTTAATGCTGGTGGTGCAGAAATTGCTGCCACTGATGGAGGTATTGCTTGGTCGGCAGATACCCCTGGTAATAATAGTCCTTTCCTCTCCGACCCTGGTAGTAATAATACGGCTTCATTTCCAGCAGTCGAACCAGGGGCAAACATACCCAATTCCGTCCCTGATGCTATCTTTGATACCGAGCGATGGGATCAGCCTGGTGGTTCGGAAATGCAGTGGGCTTTTGATGTACCCGAAGAAGGTCCTTATGAAGTTCGCCTGTATCTAGGTAATGGTTTTGACGGTACTAACGATCCTGGAGAGCGAATCTTTGATGTGGCGATCGAGGGTAGTGTACCTAACAATCTAGACGATATCGACTTGATCGAGCAGTTTGGACATCAGACTGGCGGAGTAATTAGCAATATCGTAACCGTAACTGATGGAACGATCGACCTTGAATTTATCCATGGTGCGATCGAAAATCCTTTGGTCAACGGAATCGAAATCGTTCAACTTGGTGGCAATGGTAATCAGAACTTACCAACAGTTTCAATAGTCTGCAATCCTTATGTAGTTAGTGAGGATGAAGATCAGATCCAGATTTCACTCTTAACCGATCTCACTGTTCCTAACGATGAGACGGTTAATGTCACCTTCGAGATTGTTCCTGGTACAGCGACTGCTTTAGAGGACTATGAATATCAGTCAACTACAGCAACCTTTAACGAGCAAACGGGGATTTACACAGATACAGTGGCGATCGCTGGTAGTTCTTCTGATGCTACATTCCTCATTGATATTCTGCCAGATGCGATCGCAGAAGCTGATGAGGCATTTACAGTTAACATCATCGATGTTAGTCCTAACGCTCAGATCGGAACTGATTCTGCCTCGGTGACGATCCAAGACAATAATTCTACACAATCTGGAGCGGCAGTTTTAAGTGTAACTGCCGATAGCGACAACGTTCAGATATCTAACTTTGGTAGTAATTCTTTTCAAATCGCCAATACTGGGGATAAGAAAATTACTCAGATAGAGATTGATGTCAGCAACGCCCTCTATCCCGATACCGTCTTCGATCCTTTTGGAGAAGCAGGAGATACGGTAGCCAAAGAACTTACCATCGATACTGAAGGTGGAACTGGTGTCGTGGCTGCCCCTGGCGATACTTATCTTGGTACGGGTGGTACAGCAGGTTTTGAAGCTATTCAGCTTACCTTTGATGAAAACGTCGATAGTGGATTTGAATCGGGAGAAACAGTCGGTTTTTCTGTCGATATGGATCCTAATTCCATCGCAGGTGCAGAGAAATCTCCCCTCGATCAAGGCTCTAACCCAAGCTGGGATGTTGGAGGTGTATCGGGTGCAGAGTTAATTGGCTCGACCTTTACTGTTACCTTTGATGATGACACTACGGCTACAGGTCAACTTCAGGGTGCTGGCAATCAGGCAGGTTCCCAAGCTTTAGCTACTCAAGATGTTACTGATGTTCCGATCACTCTAACCGTGAATAATTTAGAAGCGGGTGAAGTAGGAACTTACAATGAAAACGGTCTTAGTGTGATTATTAATGGGCCGGCAGGACAAACAGCCAGAGTAGTATTGACTAAGGGCTTTATTCAACCCATAAGTGTCGATCCGTTCTTAAATGGCACAGTAGAACAACAAGAATTCGCGCCAGTCCTTCAATCTCAACTAGACGCTTTGGCTGCATCGGATTTCCCCGCTAACAATGCAGTGGAGTTTCAAACTGTAGATGTTGAGTTGACTGGTACTGACCAAGATATTACCGAATTATTTGATTTTTCCCAGGTCACTGCTTTTAACTTCCAGGGAGAAAACCAAGTACCCCTGGGCTTTGTCGCCAGTGCGATCGACCCAACCAATGACAACTTACCCATAGGGACAGTGACCCAACCAATATACTTGCAATTTGATACCAACAATAATCCTGGAAGTTCGGAAACAATAATCTATCGAGTTAATGCCGGCGGTGCCGAAATTGCTGCTACCGATGGCGATATTGCTTGGTCGGCAGATACCGCAAGTAATAATAGTCCTTTCTTATCCGATCCTGGTAGTAATAATACGGCTTCATTTCCAGTTGTCGGACCAGGAGCTAATATTCCTGACACTGTTCCCGATACAATTTACGATACCGAGCGATGGGATCAGCCTGGTGGTTCGGAAATGCAGTGGGCTTTTGATGTCCCCGAAGAAGGTCTTTATGAAGTTAGACTATATATGGGCAATGGTTTTAGCGGTACTAACGATCCTGGAGAACGAATCTTTGATGTGGCGATTGAGGGTAGCGTACCTGATAGTCTCAATGATATCGATTTGTCCGAGCAATTTGGACATCAGATTGGCGGAGTAATCATCAACACTGTAATGGTTTCTGACGGTACTCTCAATCTTGAGTTTGTACACAGTGTAGAAAATCCCTTGATTAATGGTATTGAGATTGTTCAACTTGACGAACAGACAGCGTAAAATCAAGAACTAATCTTGTCGGGGCAAAGGATTAAGGATTATTTGCCCCCGCAAAATTAAATCTCACAGGTAATCAGACGACCGAGAAAGAAGTTAGTCATTTTTGAACCATAAGGGGAATTCCACCAGCGAGAAGGGTGACAGCCCACGGGTGCATTGAGACTAAAGTCTAATTCTTTACAGGGAAGCCAGCGATTATCTTTCCGCCAGCCCAAACCTTCGCCCCAGGTTTCGATTAGCTGCTGGTTTTGCTCAATAGTAGTATCAAATGTCCCACCCAGTTCTTGATATGCTTTCAACTGTGGGCTGAAGCCAAAACGACCATCGCTATATTTCATCCACAGGCGATCGATAACCATCAGATCGTTGCAAGGAAAATGCTGGATATCTTCTGGGGTCAACTCCTCAATTTCTCGAGATGAAACTGCCAAAATTAAGCGTACAGTTTCATGGTCTGCTTCAAACCAATTTTCGTCAGCCAAATACTTTTGCAGGTCTTGATAGCGATAGCGATCGCCCAAAAGCATCAACTGATCTTCTAGGCTCGATATCTTGACTGATAAGTTAGATACGTCACCGATATTATGCTCTAAATTGTCAAAACGGCTGGTTAATTTGCTTAACTGCTGCTGAATTGCCGATAGCTGTTTTAACAGTTGCTCTTGATTATCACTCATCAGTGCATTTACTTAGATTTACTAAAAGAGTAGCATTTTTATTCGCTCGAGATATGGTGCCAGGTGATAAATACAAAATAATAACAAGGGCGACATTATTTGCCTTCTACCCTTGTTATTGATTTGGAATTTCGATCCGATTTTATTTAATAGGCTTATCTCACTGCAGTGGTTTGTAGGTCTGCTGCTGTTGCCTGTTCTTCCTGCAGCTTTTTGTTGGTTCGTTTGCAGTTGATAATGCCAAAAACCAGCCAAAAAATGAGCAATCCTGCAGTCAAAATCAAAATGGAGACCGAACCAAAGCGATCAATTAGGGCAGGTGCCGCAGCGGTGAACAGCCCACCCCCAACGATAGGCTCAAAGAACAGTTGCTTGTAAGCAAAACTTTCAAAGGCACCAGTACGATTTTCCGAATCTACCATGCGAATCAAAAGTATACCCGTGGCGGTTACACCCATCGACTGTCCCATATCGCCGATGCCGCGCTCGAACCAATACAAGGGCAAAATACGGGGTGCCAGATACATAAAAGCCAAAACGTTCCAGGCTATCCCGACAATTGCCAGGGTTAAAAATACGCCAATATTTGCGCCCAAAACAGCTAAATTGATTGATGCCAAAGCAGTGACTACTAGAAGATCTAATGCTACTCCAGCAATTCTTTCCTGCAGTCTTCTGATTACCAAAACATCGAGATCGAGGCGTTTCATTACTACCTGAATGATAATCCCACCAATTAAAGCCATGGGAAATAGTGGCACAGCACCAATTAACTCTAAGCCGCCTCGTCCCCAGGTTACGGATTCAATTAAGGTAAGCACTTTCAAAATTACCCACCCAATCGCGATCGCCAAACCCGTAAAACCAAAGTTCAAAGAGAGAGGATCGATCAATAGGTTTTGCATTAGCCGCGCTCTCTTTGCCAGTGTACTGCTGGTTTCTGTGGGAGCAGTTTCTTGGAATTGAGCGTCACCATCTTCGACAGGACTAGGTTCGGCTTGAATGTAGCCTTTCCTACGACCCCAGTGAGCTAATACCGTACCAAATATGATGCCTGAAATAATACCCACCGTAGCCAAACCCAGAGCCAAGTCTCCACCTTCAGCAAAACCCAAATCGGTTAAAGTATCTGCCATCCCTCCAGCAGTACCGTGTCCGCCTTCAAAGCCGATTTCGATTAACGCCCCTGCAATGGGATTGATGCCAAACAAGGGGGTCAAAACCAATAAAGTTACCAAAATACCGATAACATACTGACCCCATGCTAAAGCTTGACCAAATGCCACTTGCGGCGCGGTTTTGCGCCAAATATCTTTAGGGTTAGGTATGTGTTCGCCGAGAAATAATGCCGCAAATACGATATTGATAAATACCCCTGGTGCCTGCGACCAAACCGTTCTCATTTCTTCAGGAAACAAACCGCCTGCGATGTAGGAGTCGGGACTAGCACCAGCAGAAACAGCGATCGCCCCCAATGCTCCCGTTCCCAGCAGCAAAGCGATCGTCCCAGCAATAATAGATTCTGGTATATATAAAGTTTGAAATATCTTGATTTTTTGCTTAATAATTCGGGCTATTAATAGCAATACCCCTACTACAATAAAGGCAAATAAAACGTTAAGTAAGTTAAACATAACTTCTCACTAAATTGCGTTTTTTATACTTAATATAAATATTAGATATGTCTATAATTTTTCTGTTATTTTAATTACCATTTTTGGCTTTAGATCTATAATTTAGGCTTTTTTGAGAAAATTCAATCTTGGTTTGGCAAGAAAAATAAAGTATAAAAAATATATCGACTAAATCTTAATAATTACAGTTAAAGTATTGCTTAATATACTTATCACGAACGAATCTACTTAAAGATATATTTTTGATAAGCTACTAATTTTCTCTATTAAAATACCAAAAAATTGCTTCGCTCGAAATTATCGTTCGAGAATCGACAACAATAGTCGGAGAAATAGTACAATAGTAATCAGCATAGATGGAGTAGACGTGATGGCTTATCAGGCAAATCTTAGCGATACTCAACGGGTGATAATCGGCATTCAGGGAACGCAAACTCAAGTTACTTTAATTGCTAGCACTCCAGGACAGCAGCAAAGCCAAAGTTGTAGTTTAATTACTGGCTCATGGAAAAAACCACCAGCTCTATTTCGCTCTGATCAAGGTTTTATCTTGCAGATCGATGGAGCGCAAAATCGGTATTTTATTTTGCTTAATTCCAATAGCATCAAAATCATCGATGGCGTGCCAGTTTTAGACAATGTGATCGAAATCGAATTGGCAACTGTTGCCAATTCTGCTAGTCAAGCTTCCATAAATTTTGAACCAGTACAGCCGATGCAACCAATGCAGCCAATGCAGCCAATGCAGCCAATGCAGCCGATGCGAATGGGAAATATGTCAATGGACATTAATTCTATGTCAATGCAGATGGGCGATATGTCTTTAAGCTTTGACAATCGCTCAAAACCTAAACGATCTAAAACGTTTTGTTCTCAATGCGGTGTTGAAGCCAAACAGGGCGATCGCTTTTGCCGCAGCTGCGGACACGAATTAAGTAAATAATCAGTAATCAAGCTCTAATAAATGACTTATTGCCTGGGAATCATCAATCAATTTGGCATAGTAATGGCAGGAGATTCTCGCACCAATGCGGGAGTAGACTATATTTCTAGCTATAAGAAGCTCTTCGATTTATCTTTACCAGGAGAAAGGGTTGTGATTATCTGCGCTTCGGGAAGTCTTTCGGTAACCCAAGGCGTTCTTACCAGACTAAATCGAGATATTCAAAATCAAGAAGAAAAAAACCTCCACACTCTCCCCACTATGTACGATATTGCTGCCTACATCGGTAGCAAAAGTCGAGAAATTCAAGAACTAGATCGTCCGTGGTTGGAAAAAGATAATATTGACTATAGCTGCAATTTTTTGTTGGGAGGGCAAATTAAGGGAGAAGAACCTCAACTTTACCTGATCTATCCCCAAGGAAATTTTATTCAAGCAACTAAAGAAACTCCCTTTTTGCAGATCGGCGAAACCAAGTATGGCAAACCCATCATAGACCGCACTATTACTTACAATACGCCCCTGGAAGACGCGGCAAAGTGCGCTTTACTATCTATTGATTCGACCATGAAATCGAATATTTCGGTCGGACCACCGATTAATTTAGTAATGTATCAAACCGATAGCTTTAATATCTCCAATACTTTAGAATTGCGTCTCGGAGCGCCCTATATTGCCAAGATTCGCAAATTATGGGAGAAATCAGTACGCCGAGCTTTTGAAGAAATGCCTGAGATAGAATGGCAGCCAGAATCCAACGCGGCTGAAACCGAAGAAGATATCTATATCGATTGACAATCAACAATAAAAGCTCTGTTAATTTTTATGTCAATTGTTATTATTAAATAACATTAAAAAGTTCATCACGAACATTAAACAGTAATAGATATTTATATCTTAATTGATACCGATTGGGGCGATTGATTGCTTCAGAAATTGAGTCAGATATAGCTATGGCATTTGAAAATTACAACCCCGAAGATTTTTATGATGAACTATTTTTAGCCAAAGGAAAGCCAAGAGCTCATTCAGTCAATCTAATCGAGCATATGCTTAGATTGGGAATAGATAAGCTAGAGCAACAAAGGCAGACGGCAGAAATAGCCTTTTTTAACCTGGGAGTAACTTTTAACGTTTATAGCGACGCTAAAGGAGTAGAAAAGATATTTCCTTTTGATATTATTCCTCGGATTATTGATAGTAAGGAATGGGGAAAATTAGAGAAAGGACTAAAACAAAGGATTCAAGCTTTAAACTTATTTTTAAACGATATTTATAGCGAGCAGAAAATAGTTAAAGACGGAAAAATTCCTTTAGAAATAATTAAAACTGCTTCGGGATTTCTCAAACCATGTTTGGGGATAAAACCACCAGCAGGAGTGTGGTGTCATATTACAGGGACAGATCTAGTTAGAGACAAAGATGGAGAATGGTACATCTTAGAAGATAACTTGCGATCGCCCTCAGGGATTTCCTACGTCTTGGAAAATAGGCGGGTGATGAAAAGCACCTTTCCCGAAATCTTTCAGGATATGATGGTAAAACCAGTAGACGATTACCCCAGTCAGCTACTCGAAACTTTACTTAACCTCGCACCTCCTCAACTACCAGATCCCACAGTGGTAGTCTTGACTCCTGGAATCTACAATTCAGCTTATTACGAACATTCCTTTCTAGCTCAACAAATGGGAATCGAACTAGTTGAAGGTAGAGATTTGTTAGTAGCAGATGGCTATTTGCAGATGAAAACAACCAAAGGTTTGCAAAGAGTTGATGTAGTCTATCGCCGCATTGACGATAACTTTTTAGATCCTTTGGCTTTTAACCCAGACTCTATGTTGGGCATACCAGGATTGATGGAAGTTTATCGTCAGGGAAGAGTAGCGTTGGCTAATGCCCCTGGAACTGGGGTTGCCGATGACAAAGTAGTTTATGCCTACGTACCAGAAATGATTCGCTACTACCTGGGGGAAGAACCAATTATAGCTAGCGTACCGACATATCTCTGCTGGCGAGAAAGCGATCGCAACTATGTTCTAGCAAACCTGGATAAGCTAGTGGTGAAATCTGCCGACGAAGCGGGTGGCTATGGAATGCTAATTGGAACCAACTCTACCGCAGCCGAAAGAGAAGAGTTTGCGCAAAAAATTACGGCTTATCCTCGTAAATATATCGCCCAGCCAACCTTAAGCTTATCTCGCGTGCCAACTCTAATTGAAGGTAAAGTCGAAGGCAGGCATGTCGATCTTCGTCCCTATATTCTTCATCGTGGAGATGAAATCTACGTTCAGCCAGGAGGATTGACTAGAGTAGCCCTAAAGAAAGGCTCTTTAGTTGTCAATTCTTCTCAGGGAGGAGGAAGCAAAGACACCTGGGTAATTTCCAAAAGATAGCTGGACAGAAATAACCCGATGACAAATGTTAAATGTTTAATGGTAAATGATAAATGTTAAGCCGCGTTGCAGACTCAATCTATTGGTTAAATCGTTATATCGAACGGGCAGAAAATGTAGCTCGTTTTATTGATGTCAATCTCAATTTGATGCTAGATTTACCTGCGGGAGTTCCTCCTCAGTGGCAACCTTTAATTTCGGTTACAGGAGATTTGGCGGAGTTTCAGCAGCGTTACGAGCAAGTAAATAGCGATAATGTAATTCAATTTCTCTGCTTTGATCGCAACTATCAAAACTCAATTCTGGCTTGTTTAAGTAAGGCGCGCGAAAATGCCCGCTCGATTCGCGAAGCAATTTCCTCTGAGATGTGGGAAGAAATTAATTCTTTTTACTTAATGACCGAACAAGCGGCAGGCGATCGCTCTTTTAGTACTTTACCCAAGTTTTTTAGTCGAGTTAAGATGGCTAGCCAC
Organism: Cyanobacteria bacterium P01_G01_bin.19; assembly: GCA_039181635.1. Taxonomy (GTDB): domain Bacteria; phylum Cyanobacteriota; class Cyanobacteriia; order Cyanobacteriales; family Xenococcaceae; genus Waterburya. The sequence goes on along the minus strand of JBCDCO010000008.1, from coordinate 24,344 downwards.
CGTTTTGCAGGGGTCATGGATGCAACCATGTCTCATAACGAAGGTTGGCACTTCGGGCAAATGGGCAGACTGTTAGAAAGAGCGGATAAAACTACCCGTATTTTAGATGTTAAATATTTTCTACTGCTACCTTCTGCCGAATGGGTAGGGACTCCTCTTGATCGCATTCAATGGATGGCTTTGCTCAAGTCTGCTAGTGCTTACGAAATGTATCGCAAGTGTCAGCACCATATTACCCCTAGCTCTGTTGCGGAGTTCTTAATTTTAGATCGCACCTTCCCGCGCTCGATTCATTTTTGTCTGTGGCAAACTAAATGTTGTTTGCACGAAATTACTCAAACTCCCACTGGCAACTGGTGTAACGGTGCAGAAAGAGCTTTGGGCAGATTGTGTTCGAAGTTGGGCTATATTACTATCGAAGATATTATTCAGTCCGGCTTGCACGAATTTCTAGAACAAATGCAAAGCTCGATCAATCAAGTCGGTAACGAAATTCACACAGCCTTTTTTGCTTTTGGTGATTCCCCCAGTGCTATATCAAATAAGCCATCAGACAACATACAGCTACAGTCAAACAGTTTATCTCAAACCCCATCTGCTTAGATTGCGTCCTCGTTGCGATCGCTTTACTCAGCTACATCAGTTTTCCTTGGCGGTACTACCCACACCCCAAGGAGTCTCTGACTATATCGATCTCGACGGCAATAACTTAACTAAGCTGTGGTTTAGCCAACCCGCGAGACAATTGAGCATTCAAACCACAGCCAAGGTGGAAACTAGCTGTGACAACCCTTTTACCTATATGCTCGAACCCTGGGCGATTTATTTACCTTTCGACTATCCAACCTCTTTTCTAAGTCAGCTCAAACCTTATCTACAGCCCTTTGGCGTGGCGATCGACAGCCTAGCTATGGAATTAGCTCAAGAACTTTTGCTGGCGAGTAACAGAAATACCCTAGATTTTCTCTTCATTTTGAACCAAAAAATCTATCAAGATTGCGAGTATATTATCAGGCATACAGGCGAACCCTTTCCCCCTGGAGTCACCTGGCGCAAGCAGGAAGGTTCTTGCCGAGATTATGCAGTGCTATTTATGGAAATATGCAGAGCAATGGGAATTGCGGCAAGATTTGTCAGCGGCTATCAAGAAGGAGATGCCGAACAGCAGTCGAGAGATTTGCACGCTTGGATAGAAGTATATTTACCTGGGGCGGGCTGGCGGGGTTACGATCCGACTTTGGGGTTAGTCGTCAGCGATCGCCATATTCCTCTAGCAGCCAGTGCCATACCTAACTATGCATCTCCAGTCGAGGGTGCGGTTATTCCCGTTCAGTATGGCGAGAAAATTGTCTCCGATCTTCAGGCTCAAATTGCGATTGAATCAATTATTTAAAGCTATTTTGGTTAAAGAAGGTTTTGAGTTTAAGGTTTAAATGTGTCAAATCGAAATCGAAGTTCTTACAATATAGATAAGCTGGCTTTGGCTATCGGCAATTCCCGACTACATTGGGCGTATTTCGAGCAAGATAATTTGATCGAGACTTGGGATACGCCACACCTAAAAGAGCCAATTGTGGGCGATCGCCTACCGTCTCATTTGTTTTTAGACAGTTCGCTTCGACAAGTGCTAGAAACCATTCCTGTCTATATTGCTTCGGTTGTTCCTCAACAAACAGAACTATGGCAAAACTATCACGATGCTCGAATTGTGACTCTAGAAGATATCGAGCTGTCTAACTTGTATCCTACCCTGGGTATAGATCGAGCTTTAGCCATCTGGGGGGGAGGAGAAACCTATGGTTATCCTTGTTTAATAATTGATGGCGGTACGGCTTTAACTTTTACCGCTGCAGATCCACAGAGACAATTAATCGGTGGAGCAATTTTACCAGGATTGCGATCGCAATTTCTCGCTCTCAACCAGAAAACCGCTGCCCTACCAGAAGTAGCTCTTCCCGCCAACTTGCCCCCTCGTTGGGCATTGGATACCAACAATGCGATCGCCAGTGGTATAGTCTATAGCGTTCTTGCGGGTATCTATAGCTATATTGAGAATTGGCAAAAACGTTATCCCAACAGCCAAATCATTTTGACTGGAGGTGATGGGGAGATATTGAGCCAATATTTAGCTCGGCAATATCCCAGCTTAAAAACTATTTGCGATCGCAATTTGATTTTCTATGGCATCAATTTGATCGCTCGCCAAGCATAATATCTTATTTGAGTCCGTATTAAATTCCTATATTCGTTATTTTTACCTAAGTCTGCTAATTAATTATGAGTTTGATTAGTTACTATATTCAAAATAAACTTAATTTTAAATTTATTGATTGATTATCTTCTCCCAGAACTCTAGATATTGTCGCTAGTAACTAATTGACTAGGTAGTTCCTGATAGGCTATTACTGACAAACAGACTAACTTAAAGCGATCGCACAGCAGCCAACCACAACCAAAAAACCTGAAAATCAACATGAGCAAGCTTAGACAGAATAAACCTAAAAAACCTCGTTTGCGAAACTCCAAACGTCAAGAACTAGAAGTAGATTCTTTATTTCTGGGAGCGATCGCTTTAGGAATTTTTCTGGTTACTTATCTTGTAGTCGGCATAGTACCAATATTGAGACAATCTTACATTGGCAAGCTGTTGTACGAACAAGGTACGGCTCAATTTGTTCAGATTATAGTCGTCGCCCTAACTTCAATAGTTATTGCTTTTACTATTTTAAAATTTTGGCTGCTGAGAACAGAATACGATGCTCTGCACAAAATATGGATTGCCGATCACATTCCCCTGCACCAGCCAAACTCCCATGAAGTAGCCTACTTTCAAGAAAGACTCTCTAAAGATGGAAACCTAATCGCGCTTAGATGTGCCAGAATCCTCAAAGCTTACATCAAAAGCGGAGATCGCGCTACTGCCACCGAATTTGCTCTCGACGATTCCTCTTTCTACATGACCGCTTCAGAATCATCCTATAGTGTCCCACGTATCTTTATTTGGGCAATCCCTTTACTGGGTTTTGTCGGTACAGTAATTGGTATTAGTGGTGCGGTAAGCAGTTTCTCTGGGGTGCTAGAAACTTCAGGAGACGTGGAAGCGATAAAAGGGGGTATTGGTAACGTTACCACCAATTTAGGTTTGGCGTTTGATACCACTTTACTAGCATTATTTTTGAGCGTGGTGGTAATGATTCCTTTAGTATTGGTAGAACGCTACGAATCAAAGTTACTACTGGGCATAGACGTCTTTATCAATGACAAGCTCTTACCCCGCCTGAAAAAGAGAAACGAACAGCTAGATCCAGAGGCGATCGACGATGCAGTGAGAAGTGCAATCAAAGAAAACTTTCCCAATCCCCAAGACTTGGTACAGCCCGCCCATAGCTATGCCGAACAAGCCGCAAAAAGCCTTTCCACAGGCTTTATCGCCGAAATTAGCAAAGTACAAAACGTCAGTTCTCAGGTGATTGCCCAAGTCAACGATATCAGACAGCAAACCAATCGCGATCGCGAGGAGTTTCTGAATTTCTTTGCCCAACAACAACAAACAAATCAGCAGCTTGTCGAACAAATTAGAGGAATTATTGAAGAAATTAGAAGTAATAATGCGGCTGCGGCAAACGATCTCAACGTTCAAACTCAAGGCATCAGCGAACAACTGGAGAATGCTGCTAGAGTATTAGAAGGCAAGGTTGGCTCTTTAGAACTAGCTACGCAAAAAATGTCAGATTTTCAGCACATACAGCAAAGTTTAGAGCGTAGCTTTATCTCTTTAGAAAAGACGGCTCAACTAGAAAATGTATTGAGTGCTGTCAAAGATAATTTGGCGCAGCTTCAACCAATTTTGCTCCAGCTAAATAAGCCTCGTCGCATCACCCTAGTAGAGCAAGATCCTCAAAAAGACTTTTGAATTTAAATTTAACTACCAAAGATTTATAATTTATGGTTCGACGCAGTATTCATCGTAGGAAGAAAACAGATGTAGAACTTTTCCCTTTTCTTTCTGTTTTAGCCTGTACTATTGGTACGCTAATTTTGTTGATTATAGTTATGACAACTCAAGCTTTAGAACCCCAAGAAGCAGTTGTGGTAGCAAAAACAGATGAAGATAGTAAGGGAGCCAATAAAAATAAAACTCCCCTATATATTGAATGTCGTGAAGATGGTTTTATACTTCACCCCAGTAAAGAATTTGCTCCTAGAGCAGATTTTTACGATCAAAACTCTGCTTTTGGTAAAACTATTGCTAATTTAAAAGCCAACAAAGACGAACAATATTTGATTGTTATTCTACGTCCCGATGGCTTAGAAATGTTTAATAAACTCAGAAGTTTGGTGGAAGAAGCAGGAATAGATATCGGTTACGAACCTTTGGAATTTGGTTTAGAGCTTAAAATCGAAGCTTAATTCCAGAACTTCATATGTTCGATTAAACTAGCATCTCTGTTAATTTGTCGAGCAATTCTTCTTCGTTATATGGTTTGGAGAAATAAGCCGAAGCCCCCAAATTCATCGCTAGCTTGCGATGTTTTTCATTACTACGAGAAGTCAACATAGCAATGGGAAGATCGACAAATTCTGGTCTTTCTTTGATTTCTTCAAGAACGCCATAACCATCTAGCTGAGGCATTTCCACGTCACAAATTACCGCATCTACTTTAAGTCCACTCAAAAGCCTGTTGACTGCTTCTCGACCATCCCTAGCTTGCTCTACAAGATAGCCAGCTTTTTCTAGAGTCAAACCCAAATAGCGACGAACGTTGATCGAGTCATCTACGATTAAAATTGTCGGTGCGGTAGGCGCATTATTGGCAGGGGCATTAATCAACTCATCAAACTGAGATAGGTTATTGAGATAATTATCGATTAATAATAGAGGATCGATCAAAGGAATAACCTTACCATCACCAAATACCACCGAACTAACGATCCCAGGCAGCAAAGGAATCGGACTGTCGATCGCTCTGATTGTTGATTCCTGCTCGTTCCAAAAACGAGTAATTTTTAGGGCAGCACAAGATTGCTTATCTCCTACAATCAAGGTCATCGGACAATCTATGGTTGGCTTACCTGTCAAGCTTAAAGCATTTTGAGAGCGAGTGTAGCGCAAAATATTTTCTACCTCGGCAAAGGGAATATCTTTGTCATTCCATTCCACCGTAGGGATATCTTTATCAGTCGAACTGGGTTCTAACTCAACGGGAATCAGCTCCCTGATGCTATTAGCAGGTATAGCAAAAATAATCCCCCCTTGCTCGATAATTGCTACCCGCAAAATAGACAGAGAGAAAGGAATTCTGAGGGTAAATACTGTGCCTTTTCCTGGCTTGGTTTCTACTCGCACATCACCGCGAACTTCTTGAAGGTTGGTTTTGACAACATCCATGCCCACACCCCTACCAGATAACTCAGTTACCTTTTGTGCGGTACTAAATCCAGGCTCAAAGATGAAATTGAGCAGTTCCGCTTCGGGTATTTGCTCTGCCTCTTCGAAAGTAAAACCCATTTGACATACGCGATCGCGTATTTTGTCCAAGGCAATACCTCCACCATCATCTCTTAGGGTAATAACACTATAGGTACCCTGATTGGCAGCATTAATCGTAATCTTACCTGACTCTGGTTTTCCTGCAGCGATCCTAGTTTGACTGTCTTCAATACCGTGGTCGAATGAGTTTCTCAGTAGGTGCATCAAAGGATCGGCTAAAGCCTCGATCACCGAACGATCTAAGAGAGTTTTTTCCCCGACAATCTCTAGCTTGACCTTTTTATCAAACTGAAGATTGAGATCGCGAATAATTCTGGGCAAACGTTTTACCGCATCGGCGAAGGGTAGCATTTGGGTACGAGTCACATTACCCTGCATAGATTTGGTAGTGTAGTGCAAATCTCGAACAGATTGATGAATCTCACCTACCCCTAATTCAATATCCGTTGCTACCTCTTGAAGTTGAACGATGGTTTCTATTTGCTCTTGACAAATAAGATGGATGTCGCTGTAGCGATCCATCTCTAAGTTATCAAAATTGTCTCTTTTCTTACTCAAAGAAGAGATCGCGCTCGAACTGGATAATTCTTTTTCACTCAAAAGTCCCTCAACCGAAGCGCGATCGTACCACTGTTTTAGTTGAGTGTTAGAAAGTTCCATCTGAGACATACGTTGAGCCATTAGTGCTACAACATTTTGTAGCTGCTGCAAACGTAAATTGATGCTGTTCCGATTGAGAACTAACTGCTCGAAGAGAGTATTAAATTGCTTAAGTTGAGAAATTGGCACTCGAACCATCTTCTCGACTTGTTCGGTGGCAGGTTTGGATTTAGGTGATGCAGATACAATAGAGCTTGCTACTTCTTCACTCGCCATGAGTATAGTTTCGTCACTTTCGACTTCTGTTCCGAACGCCGACTGCAAGCTGCCTAATTCTAGAGCGTCTGCCTCCAGAGGATCGAAGCTGTCTTCTTTCGTCTCCTCACCAAACGCCGATTGCAAGCTGCCCAGTTCTAAAGCGTCTGCCTCTAAAGGATCGAAGCTGTCTTCTTCCGTCTCCTCACCAAACGCCGACTGCAAGCTACCAAATTCTAAAGCATCTGCCTCTAAAGGATCGAAGCTGTCTTCTTCCGTCTCCTCACCAAACGCCGATTGCAAACCGCCTAGTTCTGCAACGTCTGCCTCTAAAGGATCGAAGCTGTCTGATTCAGTTTCCTCGCCAAACGCCGACTGCAAACTGCCTAATTCTAGAGCGTCTGCCTCTAAAGGATCGAAGCTGTCTGATTCCGTCTCCTCATCAAATGCCGACTGCAAGCTACCTAATTCTAAAGCATCTGCCTCTAAAGGATCGAAGCTGTCTTCTGCTGCATTAATGCTGTCGATGGTCGCAATTTTTTCAGGAAGAGACTCATATCCTTTTAAATGAGAAGGTAATTTATCAAGACTGCCCCGTAAAACCAAAGCGTGCGATCGCCTCCAAGTTTTAAGAGCCAAATCTGAAAAAGAGGCAATATCCGATTTAGATAATATCGCAGCGTGCTGCTGAATCGATTCGCACAGTTCGATAAATGAACCCAGATCTGCCATATGACCAAACCCAGTTAACTCTTGAGCCGTAGCAGCCAACTCTTGAGCTAACTCCTCGATGCCTAAATCTGGCACTTTTGACTCGAAGCGATCGAGAACTCCATCAACTCCTTCCTCAAAGATCAGAATTGCAGGATTCATATCCTCATTTTGTGCCAGCAGAGCATTTTCATCGGCAACTTCTAAATCCCCTAAATGAAAACGCAACCGCTTGAATATAGGCTCGGTGCGATCTTCGATTTCAGACTCGATTACTTCCACACCCTGACGATTGAGATCGCTAATGTTTCTGAGGCAGTCAACACTTTGCAGCAACAAAGTTTCTACTTCTGTTTCAATTTGATTTGAGGCATAGCGCACGCGCAAAATTTTGAAGAAATCTTCCAGACGATGCGCCACCCGACTTAAGATGTTGAAGCCCATCATCGCAGCACCACCTTTAATTGAGTGGGCAGCACGCAGTACTAAGTCTACTTTTTGCGTATCGATCTCGGCATCAGCAAATCCAATCAAACTAGATTCCATGCGATCGAGATATTCTTCTGCTTCGTCAAGAAAATTGAGGCGGATCTGTTGTTCTGTATCCATGTCGATTTATCAATAAATTAATTAGCAATGTCTGGGATGATGAAATGGTTAGACTGATTTGGCGACTTTAAACTGAGACACAGTAGATTCTAGTCGTTCAGCTACGTTGGCAGTTTCGACAATCGATCTAGCTACTCTAGTAGATGATGATGATGTAGTTTCAGATAGTTCGGCAATTTTTTGCATCAGATCCGTAACGTTCTGAGAAGTAGTTGTTTGGGAAATCGTACTTTGAGAGATAGATTCCATCAGTTGGTTAATTGTTCGAGATTTCTCCAGTGCCATTGCTAAGGTTTCTTTAGTTGATTGAACCAGCTTGGATGTTTCTAATACTTGGGTCGTACCTGATGTCATTGCTTGGTTGATCTCTTCGGTTTCAGTTTGAATAACCGTTACAGTACGAGCAATTTCTTGTAGTGCCGCGCTAGATTGTTTTGCCAGCAAACTTACCTGTTCTGCTACGATCGCAAATCCCTGTCCGTATTCCCCCGCCCGATCTGCTTCTGCACCAGCGTTAATCGCCAAGACGTTAGTTTTCAAAGCGATCGCTTCAATCAAAGCAACTGCTTCTGAGATCTTATGAGACGATTCTTCCAGACGCCTCATTTTCTCCTCGGTTTCGCTTACAGTAGTCCGCAGAGCCAGCATACTTTCCACAGTCAAATCCATATTATTGGTACTGTCGACAATGGTGTTATAGGTATCATCAGCAATTTGCTCTGCCTGATTTGCATTGTTAGCTACTGCCTGGATAGATTGAGATAGTTGCTCGATTGACATCAAAGTATTGCGAGTTTCTTCCGCCTCTGTCATCGCTTTTTCCGCCAACATTCGCATTTCTGTCTCATTACGTCTTAGAGAAGATCCAACTTTACTGGTAGACTGTTGAGCTTCAATCGCAATTTCATGTAAGTTATCAATAATCGCGTTAAACAAATCGGCAACCGTACTAAGTTCCATTGAATCTAAATTGGCTCTTACGGTTAAATCTCCATCTGTTGCATCTGCTACTTCATCAATCAAAGTAAAAATTGCTGTTTCTAACTTTTCTTTTTCTTGTCGTTGTTCATCGGCGATCGCTTTTTGTTCTTTGAGAGAATCTGTAACTTGACTTACTAGTTGATTAAAGTTGCTCGCTAAGATTCTAGTTTCTAAGGGACCTTCTACAGGTGCTAAAACATCAAAATTACCTTTTACTACTTCGTTGGTTGTGGCAGAAAGATTAGTTAAAGGTTTAGACAATTGTTGCCCTAATAAAATTATTAAACCAGTAGTAATAATGCCCAAAATAATACTCGTAGTTGCCAATGTTATCAGCAAGGATGTTGAGAGGGCAGTTACTTCGCGATAATCAACTATACCTATAGATACCAGGTTAGTATTCGGAACAGTCGCCAAACTATAAACACGGTCTTGATATTTAAAGGTAGCAACCATACCACCTTGATTCAGCATTGATTTCTGATAGAAATTAACTTCAGAAAATCCTGCTTCCTCGGCAACAAACTGCTTGGCATCTGCTAACTTTACTTCATCATTAACAACTTTAGTTAAAATTTGGGCAACTTTGATAATATTAGATTCACCAATTAATTGACCTGCTTTAGACTTTTTATCTTGAGAATCTAGGTTCTGGTCAATAGCTTTTTCCTCTTCAGCACTTTTCACCTCAAAAAAAAGAGAACCGTCACTAGAATTAATAATTTGATAATGAGTAGGCAAAGCATTTTCTCTGCGTAGTCTCGTATTCAAATCTCGCTCCAATTTAGTAGTATGAATAGCAGTTTTGATTACTCCCAGAAATTGACCAGTTTTTGGTTCTTTAATTGCTTGAGAAAAAGCAATTACATTCGCATTTGCTGATTCGTCAAACTCAGCTTCATCAATATGTTTTTCTTTTGCTTTACTAGTTTGCCACCAACCTTCATCTCGCTGAACAAAGTCAGAAGTAGTATTACTAAACGCAACATTATAGCCATTGCGATCTGTATAAAAGATTTCTGCTGCTTGACCTGATTTAACTATTTCTTGCAGATAGCTATTGAGCTTGTTGTTGATTTTTACTAACTTAGTATCAGCAAACTTTTTTTCTACCTCTGGAATACTTTGTTCGTTTAACTTTAGCTCTTGAGCTTGTTTTTGCCCTTCCTGAATCGATTGAACTAAATCAGGATTGGAAACAACTAGATCGCTTAGTTCAAAAGAATCCTGAATAAATGAATTAATTTCCGTACTGGCTAATTGAGTATCTGCCTCAAGATCTCGATACACCGAGGTTTTAATCCGATTTTCAGACAGTTTATAATCAATTCCAGTGGCTATTATTAAAGGCAGTAATACTGTGGGCAAAATAGTAAATAATAAACGGTTACGAAGAGTTCCACCTTTTTTCAAGCTATTATCAGCAGATATTGATTTGAGAGTCATAATGATTAAAAATAAAAATATAAGTTGTTTGAATTGATTACTCTATAGATGAAATTTGTTTGGTTTTTGAATATAGCTATTACTCAGATACTTTAAACTGAGCTACTGTAGATTCTAATTTGGTTGCAACTTCTGCCACATCAACAATTGACTGAGCAACTCGTTGTGAAGCTTTTGATGTAGTCTCAGACATTTGAGAGATTTTTTGCATCAATTCAGTAAGATTTTGTGAGGTGTCGGCTTGAGAAACCGTAGTATGAGAGATAGATTCCATCAATTGGTTAATCTCCTGCGACTTTTCTAGTACGATACCTAGACTTTGTTTGGTAGATTCTACGATTCTGGTAGTTTCTACCACCTGAGTCGTACCAGATTCCATTGCTTGGTTTACCTCTTTGGTTTCTGCTTGAATTGTGGCCACAATGCTGGCAATTTCTTTGGTTGCGGCGGCTGATTGTTCTGCTAGTGCACCAACTTGTTCTGCTACAATCGTGAAACCTTGACCGTATTCGCCCGCTCTTCCTGCCTCTACCGTAGCGTTGATAGCAAGTACGTTGGTTTTCATCGCTATTTCTTCGATAAAAGAAACCACCTGAGAAATCTTTTGAGAAGACTCTCCCAAACGCTTCATTTTTTTCGATGTTTCTCCTACGGTAGTACGTAATGCCAAGATACTTTCTACCGTCAAGTCCATATTGCTCGAACTGTCGATAACAGTGTTGTAGGTATCATTCGCAATTTTTTCTGCCTGACTGGCATTGGCTGCAACCGCCTTAATCGAGTTAGACATTTGTTCTACCGACACTAAGGAATCGCGAGTTTCTTTTGCCTCAGAAAGAGCGTGTTCTGCCAGTACCAGAATTACCTCTTCATTCTGTTTTAGGGAGACACCTACTTGAGTAGATGATTGTTTAGTTTCGATTGCAATATCTTGTAAACTATCGATGATGGCATTAAATAGATCGGCAACCGTACTTAGTTCCATCGAATCTAAGTTTGCTCTAACCGTCAGATCTCCATTAGTCGCTTCTGAAACTTCATCGAGCAAAGTTTGAATTGCTAATTCTAGCTGGTCTTTTTCTTTGCTATATCTTTGAGCAATGTTTTTTTGGTCTTCTTGTGCGGTTTTAATTTGAGCCGCGATGGAGTTTATTTGATTGTTTAACATCCCCAATTCGTCCTTGCTCTCCTTTGATAAGCGAGTATCTAAATTTCCTTGACGAATTTTTTCCAGCGCATTTGCCGCTTCAACCAAAGGTATAACAGCACGTTGCGCTATATAGCTAGCTGCTACCGAGACTAGCAATGCCGAAACTGCAGTTCCACCTAACAAAATCCAGTTTAAAAGTTTAATTGCTGCCAAAGATTTGGCTTTGTCTTGACCTACATTAGAATTTTCTGGTTGTTCTAGATTAATTGTTTCTGGTAAAGCAGAATTTAAAGTGCTGTAGGTTAGCAAGCTTACTGTGGCGACGGGAACAATACCCAAGGCGATCGCGATCGCCAATATTTTAGCCTTGATACTGCCAGAGTTCTGTTGCTTTTTTGCTGATTTTTTGGTCGACTTGATAGGGGAATTACTCATAAAAATAAATATAATTTAAACTAATAATACGAATAGCTTTAATGCAAAAAAATCGAACTCCAACTAAGATTTTGCCGTTAAAGATTGCAAAATCCGCTCAAAGCTCAATATAGGAATCGAAGTTTCTTCCTGTACGATTGAACCCGAAATATAGGGTGTAATTGCCGAATCAGCATCATCTACATAAGGTTGAATATCTTCTTGAGAAATACGGATAATTCCCTGAAGTTGGGCAACTGCCAGTCCGACGTAAATACCAGGATCGCCAGTAGTTTGAAATACAATAATTTGCTGCTGTCTGGAATTGATCGATTCCGTCGAAACCTTGAGCAAAAGAGATAAGTCAAAAATGCAGAAAACGCGATCGCGCGAATTAATAATGCCGATTGCAAACTCGGGCATATTGGGCAGAGGGGTAATTTGTGCCACATCGACAATCAGCGACTCTTTCACCTGCTGCATAGACAGAAAAGCGGTAATTCCAGATGTCAATTGAAACTTAACATAGGCATCACCAGGAGCTAATTTACTCTGAAAAAGCTCTGATAAATTGGATTGGACTTTGGCTGCTGCACTAAATGTCTGCATCGATCTTTATCCCATTGCTCCTTCTACTGCAGTAACCAATTCTTCTTGGGTACATGGCTTGGTTACGTAAGCTTTGATTCCCTGTTTTTTTGCCCACATGCGGTCGACTTCTCGATCTTTGGAGGTACAGGTAACTACTGGGATAGCCTGAGTCTGAGGATTTTTTCTCAGCTTGCGGCAAATATCTAGACCGCCCATCTTAGGCATCATCCAGTCAGTAACCACCAAATCGGGTTTATTGGCGATTGCAAGAGCGATCGCTTCTTCTCCACTGTTAGCCATGATAATCTTATAACCTGCTTTGGTTAGATAGTTTGCCATCATATCTAACTCAGATTTCATGTCGTCAACGATTAAGATAGTTTTCATTGTCAATATTATTTAAAAAAGTATTTCGGCAGTCTATTTATAGATTTTCGAGGTGTTTTTCGACTATTTTCTTTAAACCTTCCTTGGTAAATGGCTTAGTAAAATAATCAGTTGCTCCAGATATTTTGGCTCTAGCTTTATCGATTAAGCCAGTATTTCCAGTTACCATAACGATCGGAGTGGTATCACATTTTCCACTACTTCTTAGCAGTCCGCACAATTTGTAGCCATTGATTCTGGGCATGGTAATATCCAGTAAAATCAGATCTGGCTGAATTGTGAAAATTTTGGATACAGCTTGAACTGGATCGTCTATGGCAGTGATTTCAAAATTTTCGCCGTCCAAGAAACGTTTGATTTCGCTTAAGATCGTCGGACTATCGTCGATACAAACTATCTTCCAGATTTTAACTGGTGCTTTTACCTCATTAAACTGAGTGATATCCTCTTCATCTTCATTAACCCGAGAAGATTTGGCAGCAGACTTTTTATTAATATTGCGCGGAATTTCAGGAAGCTTGTCTAAAGGAGCTTGAGGGTGATGGAGATAAATTATTTTGTAATCGATATAGGGAGATAGGATTCGCGCTACCTTGAGTTCGTCTTTTTTAAGCAGTATCGATAGCTGACGAATGCTGGTGCGTCCTCTCAATATCTGAGTTAATTCCACCAGGGTATTCTGATTGAGCGATCCTAATTCTGGAAGTTCTTTTGTCTCCCAGCCAGGAGGAAAATAAGGGCGTTGATAAATAGAATGTATCTTTTCACTACAATTTTGCCACTGTCTCAGTTTGATTTGTCTCTCGTTGAGACACTCAGATACGCTCCAAGACAAATAGTTCTGAATTTGAACTGGAATCCAAGCGGGGAGAGGTTCCCTATCTTGCCATCCGTAGGTAACGTGATTTAGCCACAGACAAGGTTCTAGCTCGTCTTTAGTTAGATTCTGGATTAGTTTGATACTTTGGGATAGATCGAGATGATTTTTTGCTAAGAGCCAAGAAATAACCTTACTGTAAATATTGTAAACAGGAGATTTATCTTGTATCGATGTCTGTATCTTGATGAAAGATTGAGGCAGACTTTTTAAAGCGGCGATCGCATCTTTCCATCCAAAGTAGTGTAAATGATATTTGAGCTGTTCGAGCACTTGTACAGAGGAATAAACATACTGTATGTCTCCTTGGTGTAAATAAATTTTCCAAGAAACCAATCCACTATGAACCTCTAAACAACCACAGCTTTCAGATGCTGAGAGCTGCGAAAGTAGCTGTACTGGGGTGAACTTTATAGTTGTGGTCATGACGATCGAAAGCAACTTAATAAGCTTATATTTCCCAAATGTTGTGGTTAAAACATCATTTTTTTAAATAAAGCAAATTAAAAATTTAAACTTAAAATCGTCTATTGATTTTGAGGATCTGATTTTGGGTATCGTTACTGGAATCCTGGTTCCCAGACAGAAATAGTCACTCTATCTTTGCTATCTCGCTGTACTTTTCCTTCCAAATTATTGGCTTTAAAAAAGCTAAAGTTTGTTTGGCGATTATAGACATTTCGCAGCTTGCCTTTAATATCAGAGTTGGCTTCCCCCCCTAACATTTTGGTCAAGGTTTCCTGCATTGCTCCCAAGCTAACAGAGGGATCTAATGCCACGTCTGTTTGGCGTATCCTGCCTGACTTATCGGCTTGATAACTTAGTTTTACTCGGTCGGGAACTACATCGTAATAAACTAAGACTCGACTGTTGGGTCGCCATCCTCTCCTTTCTGAATTGGGCTTACCCAAAGTGCTCACTAATTGGCTCTCAGATGTACCCGTAGTCAAAATAGGAATGTCTATTTCAGGTACTGTTTCAACATCTACTGCAATCGGATTTGTTGACTCTCGATCGTCGGCTACCGTGTCGGGAACTTTTTCCCCTGAATTATTTCTAGCGGCTTCTTGCGTTTGGCTGATAATTCTCGATAGCTTTTTTTGCTGCTTGGCTGGCTTGCCGCGATCGCCTTCGGCATTCATCTCCTGTTCCATTCCGATGGCTGTTTCAGAATCTTCTGATTCTTCGGGAGTAACAAAAATATCTGGTTGACGAGCTGGAGTAGGATTGTCCGCCTGTTCCTGAGAAGCTTGGGGCGATCGCAATAAACTAGATATAACAGCAAACCCCGTTGCGAATGTTCCTCCTGCCACAGCAACCGTAATCAGAGCAAACAGTCCGAGATTAGCCAACAGACTGCGCTGTTTGGGCTTTTTCGACTTAACTGCTACAGTATTATGTCTTTCACGGCTTTTTTCTCGACCGTTATAGCCTGGAGAAATATTTAAAGTCGCGCCTGTTAGGTTATTAACATTTTCATTTGCTTCATTTAACAAGGCATTTAGCATTTCTTTAGCGGTACTAAAGCGATCGCGAGGGTGAAAGCGAATTGCTTGATCGAGTATTGCGGCTAATTCAGAATCGAGATTAGAAGCATGTTCGCGCCAAATTATTTCTCCATTACGAGGATCGGTTTCCAGCTCGTGGGGAGCCTTGCCCGTCAACAAGAAAATCATGGTTAATCCCAGGCTATATAAATCGCTCGAATAAATCGGACGACCTGCTGCTTGCTCTGAAGACATATAGCCAGGCGTTCCAATCGATGCGGAGTAGCTACTGCCAGAGACTTCATTAATCTCGGTGGCGATCGCTTCTTTAACCGCACCAAAATCAATTAAAAAGGGTGCTTTATCGCCCTGACGCAAAATAATGTTTTCGGGCTTAATGTCGCGATGGATGATGCGTTGACTGTGTACGTAATCTAGTACAGGCAGTATTTGTAATAGGATTTGCCTGACTTCATCTCGATGCAGATTACCTTCTTGCGACCAATGTTCGTCTAAAGTTTGCCCTTCAATCCACTCTTGAACTAGATAAAATTTATCTTCTTCCGAAAAATAAGCATAAAGCTGAGGAATGCGATCGCTACCCTGCCCTAACTCTTCTAAAATAGCTGCTTCCCGTTGAAATCTTTCCTTCATCCACAAGGGAGTTTTCGGATTTTTGACAATGGGCTTTAGCTGTTTCAAAACGCATTTGCGCCCTGAAGGCATATGAGTGTCTTCGGTGAGATAAGTTTCACCAAATCCTCCCCTGCCCAAAGTTTTGAGAATGCGATAGCGGTTGTTTAATAGTACGGCTTTCATACTTATTGTATAAAGAGTGGTTATCGATCTAGAAACAACTCGGCTAGTAAATAAGAGTAGTGCAATCGACTCCTATATTATATTTATTATCTAGATGTAGTATTCACTTTAAGTCTAGTAGACCTTTTTCTTTTAATTTTGGATTAAAGCGAATGTTCATCGTGACTCCGCGATCGCGCAGCCGTTCTTGAATATCAGCCTCAACTCTTCTAGCTACTTTTTTCCGTATTTTAATTTGTCCTAATTCATCGTTCTGAAGATATTGTGCCTTTTCTTCCTCTGTCATAGCAGGAATAGTGTCAATCGGCTCAGTCCAAGCAGCTTGTTGTTCGCTGTCGCCTAAAGTTACTTCGCCATTTTCAGCAATCCAAGCTGAGGCGATATCTGCCAAAATTTTGCGACTGGGGCGATCTATAGTCTGGATCTTGATCCAATAGCAACGATCGGGTTGTCGAATTAAATGCTGCTTGAGACTCAAGTAAACATCGCGAGAATAGCCCACGTACTGCATTTCTTGCTCTTTATTGAATATGGCATACACGCCAATTTTCCCTTGAATATCTTCGTTAATGCATCCATCTTCGTCTAAATATGGTGCGTACTCCAAACTAGAAAGTTTTGGTATCTCGGTCTGGGCAGACATAAGTTTATAGTTGTAAATTTAATGGATCGATTAGTAGCTAGATAAAAAAATAGCTGACTTATTACTTACGAGAGTTAATATCAAGTGCGCAATGTAAAATTTAGTGTAGCTCAATCGCCCAAGGACATTTATGACAAATGTTTATACTTTGCGATAGATAGCGCATAAACGGCTGGGTTTAAAAATCTTAGCCTGGAACATAAAGTTCGGCGGTACGTTAATAATTATGTATTGGTCGGAGTTATGATATTGCTCGAACTCGCGAGGCATTCCTTTGGGGGTATGCTGGCTATAGGGTACTGGTTGAAACAGGAGGTCGGTAAAAACGATTTCGGTTTCTTGAAGTCTTTGGCTAATTTGGTCGGTAAAAGTCTTGTTGGTGAGCAAGCGGAATAAAAATTCACGTGAATCTGTATCGAGAGTGAAGCTTGCGTCAAAATTTTTGACGATTTTTAAACCCATCTTTGGCTATCGATAATATATCGATAATATTAAAGGACTAAGTGAAATAATATCAGAAATTTTAGTGCAATACGTTGAGGGTTAATTTTTGGTAAGTATAAATTACTGAATCTTCATAATTGATGATTTCTTACTATTTATAAGATACGCCCAAGCTATCAAACAGCTAGAGTGCTAACGAGCTATCAAATACATTTAGTTTGAGCAATAAGCAATTGACAATTATCAAGCGTCTTCTTACCGAATTATTTCTGCAAAACTAGCAAAATAGAGCTTATATAAAATCTTAGTTTATGCCTAATGTTTTATCGGTCTAACTTTCAAGTTAAACTAGTGAAAACTTTTCATCTGTTGCCAAACCTCTACAGAATATAGCTGTCTTTGATAAATCCCTACATGAAAAATTATTTTGCTACGGTGTCTCGCGGTTTGGAAGAAGTTGCAGCACAAGAACTAGGGCGAATTGGCGCGAAAGATATTCGACCAGACTTTACAGGGGTTCATTTTAAGGGAGACAAAAAGTTACTTTACAAAGCCAATCTTTGGACGAGAACAACATTTAGAATTTTAATGCCGATCGCGCGGGTAAAAAGCTTTACTGGAGACGAATTATATAAAAACGTGCAAAAGCTTGATTGGGATAAGTATATTAATTCTGAGATGACTTTGGCTGTCACCTGTACGGGAAAGAGTAAGAATCTCAACCATACCCACTTTACAGCGTTAAAAATTAAGAACGCTATTACAGATTGGCAGAAGGTTCGGGGAGGGAAACGTTCTAGCGTCGATACAGAATATCCAGATCTATTAGTTAATGCTCATATCGATGGCAAACACTGTATCCTGAGCTTAGATAGCTCTGGATCTAGTTTACACCGTCGTGGATATCGTCCTGCTATCGGTGCTGCACCGATGAAAGAAACTTTAGCTTCGGCGATTTTAGAACTATCAGAATGGACACCCGATCTTGCATTTCTCGATCCAATGTGTGGTAGCGGCACATTACCCATCGAAGCCGCCTTAAAAGGTTTAAATATTGCACCTGGCTTATACAGAGATTTTGGATTCCAAACTTGGCTCGATTACGATGACAAACTTTGGCAAAGCTTGATTAAAGAAGCCGAACAACAGCAGAAACACAATCTAGATGTGCCAATTATAGGAAGCGATCGCAATTTGCAGGTGATTCGTCAGGCTTTTGTCAATGCAGAAAATTCTGGCTTGGAAGACTATGTAAAATTTGCTCGCAAAGAACTAGTTGATATTGAACCACCAGCAGATAAGGGAGTTTTGATTTGTAACCCGCCTTATGGAGTTAGGTTGGGAAATGAGGAAGAGTTGGGCGAGCTATATAAGCTTTTGGGTGATATTTTTAAACAAAGGTTCAAGGGTTGGACGGCATATATTTTTACAGGCAGCATGAAGTTATCAAAACGAGTTGGTTTGAGAACTTCTAAGCGGGTCAAACTTTATAATGGTGCAATTCCCTGTACTCTTTTGAAATATGAAATGTATTAGATACGCCTAGCGTAAATTCAAAAGGCTTTCTGTACATTCTATGTATGCTATTTATCTTAAAAAACTACATTTATTTCTGGGGGACTAGTCCCCCAAACCCCCTATTGGGGAGGTTACGACCTCCCCAAACCCCGCCGTAACTAAAGTACAGTCAAAATATCTGCTCTATTGATTAATTTCTATTTGAAATAGTGAATTAATTTACACCATACGTTGGGTATATACCTTCATAACTGCTCATTATGCAAAGTGTTGAAATATTACGTCGAATACTTGTTTTGCTTCGATACGATCTTGTTGTAGGATGCCCTGCTGTTGAGTAATCAATAAGGGCGATCGCTCTACAGAATCAGTAATATGACCGTGAGAACCTTTTACCAAACTAGCATCTAGAGGAATAACATCCATTAAATAGCGAAAACCTAATTTCTTTTTAAGCAGAGTCATTGCTACTTTGGCTTTGGGTAAGCTAATGTTCGGATCGACGAATAGTTCTACGGGATCGTATCCAGGCTTACGGTGGATATCTACCGTACGGGCAAAGTCAGGAGCGAGTTTATCGTCTAACCAATAGTAGTAGGTAAACCAGGCATCGGAATTGGAGATCGCTACAAGTTCACCCGAACGAGAATGGTTCAGGTTATATCGCTCTTTTCCTTCATTGTCTAGAACTAAATCGATACCTGGCGTATTTTCTAAGATGTGTTTTACTTTGTCAAAGCAACTGCGATCGTTGATATAGACATGGGCAATTTGATGATCGGCCACGGCAAAAGCTTTACTCGCCCCAGGAATGAGAATTTCGCCTCCTACTTCTTCCCTAACGGTAATTAAACCCTCTTTTCTCAAAATGCGGTTGAGGTGAATTGGTTGAGAAACTTCTGTAATGCCATATTCTGAAAGGACGATAACTTTTGCACCTTTAGCTTCGTAAAATTCAATCAAGTCTTGACATACTTTATCTATTTCTTGCAGATCTTGGGCGATCGCTTCGGGATTGGTACCGACTTTTTGCAGACAGTAATCAAGATGAGGTAAGTAAACCAAAGTCAGAGTAGGATTGAATCTCAGCTCTACTTTTTTAGCCGCATTGGCAATCCACTGACTTGACTTGACCGATGTATTGGGACCCCAAAAGTTAAATAAAGGAAACTCGCCCAATTCGGTATTAAGCCACTGGCGCAATTCCATTGGTTCGGTGTAAATATCGGGCAACTTCTTGCCATCGGCGCGGTAAATGGGGCGGGGTGTAACTGCATAATCGACGGAAGAGTACATGTTATACCAACCGAACAAGTTGGCGCAGGTAAACTCAGGGTCGAGCATCTTAGCCTTTTCCCAAATTTTAGGAGATTCGACTAAGTGATTTGACTGTCGCCATAGTTTGACTTCGCATTCATCGCGGAAATACCAACCATTTGCCACAATGCCGTGTTCGTTGGGATTTTCTCCTGTATAGTAAGTTGCTTGGGCGGTACAGGTAACGGCAGGTAAGACTGGTTTGATAGAAGTTGTTTTGCCTTTTTTCTGCCAGTTAGATAAAAATGGCGTGCGATCGCCAATTAATTCGGGGACTAAGCCAACTACATTGAGAACGACGGTTTTGTGCATCTTGATTATTAATTATTTTAAGGAGTTTTTTTAGAGCGATCGCGTTATGGTGGGCATCATCAATATTTTCGGATTCGATCGGGTGATTTTATTTCATGCCCACCCTACGTTTTGATTGTTAATTGTTAATTGTTGATAGAACCCATTCATATTCCCGTTCTATGGAAGTAACGATGTCCAGCTTCATATCTGGCGGTAGTACTTCCCAGGTGTAGGTTTCAATTTCTAGATGATGTCCCAGATCGTCGTTGGGCAACATTTGTAAAACCTTAGCGATGTGGTCTTGGGTAGACTCAAATAGCTGGTAGTTTGCCAAGAATATTGGGACGTGAAAATGAGTACGCCATTCTTTTGTATTGGTGTTTAAAAAGCGTTTTAAAGCAGCAGATAAATCGGCATGATGTTCGAGATCGCCGTTGCTGTGGCGGGCAATTACCTGATGTAGATAGGTTGATTCGGCAAAAGGAGCTAATTTAGCTAAAATTTGCTGACGCTGGGCTTTTTCGGCAGGTATATCGATCTTGATAGCCGAACTTAGCTGAATTTTACCTATTTTTATCCCTGCATCTTCAAAACGTCCCATGATGTCTTGTGGTTCTTCGTATTCGATCGCGAAATGGCAGGTGTCATAACACACTCGAATGTGCTGTCGAATCCAGTATTCTGCTACTAAATAACTAACTCCAAGCTGTAAATTGAGCCACTGTTTGGCCACGGGTAGCAACCAATTTTGGAAAAAGCTAACTACCTCCTGGCTGTTTTCCAACATTCCATCGGGTTCGGGTTCGAGATCGATGTGGATTAGCTTGCCCGTATTCTGATAGACTTCTGCTAGTTGAGCGATCGCTTGAGCTAAATGAAGACTGGAATGGTGTAAAGCTTTCTCTTTTTGTTCGGAATCTCCCCACCAGGGTTTATAAGATATGGGTACGGTGGAAATTCCGCCGTCAATATTTTGAGGAAGCAAAGCAGTGAGGATTTTAGTTAGCCTCAAGGTATAGTTAAGGCGATCGACTTTAGTCCAATCAGGAGCGTATACTTTGTCCTTGACTACCTGATGGTGAAATTCGCCGTAGGGAAAGCCATTAAGAGTGAAGACGTATAAATCTTCTGACTCTAACCAACTTTTAAATTTAACTAAGTTATCTTCTGTTAATAGTTCTTGGGCTGCAACATTTGCCAGACGTAAGCCAACACCAAAAGGGCGATTGGGAGATAATCGAGCTTTTAGTTGAGGTAAATATTGCTTGAGGTTGCTTTCTACTTCCGACCAAGTTTCGCCTGGGTGAATGTTGGTGCAGTAGGTTAGGTGTAGATTCTTATTGTTTGCTAACTTCACGATATTTTCAGAGGATATTAGTTATTTGTGACAAGTTAAGGATGTGTGATGTTAGTCAATTCTTTTTAAGCAAAAGCTAAAAGCTAAAAGCTACCCCAACCAATCAATGTTGTTATCAAACCGAACTAACTTAAACTACAGTTTTAGCTTCAATTTCTTGCAACATCAAGACGGCTTTGACATACGTAGGAATACTGACTTGATTGACTTCTAGCCCTGTACCTATTTCTTTCAGCAGCATAATTGCCAGTTCTCCGCCCAAGTGTTCGCGAAATTCGACTATGCCACTAAATATAGAACTGCTAGATTCTGCATCCATCAAACCTTCAGATAGTTCGGGAACGTATAGTTCAAAACCCAACTGTTGCAGAGTTATAATAATTTGCTGCCAATCTTCCTGACTTAACAGCCCAGCAAGATAAGAAAAAGTGCAGTCCAAAGCTATGCCAATTGCCACCGCTTCACCATGTCTTAAACCATAATTAGTAAGGTGTTCTAGCTTGTGCGCCGACCAATGCCCAAAATCGAGAGGACGAGAAGAACCCATTTCAAAAGGATCGCCATAGGTAGCTATATGGTTGAGGTGTAGCTGACAGCAGCGATAAATTAGCTCTTCCATGGCTTTAGCATCACGATCAGCTAGGTTTAAAGCATTATCGCGAATAAACTCAAAGAAATTCTTGTCCTTAATCAACGCTACCTTAATCGCTTCGGCAATACCAGAACGCCAGTCGCGATCGCTTAAAGTAGTCAAGAAATCGAAGTCGTTGAGTACTGCTACAGGTGGGGCAAAAGTACCCAAAAAGTTTTTCTTGCCAAAAGCATTAATACTGTTTTTGACTCCTACACCAGAATCATTTTGTGCCAAAACCGTTGTGGGAATACGAATCAAGCGCACTCCTCGGTGGGCAGTTGCAGCAGCATAACCCACCATATCTACTACTGCACCACCACCAATTGCTAGCACGTAGGAATGACGACAGATTCCTGCTTGTTCGATGACTCGCTGAATATTTTCTACTAGGGCAGGATCGTTTTTTGCTGCTTCGCCTCCTGGAACGATAATAGGCTGGGCAGCCAAATTTATGACATGGGCAAAGTGTTCTGTATAGTTGTTTATTTTGTCTAATAGTTGGGGATGATACTCTAATAAACCCGAATCTACCGCTACAATAATTGATTTGGGTGCATTGCTATTTGCTCCTATTACTTCGGCAAGCAAAGGGTTAGTTATGTCAAATAAACCCCTAGTGAAGTGAACGCCGTAGCTAAATTTGACTGCGATATCTTGCTGTAAAGACTTGGCTGAAAAAGCAGGGCTGGAGTTTTTTGATTGAATGAGCATAATATTTTTAATGTATAGATATGAGTTATTAGAGTTTTAAAAAAAGGAGTATTTAACAACAGTTCGGACAAAATTTAGTTGAGAACCAAAACATAGTAGTTTAAGGTTTTTCAAAACTAGTTATCGACTGTTCTAACTGTCCTAACTGTCCTAACCGTCCTAACTGCTGCTTAAGTGATGGCAAACATTTTTCCTAAGAAACCAGATAGGGGTAGCAATGCTAGAAGACATAAACCGTAGATCCAGTCGGTAAATCCCGTGGCAATAGTGGCATTGAGAACTATCAAAGATAATATTCCTGCCTTTACCGCTGTTTGAATATATTGAGGATTGGGATTAGCTGCGGCTTTAATGAAGGGAGGAAAAACCAAAGCTATAAATAATAGTAGAAAAGGCAAGGTAGAAGTTAGGGTATATTCAGGCAGCAACTTCAAAGCGATAATACTACCAACAACCAAGGAAACTAAAGCGATCGCAATAATTCCTGTCGCTTTTTTTCCTCCATAAACTTCGCCCTGGGCAATGGCGGTAATAGCTGCAATATAAACAATGGGGATTAAAGCTAAATACCAGCGATCGCCAACTGCTAGAGGAACGGCACTAACTCCTAACAGTAAGTTACCTCCCCGACACACTCCCATATTGAGGGGACCCAAAAATGTCTGGTGTTTGCCCCAAAGATCGTAAACCAAAGCCATAGCTGCCACAACGGTTGCTAAGGTGGCACTTAGAGTAGAAACCATCGCCGCGCTGAAAATGCCCATTGCGAGTAGGCTAGTACCTAAGGCGATCGCACCAAACAAAGATGCTTTACCGCTAGGAATAGGTCGTTCGGGACGCTCTACTGCATCTAATTCGGCATCGCAAACATCATTAAAAACAACGCCACCGCCATAAAGTCCTGTAGTCGAAAGAAGCAGCCAAAAAATTATTGTAAAGTCGAGATTAGAAGTATAAATTCCTGCAGCAGCACATCCCATCAAGATATCTGCCCAAGCAGTAACAATATTAGCAGGACGCATTAGCTGTAGATATGCCCAGACGGATTGGGAATTACTAGACTGAAGGTTTAATGCAGACATTTTTAATTGGGTAAAAAATTAGAAGTGATTATCTAAAAAGCTTTAAGCTTTAAGCCTTAAGCTGGGCAAAGCCCCTTTCTCATAGAGGCGAATAGCCCTTCGCCTCGATTGAAAAATATAATGTTGTTTTTTATCAAAAGCTAATAGCTGATAGCCAATAGCTGATAGCTGCGAACTGATAAATTTTCAACGAAGCTAACCTACATCAACCGTATTAAACAATTACCATCGATTTTTCGGGAGTTGTCTCGACCAAAGGCTGTTGTCCTCTAAGTACGGAATTACCGCTGTATAGTTCGCGCTGATCGATAGGATTGGCATTTAACCAGTCGCTTTCTTTAATTTGACCGCTTTGACCGTAGGCTTTGAGGGCATTTTCGTAACATACGGCTTTAATTTGGGATTCGGGAATACCGCGCATTGCCATCAACTGAGCTGTTTTAGGAACGGCTAGAGGATCGCTGACACCCCAGTCGGCACTACTATCAACAATAATGCGATCGCTGCCATACTGTTTGACTACCTC
>JBCDCO010000007.1:0-47176 GCA_039181635.1 Cyanobacteria bacterium P01_G01_bin.19 | reverse complement strand
GTTGGTCTATAGGTTAACCTGCATTGTTAAAGAATGAAGCTTTATTTTATTGATTGTTAATTTTCGCCATCAGTCAAATATTGCCAGCCTAGAATCGATCCCAAAATCAAAGAAGGCAAAAAGACAAGAGCGATCGCGATCGCATTTGTGGGTTGAATTGGAATATATCTGCCTCCATACTTGATTAAAACAGATAGCACTGTAGAGAGGAGTAATACTTTAACGATAAATCCTATCTGACTATTCATAGACATCATAGACTAGAAAATTTGGCAGCTAACTCGAACATATCCGATCTTAAACTGTAGTTGCGAGCTAAAAGCAAGTCATAAGCAAGCTACGTGTTTTTTCTCTTGAACATATTGCCAATTGTATTGAGTAAAGATAGCTCTTTTCGATCTAAATAGGAGTCTGAATTTATTCGTTCTAGATTTGAGGAAAATTGGCTTTTTTCGCTCTGTAAAACGATTTCTGAAGTCTTGGGCGAAATTAGCCATTCAGATTGAGTGGGAAAAACAGTATCGACTAAACCCACCGCACTCAAACGAAAAGCGGTTGCCTGAACTAAAGGAAGGGGCTGCTGTAAATTTCTGGCAATTTTTAACAAAGAAGTTTTGTTGTCGGCGAAATCCCACAGCTGACGTTCGATTGTTGTCAACCTCAGATTAGGGATAGCGAGCGCTCTTCTCAACACCTGGTTAGGAGTGGGTAGTTGCCCCGCAAAATTCTCCGAGTTTTCCATCAGCCTTAAAGCATACATACTGGCTTCATTCGATTTCAAGCGATGTCCAGTCATTTCTAACCAGGGAATAGTCAAGATACGGTCTTGAAGCTCGGCAAAATTATCAAATCTAAACCTGCCTCCATTAATTTTAAATAAAGAATATACCTGATGTAGCTGTAGCTGAAAGACTAAATTAAGCTTTTCTCGATCTAAGAGCTTCATTTTCTCCAGGTAAGTCCCCAGAGGAACGCCTGCAGGACATAATTTTCTGAGCCTACAAATAACTGCAGGGCTGATCCACGATCTTTGATCGATTAGATCGATCAGACCTTTGTGGTTTAGACAATCGCTAAAAGCAATCAGATATCCATCTTCAAACCATATGTAGTAAATTCCTTTGCGCTTAGCGGTCTCTTGAGAAATTGGCGTCTCAATCATCAAACGACCAGATTTTGAGTCACTGGCAATTAACTTGAATAACTCTGGCAAAGAAAATGAATCTAGAGAGCGAATGATACTCATTATATTCTGTCTATGTTTATTAGATAGTTATTAAGAACTATGTAAGATGAAAACTAATTTCTAATTTTAAATAACTTCCAGGCAAAAACATCTAAGTAAAAATACACAATATTGGAGTCAGAAGAAGCAGTTGAGTTCTTTTTTAATCATTAAATTTTATCCAAGAGTAACTTTTAAGCTGCCTCTAAAGGCTATACATGCAGACTATGTTATGTGCGGTCAGAACTATAATAATTAATACAGAGAGATATTTTTTCATATAGGTTTATGTTGATATACAAAAAGTACTTACGACGATACGTCAGACCTAAATTGATAAGGTCTCAAAATTCTTATCTTTTTGATTTCGTTTTTGGTTACTAGATCTTTCTGTCCGCCCAACTGAAAAACTTGAAATTGCAGAGTTTTCTCGAAAACCATAGGCTGAGAGCCTTGTACGTGGCATTACCGTTGAAGAAAAACTAGTAAACTAGAATAGAGCTAATCCACACTAGAAATATTAGTGATAATAGTATTTAGCCATAGCTTGTAAGGTCGAAATAAAAAGGTATACAATAGTCGCTTTATATTCCTAACTACAAGTTCTTATGTCAGTGTCACAGGTGAATAACGATCCTCCGTTTAAAATCGCCATTGATTCTGCTACTAAAAAAGAATTTTAGACCTCTTGGCTAAAATTCTTTTTGCTTCATCATGTATTTACAATATTTAATTGTTGACCTTCGACGCTGGAGATAATCGCACTGATGAGTGAGAAAGAAGAAAATCCGATAGTAGAGCTGGTCAAAACCCTGGCTTCTGCCGCAATTCTGGCGATCGGAATTCGTGCTTGCGTTGCCGAAGCCCGTTTTATTCCCTCCGAATCGATGCTTCCTACTTTAGAAATAGACGATCGCCTCATAATCGAAAAAATTAGCTATCGCTTTCGCAAACCAGAAAGAGGAGACGTGATTGTTTTTTCACCAACAGATACTCTCAAGGAACAAAATTACAACGAAGCATTTATTAAGCGAGTAATCGGAACACCTGGAGACATGGTTGAAGTGAGGGATGGTAATGTATATGTCAACGGAAGTCAGCTAACTGAAAATTATATTTTGACCGAGCCTAATTATGAATACGGACCAGTAAAAGTTCCTGAAAAGCAATATTTGGTCTTGGGTGATAATCGCAATAATAGTTATGATTCTCACTACTGGGGATTTGTACCATTAGAAAATGTTATTGGTCGCGCTATGGTGCGTTTTTGGCCCCCCAGTAGATTAGGATCTCTAGACGAAGAGCCTCTCTATCCTGCACTGGAAGGTAATTAGCCCGATATGTAAATCTATTATTTGATCGGGCTGCAAAAAAAACTTTAGGAAATATTATGATTTATCTCCACCATAATATCTTCTGGCACACTAACGTTAATTGAGAGTGTTAGAAATTTCAAACATGGGAACTATAATCAGCACCGTAAATATGAAAGGCGGGGTAGGCAAAACTACTCTCACCGTCAACTTGGCTACCTGTTTGGCGAAAAGACATAATAAAAGAGTTCTAGTTCTAGACTTAGATTCACAAATTAGTGCGACTTTAAGCCTGGTTTCACCCCATGAATTTGCCAAATTACGCAAAAAAAGGCGTACTTTAAGCTATCTGCTAGACAATGTAATCAATCCTAACCCTTGGAGTAAACTAGACATCAAGGATATTATCGTACCCAATATATGTGAAATAAATGGTTTAGAATTATTGCCAGGAGACATCGAACTTTACGATGAGTTTCAAGTCTCAGAAATGCTGCATCAACAGGCTGTCGAGCATGGCGAACAAGAATTTCAAAAAGTATGGGACAATTTTGAAAGAATTCTAATCAAGAAAATTATCGAGCCAGTAGTTGATGATTATGATTTTATTATTCTCGACTGTGCACCTGGCTATAACTTATTAACTCGTAGTGGTATTGCTGCCAGTAACTTCTATATTTTGCCTGCCCGTCCTGAACCCCTTTCTTTGGTGGGGATTCAGCTGTTGGAAAGAAGAATTACCAAGCTAAAGGAAAGTCATCAGAATATTCAGCCTTTAGATGTCAAGTTGTTGGGCATAGTATTTATTCTTTCAGCTAGTGGTTTGATGGGCAGATACTACAAGCAAGTCATGAAAAGAGTCCGCGATGACTTTTATCCCGAACAGCTGTTTGAAAATTCTATTCCGATGGATGTTAACGTTGCCAAGGCAGTCGATATGTTTACCCCAGTCTCTTTAGCAATGCCAAATTCTGGAGGTTCGAAAGCCTTTATGAAACTGAGCGATGAGTTTTTAGCTAAAGCATTGATTAAGGATCGAGAGCTAGCTGCTGTTAACTAAATGTTAACTAAAACAGTGAAATATATTTATTGGCTTTCTCAAATTCAGCATACAGAAAAAACCCTGGTGGGAAATCAGCTACTAATTCTCAGCCAGCTAATTCAACACGATCTTGATGTATTGCCTGGATTTGTAGTGAGCAGCAATCTGCTGAGTCGGTTTTTGACTGATTCAGCAGATTTTCAGTCTTTGATTCGGCAGTTATCTGGTTCTTCTACCGACTTCGATCTCGATAACTATCACAATTTACAGTCAGTAGCCGATCGCAGTCGGCGCACTATAGAAAGCCTTCAGTTTCCTGAAGAACTAGTCGAGGAAATTTTTCAGGCGGCAAAACAGCTAAATTCTGACTGCTTAATTTTACAACCTTTTTTTTCTGCTCCTACGGGGCAAAACACAGGCAGCAAAAGCTTTTGGCAATCTCGTACCTGTAATCTCGATCGCTTTATTTTAGTGAAGACGATTAAGGCAATTTGGTCGCAGTTATTTTCTGCTAACAGCTTGGTCTATCGCCATAAAATGGGTTTGGGTGGGCAAGAAATCAACCTCAACATCTTAGTTCGACCCCTCAAGCCCGTATCTGCCTCGGGAATCGTGGAGATAACGCCAGAAATTATCAGGATTAGCTCGGTTTGGGGACACGAGCAAAGTTTGCTCCAGGGCGATGTAGATTGCGATCGCTATTATCTAGCTCGCCATACGGGAAACGTTTTGAGTCAAACATTAGGTAGCAAAAACTATGGGTATCAAATAAATTCAACTGATCGCGCCAACCCTCAGTTAGACTGCTTAACAGCCTATATTCCTGACGAGCAACACACGCAAACATATGTTTTAGAGCGTAAAGCGATCGCTCCATTGTTCCAGCTAACTCAGGCAATATTACAAAAGCAACCTCAAATTAAATATTTTCTCTGGGTAAAACTGCAAGATGACGCAGAGATAGACATTGCCGACAACTTTTGGATTACTCGACTAGGTGAGGAGCTTTTCAACTCAATAGATTTGTTTACTCTACCTCAAACCCCCGATTTATCGGTTATAAAGGATGCGAACCCTTTATTGACAGGTATCCCTGCCGCCCCTGGTAAAGTAATAGGGCAGATAGCAATGGCAGAGAATTCTGATTCGATTACCAAATCAATTGCAGCCGACAAAATTTTGGTGGTCAAGCAATTACTGCCCGAACATATTGCTGCGATTGCCCAAGCTAAAGGGATTATTGCTGAGACTGGAGGTAGAAATAGTCATGGAGCCATAATTGCCAGAGAATTAAACATTCCTGCGATTGTAGATGCTACTGAAGCAACCATCATTTTGACAGATGGAATGGAGGTTTTGTTAGACGGAGATTTAGGAGTTGTTTATCCTGCGATCGCAGTTTCTCAACTTCCAAATCAAAATTTGGCAAGCGATCGCTCTTTATTTCATCGGCAACCAATCGGGACTAAGCTAATGGTCAATATTTCGCAGCCCGATAGTATTGCCCAAAGCCTACATTTACCCATAGACGGAGTTGGCTTACTACGTTCTGAGTTACTCTTGAGTCACTTGCTTGCCAATACAGTTCCCGCCGATTGGCAATCGGCATCTTTTCAAACCGAGTTTACCGACTATTTAATCGAATCTCTACGTCAATTCGCCGTGGCGTTTGCCCCCCGTCCAGTTTTTTATCGTTCTCTCGATTGGAACACAGATTCGACAGCTAGCTCGATTTTAGGCATTAGAGGTACTTATAGCTATCGTGCCGATCCTACTTTATTTGCTTTAGAACTCAATGCTCTAGCCGCGATCGCCAATGAAGGTCACGTCAATTTAAACTTAATTTTGCCTTTTGTTCGCAGCGTTGATGAATTTAAATTTTGCTATCGCTCGATCAAAGAAGCTGGTTTGACCGCGAGAAAGTCTTTCCAAGTATGGATGATGGCAGAAGTTCCTTCGGTTATTTGGCTCTTGCCAGAATATATTCAGGTAGGGGTTCGCGGAATTGCGATCGGGACAAATGATTTAACGCAACTTCTTTTGGGAGTCGATCGCGAACAGGCTCACTTTAGCAATAATGGCTTGAATGCCAACCATTCCGCAATTCATCAGGCGATCGCTCAACTAATTAAGATTGCCAGAGACAATCATATAGAGTGCTGTATTTGCGGTCAGGCAACAGTGGAATATCCTAGCTTAATCGAAAAGCTAATCGATTGGGGCATTACGGCTATTTCTGTCGAACCCCAGGCGATCGACCAAACCTATACAGCGATCGCCCGTGCGGAGCGTAAATTATTGCTCGATTCTCTAAGGTCAGATCTTACTTAAATATTTTCCAACTTTTTTGCTTACTAATAATCCTGGTTAATCGCTGAAAACATCTGTCAAGTCTACAACTAGCCCAGGCAAAATATCTTCCCCAGATAAGCTCAAAGGATTATCCAGCAATTCCACAGACTGACCCTGGCGATAGATCTCGACTTGCTTTAGATCGGGTGCTATCAACCAACCTAGTTTGACACCGCAGTTCAGATACTCTTTCATTTTCTGCTGGAGTTCGTTTAGCTCGTCATTAGGACTCATTAGCTCGATCGCCAAGTCGGGGTCGATTGGTGCAAACCTACGTTGCTGTTCTTTTGGTACAGCCTGCCAGCGGCTTATTTCAATCCAACTCACATCGGGAGAACGAATTGCCCCGTTGGAGAGTCTAAAGCCTGTAGAGGAATCAAATATTTTGCCTAACTTATGCTGACGATTCCAAATCCCAATCTGAATTAACAAGTCTGAATTTTTTTCGCCTGTTAGACTGCCAGTTGGCGGCATAACAATTAATTTCCCCTGTGAAGTAATTTCAAACCTCGCCTCTGGATTGTCAGAACAAAGTTGCTCTAACTGACGCTCGCTGATATGATCGGTGAAGGTAGCGATGTTGATGGCTGTCATGGTTTTCAAACTTCGGCTGACCTAAATTTTAGCATCGATACTCTAGCTCAAGTACTTTTTGCACAAAGGTTACATAACAGTAAATAAACCCATACTGCATATTCCTTAGTTGCTTATCTGAGATATTTCTTTCTTGTCGATTAAGCCCCACCATTCCTGTAGCTCTTGTGATTCAATATTATTGCCTTCAATTTCAATGAAGAATCTTTGCTCTGCCAACAGGCTAAGAGTACCTTTTTTACTGTTAAAGGTATATTCTTCCCGTCCTGGAACGTCACCGATTTTAATTCCTTTGTTGTAACCTTGACTAGACTCTTGACTAAAATCTGCGCTGATTAGAAAAGGAGCATAAAGTCCTGTATTGTAAGCCCAATCTGTAATTCTGATTTCAATAGTTCGATCTTCTTGCTTGTAAGAACGACTAGCTTGAGAAATACTGTATTCGCCAAAAGTATTAGTTTCTCCTTGTGCTTCTTCAGCTTCCCATCCAGAAGGAGATTTTGGTAATAACGAAATTAAGTCCTTAAAATGAATCGGGTTAACAGGTTCATTTTTAGTTATCTGCTCTTGTATTTCCTGATATTTATTTCCAGCCTCAGTGACTTTTTTGAGAACGCCTAAAGGATTATTATTGATATTTACTCCTTCTTCCACTTTTTCCTGATTATTCACTTGTTTATTACCGCCACAAGCAAACAAAATAGTTGAAATGGAAGCCAAAAAAAGTATTTTATTAGTAGTCTTCATTACTTGCTTTTTCTAATCTAATTTCTAATAATAAGTTGGTATACTAAGTAAATTTTGATGGTATTTATTCGTACAGAGAATAATAGTGAAACAGAGGCTTTGTAGATCAATCAGTATTATAGAATAACACCAGTAATAAAGAGTCTTAGTTTATATTAAATTTTCTAACTATTCTTAAACTCGTTAATCTACTTTTGGTGATGTTATAAAATATGATAAAGTCAGGGCGATCGCCTGTAGGATGGGCAAATTAGGAGCCAATCTGACTGAAATTTTCGACCATAGCCATTGCCCGCCTAAATAATGGTCTGTGATGCCATCTCACATTTAATCATCTAATTTACTTAGATAATCTTCCATTACCATTGCTAAAGTTTAAATTTTTCTTGGTCTTTTGCTTTAAGGAAATCGCTCTACGACGGGTTTCCATGACTATTCCAATTTCTTGTCTGAGGCGGGTGCAATTTTCCAAAGCAACCTGTACCGCTTCAATAGGTAACACCAATAATTCGAGATCTGACATGGCGATCGCCGTTACCGTGCTAGTTTGTTTTCCCGAAAGCGCCGACTCGCCAAAAAACTCTCCAGGTAAAAGTTTGGCAATTTCGATCGCAGGAGTAGCATTATTGGGCTGAATGGTGACAACTGCCTCGCCTTTAATGATGATGTACAAACTTTCGACTGTATCTCCTTGAGCGATCGCTTTTTCTCCCTCACCAAAAAATCTTTCTGTGGCGACTGTGGCTAAGTCTTCCAAAATATCGGGACTGGCACTGGCAAAGCTCGGTAAAGTCTGAAGCTGTTCGAGATGTCCTTGAATAATATCACTAGAGTTAGTTTTAGAAGGAGGATTGTGATACAAGGTACGAATGGGGAAGGGGATATTTAAGCCATTGCGATCGGCGGCATACCAGACACGAGTCATAAATTCGTCTCTAATTTGGGGAACCTTATCGTAGTCGGCTAAAAACAATTTTACTCGATAGCCAATAGAAGAATCATCATAGGAAATTGTCTGTATTATTGGTTCGGGCTTATCTAAAACTCCTTTAGTTGATAGAGCGGTTGCTTTCATTACCCTTTTAACCTTATTTGGCGGATCGTTATAAGAAAAACCCACATCTACTGGCTCGACGTGCAATTTTTGCGGACGACGATAGTTGCGAATTGTCGCACTAGCCAAAGCAGCATTGGGAATAATTAACATTTCTAGCTCTCTGGTGAGTATGTGAACCGAACGCCAATTGATTTCAATTACTTTTCCTTTGGTGCTATCAACTTCAATCCAATCCCCCTCTGTAAAAGGACGCTCGAACAAAAGTGCGATTCCCGAAAACAAATTACCTAAAGTATCTTGCAGGGCTAAACCAATGACAATCGAGCCAACTCCCAAAGCCGCGATTACGCCGCCTAAGTCTGTACCCCAGACTAGCGATAAAACAATTGCCACACCGCAAAGAATCAAAAATACACGACTGAGATCGCGAAATAACCTGGGGACGTTTGCTTGCCAAGTATCGGCTTTCGCACCATCAAACAGCAAACCATTAATAACAGTTAAAGAACCATGAATGGTAAACAGCCACAAGCCAGTTTGTACCAAGCGCAGAGGAGTAGTGTCTTGCCCTAGCCCAATTATTTTGTTGAGCAAAATAAACAAAGCCAAGCTAGGAAAAATCAGATTGCGTACGATCCGCAGTGTCGAGGTCAACAATCTGTTTTCAGATCCAGCGCGATAAATTATTTCCCCTAAAAACAAAGTCATCAGAGGAAAGCCGATAATTAAGATCGCTCCCCAAATAAACCAATCTTGCTGCCAAAAAGAATCTTGCATATTTATCTCACGCTGATTATTTATTGTCGATCGCTTTTTCTGTTTTGGAGCGATAAGGTTTGGTAGACCATACAGGAAACTTCTCTTTGTCTAATCCTTCAAGATTATCTACTGGTTCAAAATCTTCGATAAACTCGGCAATCCGATTGTGAACGCTTTGGGAAACCTGAATGGTGTTCCATTTTCCTAAAGACTGCAAACGATTGGCAACATTAACTGTATCGCCCCATAAATCGTAGATAAATTTGTCTTTCCCTACAATTCCCGCTACCACAGAACCAGAATTGACTCCAATACGTAGTCCCAGTTCGGTATTCTTTTCTCTATTAAAGCGGCGCACGATACGCAACATTTCTTTGGCAAAGTCGATGGTTCTTTTGGCATGATCCAAACGAGGAACAGATAAGCCACATACCGCCATATAAGCACTACCAATAGTTTTGTGTTTTTCCACCCCATACTTTTCGGCGGCATCGTCGAATGCCGTTACCAAATCGTTGAGCAAGCTGACGGTTTGGCTAGCGGGGAGGCTTTCAGAAAGCTCCATAAATCCTCCCAAATCGGCAAATAGTACGGTGACGTTGGAAAAACTATCGCCGATGCTTTCTTCGCCTTTTTTGACTCTTTCTGCCACAGGTTCGGGAAGAATACTCAACAGCAATTCTTGATTTTCTTCATTTTTTTCTTGGACTAATTTCTTTTGATGGTCTAAATTGTCTACCATTTCGTTAAACGAGTTAGCCAATTCTCGAAACTCATCTTTGGACTTGACCTTAATTTTTACATCAGTATTACCTTTTCCCACCTGGCGAAAACCATCGATCAAGGTACGAATTGGGCGAATAAAGTAGTATGAAAGTATGGACGCTACCAAAGTTACCAACAAAACGATGATTGCCGTAGCTAACAAAACCTGGCGTTGAAAATCTCTAACTGGTTTAAACGCCTCTTCAACGTCAATTTTGGCATTTATTACCCAATCAAGATCTGTTAATTCTAGAGGACGATAGGCATTGAGAGTATTAACCCCTCGATAGTCTTCGGCAAACTTGAAGCCTGTCTGATTATCCAACGCCTCTCTAATGGCTTCTGTATCTGCTTGCTGATGGAGTATGGAACTATTAAATCGCTTGATAATAGCAACTTCATTTTGCGGTAATCCTTCGGCAAGGATAGCCTTGAAATATTCTTCAGGCTGTTCGATTAAAAACCGAGAGTTGCTACGCATACCATAATCGGCACCAACTAAATAGGTTTCTCCCGATTTGCCCAAACCTTCTTCTTCCCAGTCATTATTGCCAGTCATGACTTGATTGATTTCATCGGCTGATAGCTGAAATGCCAAAACGCCAGTTAATTCAGAGCTAGCAGTATCGAATACGGGGCTGGCAATAAAAGCTGAAGGTTCAGCATAGGAAGCTCGGTGGGGGACAAAATCAGAAATAGCGACAAAATTGGGGTCGTTGGCATTGACCGCTTTTCGGAATACAGTAGCCAAACCGCTAGTAGAATAGGGTCCTTGAAAAAGATTAGTGCCAAAGTCTGTTTCTTTTTTGACCGTGTAAACGATATTGGCTGTTTGGGCATCAATTAAAATCAGATCGTAGTAGCCTAGCTGAGAAATAAAGTTGCTATATATGGGCTGAACCATTCGATGAATCTCGGTGTACCTACTTCCATCGTTGGCATCGTTGAGATATTCTTTTTCTCCTTGAGGGTTACTGTTCCCTGCAATGTAATGATATTGAAGATATCTAGCCGCGCTATTTTGAGGTAGATAGGAATATAGAAGTGGTCTTCCTTCGGTATGTTCCGCCAGTATGGGTAAGAACTTGTCACTATAGTAGTCCTTTAATTGTTCGTGCCAGGTTAGCTGAATCTCTTGGTTTTCTAGCTCTTGATAGGCTTGATTAAAACTTTTGAGAGCATCATTAACTCCACCCGTACTAAAAGTTTGGATCTGAGCTCTGACTTGGCGAAAGTATCTTTCAATTTGATAGGCTTTGGTTTCTCTAACGCTGATTAACTGGTTTTGAATGCTATTGTTTAAAGCTTGACGACCATTGTCGTAACCGACATAAGCGATCGCAATAATTGAGCTAATACATACTCCTAGAAGCATTAGCATTAGTTTTGACTGGATGCTTAATTTACCGAGCAAGTTTATATTCCTTTTTGTTATTAATTAGTTAATCGAAAAATATTTATAAATAACTATACATATAGTTCCAATCTCGCGGTCAAAAATTTTGGTAATTATAATTTTTGCTATCGTCGATTAGCGTCCGAACTAAATCTTGTCGATCACTCATGAAGCTAACTTTTATATTGACATACGGCAGAATTACGGAAGATTTTTGTAAAAGCAAACCTTAAGATTGAATATAGACTAGATAGTAGCCTCAAGCTGCAAAACTATTTCTATTTTTATTAACTTATTTTTTATGTCTTTTATCCATCGCTTAACACCTGAATCCTATGCTTACATTCGCCGTCTGTTATCGTTTCAAACTAAGCCTTTAGGTAAAGTTTTAAGAGAAGCCGATTTAATTTCATCCTTCCAGCTAGAATCAGCACTTCTAGATCAGCTTCAAAATCCCGATATGCGCATCGGCGAAATTTTGGCGCGTAATGGACTAATAAAGCCCGAAACCGCCGACTTTTTTGTTCGAGACTGGTCAAAAATTATTTCTCAGACAGAAAAGGATGCCTTGGGATATTACTTGCACAAAGCAGCCATCCTCAGCAGCGAGCAAGTAGAGATTATCTTGGCAGAGCAAAAATCTTCAGGCATCCGTTTTGGTACGGTGGGGGTATTTCAAGGGTTTATTAAATCCACAACTCTTGATTTTTTCCTCGCCCATCTTTATCCCGAAGAAATTCACAGTTCTCCCTTCGTTAACATGTATTCTACTCGTAAATCTTAATCTTAAAGTAAAGCTTACCAAGTCACGCGCGATCGCTCTTGGGCAACTTGATTATAAACTGCAACAGTTTGTTCGGCTAAATCCGACCAATTAAAACGTTCTGACAGAGATTGGTAGGCATTTTTGACTAGATACTGACACAGATCGGGATTTTTTAATACTTCTAAAATTCCCCAGGTCAAAGAATCAGGGTCGTTGGCACGAGTCACAATTCCCGTATCTTCATGGGCAACTACTTCTGGCAAGCCACCTGTATCTGAAACCACTACAGGAACCCGTGCGGCAAAACTTTCTAAAGCCACTATGCCAAATGGTTCGTATAGACTAGGAAAGACAGCGCAATCAGCGATGGTTTGAAATTTATCTAAATCATCATCGGACATAAAACCAGTGAAGTAACACTGTTTGGCAATGCCTAAATTAGCTGCTTGACGCTTGAGATGACTGGTATTGCCGCCACCGATAATCACAAATTTAACCTTGTTTCCCATTGCTGCCAGTATTCGCGGCGCGGCATTTAACAGTACGGATATGCCTTTTTCATAGGTCATGCGCCCGACATAGTAGACAATTTTTTCAGTGTCGTTGGCAAAGCGACGACGAAACTTAATGCGATCAAATTCTTGATCGTGATGTTTCTTTTCTGGGCGAATGCCATTATAGACAACGTCAATTTTGTCTGCTGGAGATTCAAACACTCGCTGTACCTCTTGACGCATGTATTTGCTACATACTATGATTCTCCAGGCTTCGTGAGCTAATAGCTTTTCTTTACCGTTAATATATTGCTGTTTAACATTATGAATCCCATTGTAGCGACCGTATTCTGTCGCGTGAATAGTTGCTACTAACGGAAGTTTAAAATTGTATTTGAGAGATAAAGCAGCATCCCCAACTAGCCAGTCATGAGCGTGAATTAGGTCAAAATCATCATGTTCTCTGAGGATTTCCCCCCCTTTTTTGCCCATACTCTCATTCATATTGACTACCCAGTGAAAAAAGTCATTGCCATGAGGTACGTGACAGCGATATAAATGAATACCTTCAACTACTTCATATTTGGGGGTAGAGCCAAATTCGACGGTGAGGAGATGAATTTCATATCCGAGTTTGATAATTTCAGGATATAATTCTGCCACGTGGCGAGCAATTCCTCCAACTATACGGGGAGGAAATTCCCAAGCTAGTACCAAAATTTTCATTGTTTTGATTCCTCACGCGATCGCTTATGCGTAGCTACTACTCTAGCTAAACTTCTGTTTCTATGTCAGGTTTTTATAGTTACTTTAGATTTCTGAAAACTAGATTTCAAATTATCTACACATATTACAGGATATAGTAGTCTGATTTACTCTGAATGTCTGTACTATAAAAGAAGATTAAAGATCGAAAAATAGACGCAAATGACCACACATTTTACCGAAGCTTCTTCTTTGGCAAGTATAGATCGTCAGCTTGGAGACGATCGCGATGATATTTCTCCCGCTCAATATGAAATAATTCGCCAGGTCATTTACAATACTGCTGACTTTGAGTACTACGATTTGCTCAGGTTTTCTCCCAACTCTTTGTCAAAAGGTTTTGCCGCTTTAAAAAAGAGAATCTCGATTGTAGTGGACGTTCCAGAAATTCAGGTCAGCATCGTACCTAAATTAAGACATACGTTTCTCAATCCTGTTTTTTGCTGTGCTACTACAGGAAAGGAGACAGATTTTCATCAAACTAAAGCCAGCGTTGGCTTAGAAAATTTAGCTTCCAAAAATCCCAACAGCATTTTTGCGATCGGTCAAGATTCGACTACTTTAAACACCTTCATAAAGCTGGTAGACAACAAAACAATAGATCCCAGTTTGACTATCGCCACCGCACCTTCTTTTACCGATCTAGATGCCAAAAATTATTTTCAGCACACATCTTTCCCTGTTATTTATGTCCAGGGTTCTAAAGGCGGGTCAATTATCGCTGCAGCAATTATAAATGCCCTAATCGAGCTAGCCTGGCGCGTACGGAATTACTAACTGTTGACTAGAGTAAATAAAATCAGCGATCGCGCCGCTTGATATTGCGATTGCGACTGCGGCGATCTACTCTACGGGGAGCTACTCCGCCTAGCTGACGACTAACTTCGCTAAAGACATCCCTTTGGATATAAGGGTATTGACCTACCCATATATTCTGTCTGGGAATATAGGCATCGGATATCTTGTCGATTTGTCTTAAATCTGACTGGTTGGAAAGCAGCAATAATTCGGCGGTTTCCCCAGGTTTAATGTTCTTATAAATTCGCTGTAGGGGAGCCTGGACTTCAACTTCAAACCCAGTCTCATCCCCTAAGACCAAGTTTATCCAACGCTCGCGATTTTCAATAATCACTAGTTCCCCTCGTTGATTTACCGTTTCTTCTTCGCCGATTAATTCTTCGGTCAAATAGACTTCTAAGACTCGTCCTCGCCAAAAGCCTCCATACTTAAAACGACGGTTGGCGGCATTTCTCAGGCTTGCTTGGTATACGGGCAACCACAACCAGTAAAGAGCAGCAATACCACCAATGAGAAAGATCAGAGCTTCTCCGCGATCGCCAAATAATAAGTCTAGGATTAAAACGACTACGATTGCTACTACTGAAACCAACAGCCTATTGAGTAAATCCGACCATTTTCCCCAGTAATAAGAATATTGCTGTCCTGTAGCTATTAGTGGAACTAGCTGTTCTAATTTTTCTCTTGTTAATGGCTTCAACATAAAAATAGTTGTCTTAGATCGATCACCTAATAAGTACAAGCCTAAGCTGTCAGGCATTTAGTTTACTGGTTGAGAAAAGGCAGAAGGCAGAAGGCAGAAGGCAGAGGGAAAAATCAAATATGCAATTCAAATGAACAACAGCTTATTAGCTTGCTAGATAGAAAAAATAAACTCTAACACTCAAAGTCTAAAGTATTTTTTCAAGACCATAAACCAAAGAAGTAAGTTCGGTCACTTTACGAATAGATAGTAATACCCCTGGCATGTAGCAAGAGCGATCGCTAGTATCGTGGCGTAAAGTGTAAATTTGTCCTGGTGCGCCAAATAATACTTCTTGATGGGCAATCAAGCCAGGCAAACGAATACTGTGAATTGGGATGCTATGGTCTGCCATCGCACCTCTAGCGCCTGCCATAGTCTCTTTTGATTCTACCTTGGGAGGATTAAAGGTTTTGCCCATTTCCCCCAGCATTTGAGCCGTTTTGATTGCCGTTCCACTCGGAGCATCAGCCTTGCGATCGTGATGTAGCTCGATTAGTTCTACATGGTCAAAATATTGTGAGGCGGTAATCGCAGCTTGCTGTAGCAAGACAATGCCAATCGAAAAATTAGGAATTATCAGTGTTCCTGTGCTTGCTTTATCGGCAAATTCGCTCAAATCTTGAAGCTGTTCATCTGACAAGCCCGTTGTTCCCACTACGGGACGAACTCCATAGGCGATCGCGCTGCGGGTATTCTCATATACGCTATTGGGATGAGTAAAATCTACCATGACTCCCTGAACTTTTTCTTGAGTAGCCAATACCAAAACGCTTTGCAGATCGTTTAGAACAGGAACTTCCAAAGCTCCAATACCAACTACTTCGCCAATATCTTGACCTAAATATTCTGGATTGAGGTCTACCGCTCCTACCAACATCATATCCTCAGCCTGAGAGACTGCTTTGATTACCTCTCTTCCCATTTGACCTAAAGCACCATTGACAACTACTGGAATGGGCGATTTATCTGTCATTTGTATCAATATCTATAAAAGTCCTCAAAGGATTCATTTTAGACCGAATTGAGAACCAATAACCTGGCTAGGAAAGAGAAACTAAAAAGTTCAATTTTTTACTCTTATTTGGGTAGATTAAGATTGAATATACTAATTTATCTAAATTTAGAACAGCTTTGTTGTTAAAAACTGTTAAATCAAAAGCGCAAAATATAAAAATATAAAGTAAAAAAATAATTAATTTAAGTGTATTCAATTACTTGTAAATATTTAAGATAAACCGTTTTGATAGATTTTAGTTTATTTATCTCTTAAATTACCAGATATTTATTTTTAAGTAGGCACAATGTCTCAATATAACAGTAGCTCAAACTATCCCAAAGATATTTCCTCGGCAATGTTTGCTGATTGTCTTGCCAATAGCAAAAAGATTTTTGAGCTAATTGATACAGTTTTTCCTGTAGATTCCTGTCGGCATTACGAAGTTCTGCCTTTAGATTTGGTGGGAAAAGATTTAGCCCTGGGTATGCTAGATCCGAGCAATGAAGAGTCATTAAAGTTTGTTAATTCTATTGCCAAAGTATTTAAATATAATTTAACTCTCAAAATAATTGACTCGCAAACTTTACAAATAATCTTGGCTAGCCATCCCCAAAACTTAGCCCAGCTAAATAAACAAAACAAACAACAGGATTTAAATAAAACTGTAATTGACGAGGCTTCTGAATTCGATCGCTTTGCTAATGGTTCTGGTGGTTCTGGTGGTTCAGGCAACAGAAGAATATCGGACTCTGCACCTACAGTAATTTCTCAACCTGACGAGCAATCCCATCCTAATGCTGCAGAAAAAAGCTTCTCGAGCAACTTTACGGATTTACCAGCAGATTTAGATTTTTTGCGCGACTTGAATCTGTCATCAGACAAAAATACCGAATCTTCTCAGCGCGAGACTGATAAAATAGGAACTCTCTATGAAATTCCTCCTGAATTTTTGAATCAACCACAATCGAGCAATCAAGACGATAAGAAAACTGTAATTTCGGTAGATTCTGATGATTCACCCGAACTTAACATACCCGATGAATCTGAGCTAGCTTTGGCGCAGGCGAAAATTTCGGAACTTATTGCAGAAGTCTCAGAACAAATAGAGAAAGTAGAGACGAAAGAAAAATCGACATCTATTGATTTTCTGGCTCAATTAGATTCTCAATTGTCTTGGCAAAAACTGCTGGAGCAAGTTTTCAAATACAAAAGTGAAAAAATTCATCTGACTCGTTACGAAGATTCTGGTGATGTCATAGCTCATAAGGATGATGCGGTTCAATCTTGTTTGGAACGAGTGCCACTGCCAATTTACTGCTCTTTGATTGATGAAATCAAAAGAATGGCAAAAATTCCTCTAAACATGACCAATCATCCCAAAAAAGTTGTTTTGGAAAGGTTTTATCAACAAGAAAGAATTTTGTTACGCTTAGAATTTGCCACGGGCAATAATTGTGATTCGGTCAAAATTCAGATCTTTCGAGGTGAGAATCTAGCAGTATACGAGCAAAAACAGATGGATAAAACCAGCGAACAGGCTTTGCATTTAGCAAGACAGCTAGAGAGAACCCTCCGTAAAATTCAAGCCTGCTTTGACTCAGCGGAATTTACTTGTTTAAGAGAACTACAAACGATTCAAAGTAGGATAAATCATCAGCTGAGACTTTTGGATAAATGAGCTTTAATAATCATTGATGGGTAGAGCGATCGCTCTACCTATCCTACGAATAATAAAATAGCAACGTTCAAGCTTATGGTGCTTGCCAGATACGCTGGTGATAGTCATCTAACTTGGCATAGGGATCTCCATAATGATGGTGATGATGTCCGTGTCCATGTTCGTGTCCGTGTCCGTGTTCTTGAGTATCTAATGCGGCAAGACGAAATTTGCACATTTCACAGTTCATTGCCACTCGACCTAACTGAGCCTCAATTTCTCTTTCTCTGATTGTATGTAGTAATTGCGATGCAATTCCCATTTCTGGTAGAGACGCAAAATCAATATCTGAATGTTGTTCTTGCTGTTGGGCAGTGATGTTCTGTATTTTCTCCATCAAAGTGCCAGTAAACAAGAAATAGGGCAGGACGATGATGCGCTTTGGTTGATGTAAATATGCGCGGCTAAACCCCTCATCTAAACGAGGATGAGTAATGCCAATAAAGCAGGTTTCTACGGTTTTATAGCCGCTACCTTCCCACATGATTCGAGCTAACTTACATACATCTCCATTGGCATCGGGATCGCTCGAACCTCTGCCTACAAACAGTAAAACAGTATCTTTACGAGATATGTTGCGGGGGTTATTCTCAGGAAAATCTAGTCGTGCCAGCCGATCGCGCCACAGTTCTATTATCTTGGGCGTAATACCAAAATGGCGACCATAGCTTAACTTTAGTTGTGGATAAGGCGATCGCGAACGATCTAGTTCGTTGGTCACGTCAAACTTATTATGTCTGGCGGCAAAGAGCAGGATCGGTAGTGCAGTAATGTCTGTATAGCCTTGCTGTACACAAGTTTTTATACCCTGTTGAATTGTGGGCTTGGTCAGTTCCAAAAAGCAAGGAATCACGGGGCGAGAAGTATCTAGCTTTTGATAGGTTGCGACAAAATCAATAAATGTCTGTCTGCCGCGATCGTTCCTCGTACCGTGACCGATCGCTAGTAATGGTCTGGCATAGGGTAAAGGCGGTAATTCAAGCGCATCAAAACTAGATTTAAAAGGACGGGCAATAACCATCTGTACCTCGCAGATATGTTGACTTTGTACGGCTGATAAAATCGGCGGGCATTCTGACTGAGAGATTGGTTTTCTTTTCAATCCCATCACAGTTGCGGGACAGCGTTGGATTTACACCACTCTTTCCCCATTACTTTTAATGGCTGTTTCCCATCAAAACCGATTTAGTCATCATAATCTCGATTCAATCTAGAGCCATCCCAGATTTAGCTTAACTTCAGGTTTTGACACTAATCCTTACATTACTTCAACTTAGAGACAGTCAGAACTGATAACGGCTTGATGCTCTCATAGAGACAAAAGCTCTAGCTGAGTAATTTTCAGGTCAATTTTATAGCTAGCTTCAGATTCTACTCAGGGATATTTCAGTTCGTCAGTTGATATTGCTAGATATATCGAACGAGAAAATTTTACTGAGGAAAATTCAGCATGAAATTCTTAAAATTGTCTATTTTAGCTCTGTCAGTTTCCCTTTCTTTTGGTGCAGCTATGCCCGCAGAAGCTAACATATTTGGTCGAGTTTTACAGCGAAAACAACATCACGTCCATCAGCAGCATCATGAAGCTCAAAATCATCATGGACACAATGGCTTTAATTCTCATCATCGTCGAATTAATTATCACAGAAATAGCCGTCGTAACCATCATTGGTCAAACCATCGGGCAAGCTATAGTTTTCCCAGAAGAAGAATAGGCGATCGCTTTAGAATTTATGGCAATTGGCATCGCAGACATTAGATTCTTTTTTGGCTATCTCACTTTCATAAAGATCGCGATCGCGCCTGATAAAGTAGAAAAATTTCTGTTTTTCAAGACTTAAAAAACGTATCAATAGCAGCTTTAGTATTTTAATACTAAAGTGCTGGCTAGCATGTCATGAAGTGCCTGTTTTTTGCCAGTAAAAGCCGCCATTATATATCCAATCAAAAAGATTAAAGCAGAAAGATACTTAGCGAAATATCTTCCAGTGGCGTTAAAAAAAGAAATGGGCTTGCCATCCAAATTAGTTACCTTAATTCCTAAAGCTTGTTTACCTAAAGTAGCT
Source organism: Cyanobacteria bacterium P01_G01_bin.19 (assembly GCA_039181635.1). Lineage (GTDB taxonomy): Bacteria > Cyanobacteriota > Cyanobacteriia > Cyanobacteriales > Xenococcaceae > Waterburya. Next base: position 27,578 of record JBCDCO010000007.1, on the reverse strand, counting down.
TGTTTTGCAGAACTTTCCATCATAGAACAGTAGAGCCAGCTAATAACAATTCCTGCAATACCCCCCAGCGCACTTGCTGCACTTTGGGCTGCTTCTCCATTGCCCATAATTGTGCCAATGCTGATGCCGATCGCGAAACCAGCAATAATACCAATAATATTAACTACGATACCGTCAATAATTGCCGCACAAAATCTTACCCAAAAACCTGCATATCTCATTACAAATAGTTTGATTTCAACATATTTATAATTCCCTGGAACGTTCAGTGAATACCGATCGATCTTAAAAATTTACAAAGGAACCAATTCGGGAAAGTTGAGTAATAATTGTTCGCCGTTTAGTTCATCGCCAATTTTGGCAGGAGAAAAATGGATTTGAATTGCTCGCAGTTTTTCTTGATAGTGAAGATTAATCAGGGCTTTTAGACCGTATTCGAGTGCTTCAAGATCTGCTAAGTTGTTTTCCAAATCGGGTGATTCCCCCTCAAAGGCGACGGTGAGCATAATCACCAAATTGCGAGTTATGGGTAAAGATAAAGGTTCGTCATCGTCAATATCCTGACTGGTATCGATTTCACTCATATACCTTTGTGCCGAGTCGGTAAAGAGTTCGTTGACATAGTCTCCTGCTTCTCCTTCATCCCAAACGACATCTCCTTCATTAGCCGCAGACTGCCAATATTGAGTCATTTGTAACAGGTTTTGACAGACAGAAACTAAACCTTCGCCTAATACTTCAAAATCGCCATCTGCATCAATCGCTTCTCGCGCTACGCGGTTTAATACCCCAAGCATTGGTGCTATTTCGTCTCCTGCAAGATGAATAAATACACGAGAAACTACAAAACGGGTTTTGCCACTAAATTTAGAAAGGCGATCGCGTAAAGACATATTCAAGCCCAGGGAAATAAGAACGAAAAAAGCGTATATCTTCCTTAACCTATCATTATTGTTGCCTTCTATTGGGAGCGAGCTAGAATTAGGGCGAATTATTTAGCTTTTAGATTATCTGGGTAATTTCAGTCATGAAGATCTTATTTTTACATCCCAACTTTCCCGCTCAATTTCGCCACTTAGCTAGTATGCTAGGACAAGACAAACAAAATACTGTAGTCTTTGCTACCAATCGTCGCGAGGGAAATATTGCAGGGGTCAATAAGGTTATTTATGAAAAATCTCGCACCGCACGTCCAGAAACCCATCACTATGTAAGACCATTAGAAAATGCGGTATTGGAGGCTCAAGGAGTATACCGCGTAGCGCAAAAGCTAAAAGACCAAGGTTTCTATCCCGATATTGTTTACGGACATTCTGGATGGGGACCCACTTTATTTATGAAGGATCTTTTTCCCAAAGCAACTTTGCTGTGCTATTTCGAGTGGTTTTATAATGCCTATGGCTCTGATGCGAGCTTCGACCCCAGCGATCCGATTAATGCCGATGATGAAGCCAGAATCAGAATTAAAAATGCCCCGATTTTATTAGATTTGGCTACCTGCGATCGCGGTTTATCGCCGACTGCTTGGCAGCGCGCGCAATTTCCCAAAGAGTTTCACAGCAAAATTAAAGTCCATCACGATGGGATCGATACGGGTTATTTTAAGCCCGTACCAAATGCTAAATTACTGCTACCGCGCATCAATCTAGATCTTACAGGAGTAGACGAGATTGTAACCTACGTAGCCAGAGGAATGGAACCCTATCGCGGTTTTCCTCAACTCATTGAAACTATTTCTCTGTTGCAGAAAAAACGTCCTCAATGCCATTTTGTAATTGTAGGGAAGAATCGCGTGGCATATGGCAAAAGTTTGCCCGATGGTAAAACTTATAAAGAAGCGATGTTAGAAAAATTTCCTCTGGATATGAATCGAGTACATTTTACCGATTTACTACCCTACGACGAATATCTGCAGGTACTACAGGCTTCTTCGGCGCACATTTATCTCACTCGTCCTTTTGTTCTGTCATGGTCGATGTTGGAAGCTTTATCTACAGGCTGTGTAATTGTGGCTTCTGATACTGCACCCGTGACCGAGGTAATTAAAAATAACTTTAATGGTTTGTTGGTAAACTTTTTTAATCCTCAGCAAGTATGCGATCGCGTCATTGAAGCTTTGGATAATCCCGATCGCATGGCAGAAATTCGTATTAATGCGAGGGAAACCATTTTGAAAAGTTATGATTTAGCGAATCTGTTACCCCAACATTTACAATGGGTCAAGGATTCTATGAATATTTAGGAATCGACGGTCTATGAATAATCGATAATGAAACGTAAATCAAAAGGAAGATTGAGAAGGATAGAGTTATTTTTTGAATCCTTAATTTGGAACTTTCGCTTTTTTATTTTAGTTCCAGTTGTTTTTAGCTTGCTCAGTGCTTTACGTCTAATTGCGATCGGAACCATAGATATATGGGCAGGGCTAACTTTAGCTATCAATCCTGAAGATCCAGAAGGAGTAATGACTATCAAAACCGTTACTTATATTATCGGTGGCGTGGATTACTATTTAATTGGAATCGTTCTCTTAATCTTTGCTTTTGGTATCTACGAACTATTTATTTCAGAAATAGAAATCAAACATCAGGATGATTCTAGTATTCTTCAGAGTGCGAGTTTGGAAGAACTAAAAGGAAAACTAGTTAACGTAATTGTTGTAGCGTTAATTGTTAGCTTATTTAAACAAATGCTCACCATAGAAATAGGTAAGCTGAGCGATGTTATCTACATTTCTTTGGCGATTTTATTAATTTCGATTAGTCAGTATTTGCTACATCTAAGCCACATGAAATCCCATAAGCGATCGCCCAAGGTAATTGGCGATAATAATCACAGTTCCATCGATTAATAAATAATATTTGAATACTAAATTATATGGATAATCTCTGTATTTTCTTGGCATAAACTACTATTTTTTATTGAAAAAATACAGAAAAACAATAGTTCTTTATCAAAGCTAAATTAAAAATATCAGAAAATTCACTTATATTATTATTATCGCTGTATTACCAAGTAATTCTGTGATGATATTTTTTATAAGATGAAGTATTATGATAAGTCCTGGTATAATTTCTATCGATTTAGAATCATCAATTTTTAGCGAAGATATATTTCAAATTGCTATCCCAATTATTCGCACAGAAGGAAGTGACGGAGTAGTTTCTGTAGACTATTCAATTAATGATGGTACTGCTACAGCAGGACAAGACTTTACTGCAATATCCTCTGGAACTTTGATATTTGAAGATGGAGAAACTGTCAAAGAATTATTAATTGAGGTGATAGACGACACATTTGCTGAAACCAGCGAAACTATCAACATTGCTATTGGAAATACAGTTGGTGCATCTTTAGGACTATCAAGAACTGCAATCGTAACTATTCAAGATAATGACACCACTCAAGAAAGCACTCTAAGTTTTGGTCAAGCAGAGTATAGCTTTAGTGAAGATGGGGGAGAAGCTGTTGTCACTGTAATCAGAACGGGAAACAGTAATGACACTGTATCTGTAGAATATGACACTAAAGATGATTATGCCAAGGCTGGATTAGATTATTCGAGCGTTTCAGGGATTTTGACCTTTGAGCCAGGCGAAACTAGTAAAACCATTACAGTTCCATTGATTGATGATGAATTATTAGAATTAGACGAGGCGCTGACTTTAACTTTAAACAATCCTCAAGGGATCGAACTGGGAATAAATAATATTGCTAGCTTGGTCATTGAAGAAGACCAAGAAAATAACTTTAATTTTCGAAGAGAAGTATTAGTTTCTGGTCTAGAAATAGGCGATACAGTCGGCTTTAGATATACTCCTGGGCCAACTGCTTTCGATTGGACTCCAGATAACAAGATGTTCATTGCCAGATTGCATGGTCAGGTGGCAGTCTATGATGATGGCGAACTTCTCGAAGAACCATTTATCGATATGACTGAACAGGTAAATACGGGGGGTCAAAGAGGTTTACTAGGCATTGCAGTACATCCCGAGTTTTCACAGCACCCCTATGTATATCTTGCCTATTCTTACGATCCTCCTGGAGTAGAACAAGATTTGGAAGGAGTTGGGCGTACAACTCGCCTGGTTCGAGTTGAGGCTGACCCCAGTACTGACTACACCACCGCGTTACCCGATAGCGAAGTCATTTTGCTGGAAACTCCTCCTGTATTTAATCTTCATGCTGCTGGAGCAATTCACTTTGGCGATGATGGCTCGTTATTTTGGACTCATGGAGATGGTACTCAGGTGGGTGGAACTCCTACACCAGAACAAGTTGAGTCGCTTCAAAGAATTGACAATCCTTTTGGTAAAATGTTCCGCATCGATCCTATTACGGGCGAAGGATATTCTGACAATCCTTTTTACAATGGGGATATATCTGGCATCGAATCAAAAATTTATAGTTATGGACATCGCAATCCCTGGCGTTTTACAATTCATCCAGAAACAGGTGAACCCTTCTCTGGGGATGTAGGCTGGACAAATTGGGAAGAGATAAATACAGGTAGGGGGGTCAATTTTGGTTGGCCACTATTTGAAGGAGGTAACGGTGAAAGCACTAAAACGGAAGCTATTGGTGACGATCCTGATTTCCAGTATCTATATGACGAGGCATCGGAAGTAACCCCTGCTATTTATGCCTTTAGACATAGGGCTAATGGAGGCAGTGCAGTCGTCTTAGGGGATTTCTATACGGGTACGGCTTATCCCGAACTCTATAATGGAGCATTGTTTTATGCCAACTTTAATAAAGGCGACGTTAATGCTCTCATATTTAATTCGGAAGGAAATGTAGACTCAGCAGTACCTTTTCTTGAGAATGAAAGAGGCCTGACGCAGATTGCAATGGGGGCAGACTCTAATCTATATTTTTCTAATTTATTGACTGGAGAAATTGGTCGCTGGGTGTTTGAACCAGAAGAAGGTGCGACAATTACGGGCACATCAGACAAGGATATTTTAGAGGGAACTGTTGAAAACGAGCTGATTTTAGGTCTTGCAGGAAATGACCTTATTCAAGGCAACGGTGGCGCAGATACCCTTGATGGCGGAGAAGGTCTGGATACAGTTACTTATTTGTATTCTGCATCTGGAGTTAATATTAACTTAGCTACAGGCATTTCTTCTGGAGGTAATGCAGAAAACGATAGTCTTATTGATATCGAACGGATCTTGGGTTCAAATTTTGCTGATGAAATAATTGGCGATGATGGGAATAACCTTATTCAAGGGAATAATGGTGCTGATACTTTAGAAGGTGGTGCTGGTGTAGACGTGCTTTCTTATCGAGCTTCTAAATCCGAAGTTAGCATTAATTTGGCAACCAATACGGCTGTTGGTGGTGATGCTGAGGGAGATGTAATCTCTGGTTTTGAAAGAATATTAGGTTCTGATTTTGCGGATTATTTAGTAGGGGACGACCAGGACAATTTAATTGAGGGTAATGGTGGTGCTGACACCCTAGAAGGTGGTGCTGGGAAAGATATTCTTGCTTACAATACGGCTAAATCTGGAGTTAATGTTAATCTAACCACTGGTATGGCTAGTGGTGGGGATGCTGAAGGAGATGTAATCTCTAGTTTTGAATGGATTAATGGGTCTAAATATTCAGACTATTTGGTCGGAGATTTCGGAGATAATCGTCTCAATGGCGGTGCCGACGACGATAAACTTAAAGGTGTTGATGGTAACGACTCCCTCAACGGGGGTGATGGTAGAGATACCCTGGATGGCGGTGCTGGTAGTGATTTTCTTGATGGTGGTGCTGGAATTGATTTTCTTCTCTATGGATCTTCTGATTCTGGGGTGATGGTCGACCTGGAAGCTGGTTTTGGAGCTGGGGGTGATGCGGACGGCGATGTATATGTCAACATTGAAAGAATAATCGGTTCAAATTTTGCTGACCATCTAATTGGCGATGATAATGACAATTTAATCGAGGGTAATGATGGTGCTGACACCCTAGAAGGTGGTGCTGGGAAAGACGTTATTTCTTATTTATCTTCTGATTCTGGAGTAACGGTTAGCTTAAGTACGGGTCTTGGTGCTGGTGGAGACGCGGAAGGCGATATAATTTCTGGTTTTGAACAAATTAACGGCTCAAAATATTCGGATAATTTGACCGCAGATGAGGGCAATAATCGCCTAAACGGAAGAGCAGGCAATGACATCCTAGATGGAGGTCTTGGTCAGGATACCCTCAAAGGCGGTGCTGGTAGCGACTTGTTTATTATTTCCCCAGATTCAGGGGTAGATAGGATTATTGATTTAAATCTTGAGGAGGGTGACTTAATTGGTTTGTCTGATGGTTTGGCTTTTGAAGATCTATCTTTTACGGAAGATTTTATTTTGGCAGAGAATCAACTCATAGCTATCATCAGATCTGTTGATACTAATACTTTGACTTCTAATGATTTTATATCTGTATAGTTAAGATAGTTAAGCTGTGGGGGCGACACAAGAGGGTAAAAAGTAAGTGAGATAGTATTTAGAGTTTAAAAAAAGAGATGGCACTATATTCGCGAGCATCTCTTTTCATTAAATTAATTTGATAAGATTACTTATTTTTCAAATTCTATCCTGCATCATTTTATCTACAGCTTCTGCAATTTGTTCTGGCTGCACGATAGTCATGTATTCCAGCTTGCCATTATAAGGAGTGGGGATATCTTGGGAAGATAGGCGGAGTACGGGAGCATCTAATTCGTCAAATAGCTGTTCAGTGATTAATGCCGATAATTCAGCAGCAATACCGCCAGTTTTCATGCACTCTTCGACAATAATTACCTTATGAGTTTTGCGTACAGACTCGCTGATGGTTTCCATGTCAAAAGGCTTGAGAGAAATCAAATCGATAATTTCTGGATCGTAACCCTGCTTCTCGATTTGTTTTAGAGCCTGGGTGCAGTGATGGCGCATCCGCGAATAAGTCAGAATTGTTACATCCTTTCCTTTACGTACCATTTCAGCCTTGTCCAGAGGTAAAATGTACTCATCATTGGGTAAATCTTCTTTGTGGTTGTAAAGTAAAACGTGTTCGAAAAATAGGACGGGGTTATCATCGCGAATGGCTGCTTTGAGTAATCCTTTTGAGTTGTAGGCTGTAGAACAGGCGACGATTTTTAGTCCAGGTACGGCATGAAAATACGCTTCCAGTCTCTGGGAGTGTTCTGCACCTAGCTGTCTGCCAACCCCGCCAGGACCGCGGATCACCATGGGGATTTTGTAGTTACCACCAGAGGTATAACGCAACATTCCCGCATTGTTTGCGATTTGGTTGAAGGCTAAAAGTAAAAAGCCCATGTTCATCCCTTCGATCACGGGGCGCAAACCAGTTAATGCTGCCCCTACAGCCATGCCACAAAAGCTATTTTCGGCAATAGGAGTATCTAATAAGCGCAGATCGCCATACTTTTTATATAAATCTTTGGTGACTTTATATGAACCACCATAATGTCCGACATCTTCACCCAAGACGAAGACAGTTTTATCTCTTGCCATTTCTTCGTCTGTCGCTTCTCTCAAAGCGTTAAACATTAAAGTTTCTGCCATAATAATTTATCCTAAGTCACCAACAAACAATATTATCATCCACACATTGATACCATGTAACTTAATATTAGGCTTTAACGGCAAAAGCTTCTAGCTTACTACCTCTCAATTGTTAGTTGAATATGACTTTAGCAACCGACCAAAGTTTGATTTCCCAAAATGAAGCTCTCGCATTAATCGATATGGCGATCGCAACATCCCGTGCAGACGGCGTGTTTGTTAGCCTCAGCAGTAGCGAAACTGCCCTCAGCCGCTTTAGTGAAAATCAAATCAGCCAAAACGTTCGTAAAAATACTTTTAGCCTGACGGTAACTAGCTATTTTGGTATGCGTAGCGCGTCAGCTTCCACCACTGAATTAGATCGAGATGCGATCGCCCTAACGGTAAAAAGAGCTGAGGAACTAGCCAGCATCGCTCCAGAAGATCCCGAATGGGTAGAATTATTGCCCGAACAAAATTATCAAGATCGCCAGCCTGCTTTTGATTTAGCGACGGCTACCTTGTCTCCCTTGAGAAAAGGCGAAATTATTCAACAGGTATGTTCCCTGAGTCAGAATGCTGGTGTAAATGGATCGGGTACGTTGAGTTTTAGAGTCGGATTGAATGCCATTGGTAACTCCAAGGGCTTGCGGGGTTGCGATCGCACTACCGAAGCTGACTTCAGCTATACTGCGAGAATAAATGACGGCTCTAGCTGGAATCGCTGCACGGCATGGAGTATCGACGATTTGCCGATTATGGAATTGACAAAGCAAGTAGTCGAAAGAGCGATCGCCTCGCAAAATCCTCAAGAAATCGAGCCTGGTGACTACACGGTTATTTTCGATCCCTCAGCTTTTGCCAGCTTAGTACCCTGGATCGTTTGGAATTTAGACGCTCGTGCCGCTGACGAAGGACGCTCTTTTATGTCCTTGAGGGATGATTCGGGCAATCCAATCGGTAATAAGGTTGGCGAGCAGCTATTCAGTCCGATCGTACAAATTAAGCGAGATGCAACTCATCCTTTGCTCCAAGGAGGTAGATTCTTTGGTAGTGGTTTGAGTAACGAACCATTGGAAATCGTCAGAGATGGTGTTCCACAAACCCTTTCCTACAGTCGCTACTGGGCAAAAGAGCAGAGTAAAGAGCCTACGGGTGCCATGTATCCTATTGTGATGGCTGGTTCGGATCGAACTATTGATGAGCTAGTTGCCAGTACCGAACGAGGTATTTTTGTCAGTCGAGCTTGGTACGTGCGTTACGTCAATCCTCGTACTCTAGAAGTTACGGGGATGACTAGAGACGGTACTTTTTTGATTGAAGATGGCAAAATCACCCATCCAATTAAAAATATGCGCTTTAATCAGCGGTTGCCCGAAATGCTAAATAATGCGATCGCCCTCAGCCAAACCAAACGCTGTGGCGGTAGCGTGATTCCTGGATGCAAAGTGGAGAATTTTCACTTTAGTAGCATTACTGACAGTATTTAGACCATTATTGCCGTTTAAAACTTAGCTGCAATAAAAAAGCTCGATCGAGATAAATAGCGATCGAGCTTGTTACTTACCGTCCAAAACTTAAAACCGAATTATTGAGGGCTGCTTTTCCATCACGTCTTGCCCTGAAATTCAATAATTTTCCATTGTCAATTATCCATTGCTTATCAAGCATCTATGACGACTGCACTTGTGGGTTTGGCACAACAAGTTAAAATTTCACCTGCTTCTAAACCACTCAGCGCATCGCAGTCTTCTTCATAGGTTACTTCTCCTCAGATGCATATTCTTCAATGACCACACCGTCTTTAAGTTTGGCGTTAAATTCTTCAATCAATAAGCTACGCAGTGTTGTCTTGAGATCGTCTATTGCAACCCCTTTGTCGATCATCGTGCCTAATTCGGCACCATGACCGACTTTACCGCCACTGTAAATCTTCGCCCCTGCCACAGTTTTACCATCTTTACGAACCTTAGTTCCCATCAAGCCGATGTCTCCTGCTTGAGCCTGCCCACAAGAGTTGGGACATCCCGTCCAATGAAGCCTAACCCGCTGGGGAATATCCAACTCTGCATCTAGTTCTCTTGCTAGTTTTAAGGCTGTTTGTTTGGTCTCGATCAGGGCAAAGTTGCAATATCTCGCCCCCGTACAGGAAATCACCGAACGAGTTAGAGTACTGGGGTTAATGGTAAATTTCTCTAATAGTGATTCGGTGAGAAAAGTATCGATATTTTCGTTAGCGATGTAGGGAATAATCGCATTTTGCTCGACTGTGAGGCGAATTTCGCCGTTGCCATATACGTCAGCCAGCCTTGCTAGCTCGTACATCGATTCTGCATCCAAACGTCCCATCGGAACGTGTAAGCCGACATAACTATAACCTTCTTGTTTTTGAGGATGGACTCCTAGATGGTCTTTTTTATCTTGGGTAATTTCATCTTTTTCTGCCGCAGATGCAAGGGGCTTGCCAAATTCTTGTTCTATTTCAGTACGGAATTTTTCTAGACCCCAGGTTTCGATTAACCACATCATACGCGCCTTAGGACGGCTCGCTCTTAAACCTGCTGCCGCACCATTTTGAGTATAAACGGTTAATACAGCCCGAGAAAACTCGACAATGTCTTCATCATTAGCAGGAAGCCAAACATTCATCGGAATTGACTCGGCACAGCGTTGGGCTGATAGATAACCTCCCACCAAAACATTAAAGCCAAGCACGCCATCTTTATACGCAGGGACATAAGCTAAGTCGTTTAATTCAGCATGAATGGAGTTATCTCTTGCCCCCTCGATCGCAATGTTAAATTTGCGGGGTAAATTGGTAAATGCATAATTACCCTCGCCATTACTAGTAATCATGTCTTGAACCTTTTGGTTCATCTCTCTAGTATCGATTAATTCGTCGGGATCGATTCCTGCAACGGGAGAACCCGTTAGATTGCGAACGTTGTCCATTCCAGATTGAATACTGGTCAAACCCACTTCTTTAAATCGCTCGAACAATGCGGGAATATCTTCTAAACGCACTCCCCGCAGTTGAATATTTTGGCGGGTAGTAATATCAGCCGTACCGTTATCGCCATAACGTTCGATTCCCGCAGCTAGTACTTTCATTTGTTCGCTGGTAACAACTCCATTGGGAATACGCATTCTCAACATAAATTCTCCTGGTGTTACTGGGCGATAAAATATTCCCAGCCACTTGAGGCGAGTTTCTAAATCTACTTTATCTACTGCTTCCCAACCAATTTTGGCAAAATGTTCTAGCTCGTTTTTGACATCTAGCCCATCTTTGGCTGCTTTTACTTTTTCTACTTTGTTGAGCTTGATTTTAGTGTTAATTTCAGTAGTCATAAATTATAGACCTTGAGATATTTTATCGGTTGAGTGAGAACAGAAAGATCGCTATGGCGTTTCTCATAGTTATGAGGTACAAGTTAAACCCTGGTTTTTGTTAGTTGTTAGTTGTTAGTTGTTAGTAGGGTGTACCTCACGAGTTCGAGAATTGCTAGATTAAAAGCTGTGTAAACTTGTTAAAAGTGGGGATTGATCGTAAAGGTTTATTTTCGATTTAGCGTCCCACACTGCTTGTGTAATTTTTCGATTATTAATTTTCTATTATTCGACATAATTATTTATCTACTTTCAGGTATTTTGTAGCTTTTGATACAAAAGACACGATCTTATTTGAATATTGCATCGAACTAATCCTAAAAAAGCATTATAAAGTCTCTCAAAAGCTTGGAGAAGATGTTCGTACTTTCTCATTGAATCAGCATTGGTAGAACAGTTTTGTGTCCCACGAACGCTTTTTTAGCCGATCGCGATCGTATCGAGGTCGACTAAATAGTATTTATGAACTACTAAAACGACTGTCAAGAATCTATATTTTGGATTTATGCCAGACAAAACTTGTTTGCGAAGTTAGCTTTACCCAGAATATACAGTCTAAATTTTGCATGTGGACTGCTGGATTACTATCTAGTGATTGCTTGGTAGAATAGAAGACTGTCCTTAAAATAAATATACTTTTTGACTGACATTAATTATTATTTTTATTTGGCTATATATAAGGAATGAAAGATACGTACTGTTATATCGAATTTGAATTTAGTAGTTTGGAACGGTTTGGTAATTTACAAAAAATGTTTTTCAAATTAAAGGAGGTTAAAAACAAATTTAGTCAAGATATTAGTCTAGAAGATAAGCAAAACAATTTAACTTCTCCAGATCCAGTTGATATTTATCAATGGAAAGATTATCTAGACGAACAAGCGATCGCCCATTTTGAAAACACATTTGATTTTGATAGTGAAGAAGGAATAATTTATTGGAAACTATTAGAGCTGACCGATCCTGAAATTCGCTCGACCCATCCTTTTTTTAAGACTCCTGGTAATTGGGATTTTGAATCTATGTTGGATGCTATTTTCAATGGTTATTACGTGCTGATAGATTTGATTAGAGAGAAAGAAACTAGAGGCTGTTTGTATTATCAGCCTACAGCCTATCCGTTTGGCGGTTCCGATAGTTTGGTGGAATTGATCGAATCCTTTGGTAATAAAATCACCTACAATTCTCGTCACAAACAAATGAAGCCTGTCATCGAATCTTCTTGGGATTATGAGTTGGCAAAAAAGCTAGTAAAGCAAGGTATTGGCTTTACTCCTGAATTGTTATCTAAGTAACGCCACACAAATTTTAAATTTGTCTTGGCTGCCAACTCAGATTTTTGATGAAAATGGCTGCAAACATTTATTAAGAAATTTTGCTAAATCATAAAGATATTGTTGTTACATCGTCTTCGCAGTGTGAGGCAACCCCAGATCGAGATAATCTGATTGAAGCACTTTTTATTTAATTTATTAATTTAATATTCTGATGACCGCTATAGATACTAACCCCGCTAAAAAATCACAGCCAAGCACTCCTCCTGCTGACTCCAAAGCAAGAGTAAGCCAGTTGATGAAACAGATTCAAGATGAAATTTGTGCTGGCTTAGAAGCAGTCGATGGTGGTGGTAAGTTTCAAGAAGATAGCTGGGAAAGAGAAGAAGGCGGCGGCGGACGCTCTCGCGTATTATCCGATGGCGGTATTTTAGAACAGGGTGGAGTCAATTTTTCCGAAGTATGGGGCAGTCAATTACCCCCCTCCATTCTCAAACAGCGTCCAGAAGCAGCAGGACACGGTTTTTATGCCACAGGAGTTTCGATGGTGCTGCATCCGAAAAGTCCTTATATTCCTACAGTTCACCTCAACTATCGCTATTTTGAAGCTGGTCCAGTTTGGTGGTTTGGCGGCGGTGCAGATTTAACTCCTTACTATCCTTTTGCAGAGGATGCCAGTCATTTCCATCGTACTTTTAAGGAAACTTGCGATCGCCATCATAAAGAGTATCATCCTGTGTTTAAAAAATGGTGCGACGAATATTTTTATCTCAAGCATCGGAACGAAACCAGAGGAGTAGGGGGGATTTTCTTCGACTATCAAGATGGTACGGGGGAAATATATAAAGGACCTCATCCTGATAAAGCTGCAGCCGAATATAGCAAGCAAGTTGGAGAAATAAAACACCGTACTTGGGAAGATTTATTTAACTTCGTGCAAGACTGTGGCAAGACATTTTTACCTGCTTATTTACCCATCATCGAACGACGTAAAGATACAGAATACGGAGAGAAGCAGCGTAATTTTCAGCTATATCGTCGCGGACGCTATGTAGAGTTTAATCTGGTTTACGATCGCGGTACTATTTTTGGCTTGCAAACTAATGGACGGACAGAATCTATTTTGATGTCTTTGCCTCCTCTAGTTCGCTGGCAATATAACTACAAACCAGAACCCAATACTCCCGAAGCAGAACTATACGAAACTTTCCTCAAACCACAAGACTGGGCAAACTGGCAAGGTTAAGTACATTGTTTCAATTAATTCCGATCCAATCTAAGTTATTTGCTTGGGGGCTAGGGATTAGGGATCGGGGACTGGGGAAGATTTGAGCAAATTTAGCTTGTTTTATTTTTATTTAAAACAAATACATCTTTCTGCAAGTGAGTCGATTTGTTTATGCTTTATAAAACTCGACTCTGGTTCCTGCCAGATCGGCAACTCGGTCGATTAGATCCTGACGCTGTGCTTCGTCCATTGCCACAAACGAATTAGCTAGGTCAATTTTTTCCTGCATTTGCTGTGGATTATCAAAGCCAGAAACCAAGACGCTGACAGGCATCGACCAGACAAAATTAACCGCTTCGGCAATGGTGGCGCGATCAGGTACGATCTTGGGGTTGCTTCCGTGTTGTCCGTGGTGCGAACCACCAAAAAAGCCACCATTAGCTAAAGACTTCATGGCAATTATGCCGACATTTTTTTCTATTAGGGCGGGCATAACCTGATTGATAAAGCTGGAATAGCTGGGATCGGCAATATTGACAGGTAGCTGACAAGTATCGAATATGTCAGACTCTGCCAGTACTTTTAAATGAGCAGCAGGTTGGCGATGACCAGTAAAACCAATATGGCGTACCTTTCCCGATGCTTTGGCTTCTGCCATTACCTCAAACACTCCATTGGCAATGCGATCGCTTACATCTCCAGGACTGGCTACGGTGTGTACCTGCCACAGATCGAGATAATCTGTATTTAATCTGCGTAGAGAATCTTCAAGAGCGCGACGGGCATTTTTCGCATTACGGGCAGTAGTTTTGGTCATGAGGTAAATATCATCGCGATATTGGGGAGTTAATAATTTCCCCATCCGAGTCTCGCTACCACCCGACTGATACATTTCTGCTGTATCAAAAAAGCGGACTCCACCCTGAAGGGCAATTTCAATTGATTCTTGAGCATCTCGTTCGCTTAAGCTGCCCAAATGCCAACCACCCAAACCGAGCATGGTTACAGCTTCTCCCGTGCGTCCCAATGTTCTGAGGGGCAAGAGTTTGCCTAACCTATCTTGTGACTGGGAATTGTTTTTGGTCTTGACTTGAGAATTAACTTGGGAAGATAAAATCAGTCCCGCAGTGAAGGCACTCAGCCATTTGAGTAAAGAACGACGTTCCATTGTTGTTACTTTTCTAATGATGAAAACAAAAAAGGAACAGGTTTGCCATTTATTAGTTTGACAACACCGTTCCTTTTCATTCTAAAAGCTAAAATAAATCGCTAAAAGTTTTATTCGATGTTGATGGAAGTGGGAGAAGAGCTAGAATCTGCCGTTGGAGGAATGCTATAACCTTGGCGAAAATCAGCATACAGGCGATCACGCCAGGCAAAAAATGGCTCGAAGGTGATGTTATCTGCCAATCCAGGGATTCCTTTTCCTTTGAGGGGATCGGGAATATCGAGATAAGAACCAGCGGGGAATTTAAGCAAGATGCTCAATCCAGCTACTGCTAGATCCGCTAGGGTAGGATTATCTCCAGTTAGATAAGGTTGGTTTTGCAGAATTAAGCACAGAGCTTCTAAGTCCTGAGTCAGTCTTTTTTTCGCTTCTTTGACCGCATCGCCGCCAAAGCCGACTCCTGTACCCAAAGCATCTAATAATTCTCCTGGAATTGCCCCCACAGCAGTTTTAACCAAATCGGGGGTATTGGCGGGCAATACCGAAGTTCTAAAGTTTTGATTTTGATTTAAAGCACCAATAAATGCTTTGCGACCTAATATGCCGATGGAAGCATCTGCCCATTCTTCCATTAACAAACACTGTCCTTTGGCTAAAGAGTCTGTGGGTAGGATCGGGCGTTCGGGGTATTTACGCTCTAGGTAAAGAGCGATTTCTGTAGAGTCAGAAACATAGGTGCTGCCATCCTTGAGGACTGGTACTTGACGACTACCAGACTTTTGCATTAACTCAATTTGTCCGACCCCTGGGGTGACTTCGATTTTGCGATATTCTAATTGTTTGTAGTCTAAAATCAGACGTACTTTCTCAGAATATTGGGATAACTCAAACTGATATAGTTCTAGCATTAAAATTCCTGGTTATTTTTAATCAAATCTAGGTTTACAGTAGTAAATTTAGCTTGTTTAAAAGATCTAAAACATCGTTCTTTAGTTTATATACAAGAGTTGGCTTGAATATAAAATCCTCTAGATGTCTTCATAACTGAGAAATAACCAGGAAAGTTGGCTAATTTAAAATGCGAATAAATTCTAACGGCAAACCATCAGTATCGGCGATAAAGGCTACTTCATATACCGAGTCGCCAATCATCTGCTGTTCTGGTTCTAGCAAAATCTTTAAAGGTTGAGTCAACTTAGCTTCTCGTTCTAAGGCGATCGCCATTTTTTGTTTTGTTTCTTTTAGCCAGGTAGACAGGCTATCTGTAACGTCGGTGAGGTCAAAAGACAGATGATAGTAACCCACATAGTGTTCGTCATTAAAAGCATCGGGGGCGGGCTTTGGTTCGGGAATTTGAATCAGCTCGATCCTACCGCCTAAACCAGTCATCCAACAGGCTAGAGTATACCCTGTAGTAAAACGTTCCTTGACTGAAAAACCGAGCTGTTCGTAAAAGGCGATCGCTTGATGTATGTCAGCCGTGCGTATTGAAGCGTGGTGCATTTATTGAATCAACAATTACTAGCTTTAGTTCTATTCAAACAAAAAACGATAGGGATAGTGACGGGGAACGCCTGGCTCTTTTTCCAAAGTAAAGTTGATAATTTTCCAGTGGGGTTCGGGATTTTCTTCTGGACTAAAGCTAATCGGCAGTCCGTAAAGTTTGGGAGACTTAAATTCAGTCGTCCCTCGCCAGGGATGGCTGCGTCCTAAATAAGAGCTCACCAAGTCTCGATAACGGCTGGCAATTATTACTTTAGTAGCGCGATATCCTTCGGTATATAAAGCATCCAGAGCTTCGTGGATTTCAAATCGAATACCGTCAGGATGGGTATGCTGACGATACCATTGTTTCTCCCACTGTCGCCATCTGCGACCAGACGGCAGATGAATAAGTTCTTCAAGTTTAGGATCTGCTTCAAAAGCGCCGTGACGGTTACATAGGTAAGTGTCGGTTAAAGTTAAGGCAGGAATTGACTGTCGGCAATGGGGACAAGCTATTTCAGGACCAAAAACAGGGTATTGTAAAGCTAAATTCATATCTTGCAAATATTATTCTCTTACCTTATAACATGGCTTACTAGTAGTTAGGTTGAATTGTCATCGCATCATTGTTAAGCTTTTTGGAATCATGACTAAATCCAAAACTTCATATTGGTCAGAACCAGACCTGTCTTCCGCGTTTTTTGTTGCTGATAATGCTACAGTTATGGGGAATGTAGCACTAGCATCGGGATCTAGTATTTGGTACGCTGCCGTTGTTCGAGGCGATGTCGAAAAAATTGCGATCGGCGAATACAGTAATGTTCAAGATGGTGCGGTTTTACACGGCGATCCTGGCAAGCCAACTATTTTAGAAGCTTATGTCACTATCGGTCATCGAGCAGTCGTCCACTCTGCACACATCGAAGCTGGCTGCCTGATCGGGATCGGCGCGATTATTTTGGATGGAGTTAGAGTTGGTGCAGGAAGTATTGTCGGTGCGGGGAGTGTAGTTACCAAAGACGTACCACCGCGATCGCTTGTTGTGGGGATACCCGCGCGCAAAATTAAAGAAATAGACGACGAACAGGCAGAAGAACTAATAGAACACGCTCGCAATTATGCCAAGTTAGCCCAGGTTCATGCAGGTACTGGGACGGATTTAGGTTTTAGCTGATTTTGCCAGGCAATCTAAAGACTATTGACTGCTAATAATCTGCATTTTTTGTGGCGTTGCTGGATGCCTTCGGCTAGGCTTCGCCAATCGAGGTATGATTTGAAACTTTAGCGACTAAGCAGATTAATTAAAAGGCTAAAGGCTAAAAGCGCAGGCGCATTCGCGCCTTAGTCGTCGTTAGACGACGATCTCAGCCTTCGGCTGTGCAGCTAAGAGCTATATGCGAAGCGGCTACGTCCTCGAAGGGGGATATCCCTTTAGGGACGAACAGATTACTTTTTGGTTTCACGTTGTCCCCTTGTGGGATACTTTAAATCAGCAACGCTCATTTTTTGTTAACCTTGAGTTTACGAGAAATTATATTCTTGTTCATTAAAAGTTAACTTGCATGAAAAAAACCGCTACATTCGCTCGCTCTTCAGTCAGATCTTTAGAAAATCTCAGTTCACTCCGTTTTTTGAGCGAGAATATTCTATCTTGGCAAGAAAAAGGACAGCATAAAAATTTATCCTTAGAGGATGTAGTCGGAGTTTCTGCGGTGGATCTAGCCGAATCAGAATTTCCTGGTTTGGTGTTACATGCCTATCCCATAACTCAAACTAATAATTCAGAACAGTCACCAAGAGTATTGACCGAATATCGTTTTACCTGTTCTAACGAGCAAGAGCGATCGCAATGGCAGCAAAGAATTAATGCCGCTTTAGCAAGCAAGCTGAGGCATTTTCAGGTCATTATCAATCCTGTTAGCGGCAAGAAACAGGCACTTAATATTTTCGAACAAGTTCGTCCTTTGCTAGATAAGAGCTATTTAACCTATAGCGTTCGAGAAGCCTGTAGCAGTGAAGACATTAAAAGTTTTGTCAGTAGTTTGAATCTGGCAACAGTAGACGGTTTGATTGTAGTTGGCGGCGATGGAACGGTTCACGATGCGATCGCAGGTTTGATGAGTCGCCCCGACTGGCAAAAAGCGATCGAGCTTCCTTTAGGTATTATTCCAGGCGGTACGGGTAATGGTTTATCAAAGTCTTTGTTAGAGTCTGCTGGAGAAGCTTACAATCCTTTAAGTGCGGCTTTTTTGATCTCCAAAGGGAAGCAGCAAAATCTCGACCTGGCTATCGTAAAACAAAATAGTCAAAAGTACTATAGTTTTCTTTCCCTAGCTTGGGGTTTAATCAGCGACGTCGATATTGAATCAGAAAGATTAAAATTTTTGGGTTCTCTAAGGTTCGATTTGTATGCCCTTCTCTTAATTTGTATGTTGCGTACCTATAAGGGCAAATTTTCTTTTATTCCCCACCCAGATTACCAGGAATTTTTCCCTCAAGGAACTTCCAAACAGGGAGAATGGCATGTCATTGAAGATGATTTTATTTTTTTATGGGGTATGAATACTCCCTGGGCTGCCCATGATATGAATGTAACTCCCCACGCCCGACTAGATGATGGCGCGATCGATATTTTAATTATGCGCAAGGGAACGTCTCGCCTAGAAATCTTACAGGCTTTATTGCGCTGTGGCAAAGGCAAGCATTTAAATTTGCCCCACATGGAATATTACAAAGTACGCTCTTTTCGCCTCGAACCTTTGACCAAAAAAGGTCTTTTGGTTGTGGATGGGGAATTGGTAGACTATTCGCCCATAGAAATGGAGGTATTATCTAGTTTGGCTTGCGTTAATAGCTAGCTTTTGCTTTGCTGTTTTAATTGTTTGATAACTCGAAAACATCCGATCGAGAACTAAAAGCAGCTTAATTTTTAGCTCGGTGCAATTACTCATAGATAGCTATTATATGGCTCCCTCTGTTTAATAAGTTACATCTTGCTATAGCCTTCTCGCTTCAGTGCAAATACTCAAGATTGACGATATTGCGATCGCGATCGCGACAAAATACGGACTGATTTTCTAGTTTAGTCGGACTTCTGTTTCCGTTTGGCTTAGATGAGATGTATCGGCATAAAATTCTAAATTCCATTGATTGCCTTGTCTTATTACTTTGGTTAGAGAACACAGAGGGACTTTTTTTTCGGGGATGTTTTCAACTAAACCACGAGTTACGCCATATACTGATGCACCGTGTCCGACGATTAGGACATTTTCCTGATAATCTGCAACTATTTGTCGAACTGTTTTTGCCGTGCGCTGATTGACATCAGCTTTGGTTTCGGGATAGCTGGGACTTAAGTAAGATTTGTAGTTCTTATCTATCAATGGATATTTTGCTGCCAAAAAATCTGCGGGATGAATTTCGGGAATTTCTGTCATCCAAGCTGGATTGTGCCACTCACCCAAGCCAGCTTCTAGCTTTATGGGTAAATTTAAAATTTGAGCGACTTTATCGGCAGTCTGAATGGTGCGTAAGAAGGGAGAAGCAAAGATGTGAGTGATATCCTCTGATTTGAGTCTTTGCCCCAATTCCATCCCTTGAATAAAGCCATCTTCTGATAAAGGGGGATCATAACGTCTCGGTGCGGTATTAAACCATTCTGGATTAACGAAATCAAGACGGTTGCCATGTCTGGCTATCCAAATTGTTTGAGACATTATTTACTGTTCTAGTTTATGATTTTATCGGTCAAATCGATCGCCGTACTAATTATTGACCATACCAAATAAAGGGACGAAGCTACAGTTACTAGATGCTCGTTGTGAAATTTATACAATTGACTACAAATGGTTTGGGGGAACAGGGGAATAGGGTAATAGAGGAGTAGGGAAATAGGAATGATTTATAGCGTTGTTTTAGAGAATTGATATAGTGTGATCGCCTTCATAGCTGGCAATCTAAGATTTATAGCCTGGTCAAATTCTACTAAGAATAAACTCTCAAACCATAGATAGATATACAGATAGCAATTTAAGTTCCCATCGCCAAAAATCTGTAAAAAAACCAATGGCAAATAATTTTACTTGACCGACAATTGGGTTAATTCACTAGTTGTCAATACTATTTAGACCAATGTTTGAAAAAGCTACTGTCTTTTCAGCAATTTTCGTGTTTGTTGTTTTCGGAATTATTGGAATTAAGTATTTTAATCATATAGACGTTCCGCTTCGGCTCACTAAAACATCGGCACATTCTTCTATTCACTCGGCAATGTGGCGGGGATAATAGTTCGTTCTCCACATGCCTCTGGCTTTAGCGCTGCTCGGACAGAATAGTCATATTCTATCTCGGGATGAAAATACGAGCTGTACACAAATGCATATTTTAAGGCTGTGATGGGTTCGGCTTGGACATTTTCACCAATATGTCTGCTCAACAGGCAAACTTCTTCCTCTGGCTGTATTTGATTGATAAATTCTAATTTAACTCCGAAGGCAACATATTTATCTAAAGTGATAAATGAAGGCTGGGCATAGAACTTGCCTACCTTAACTAAGATAATGCTGAGAAAGATGGCGTATATCAGTCCTACGTATTTTGGTTGCAGCCACCTACCAATTAACTGTCTATTTTTGGGCAAAGATATTAGATATAAATTGAGAGATACCAAACAAATCATCCAGTACATAAAGTATCTCAGTTCGTGAGATTGGGGAAAGTTTAGGGGAACAATCGACATGGCGATCGCGGTTAATAATGCTACTTTCGCTTCTCTATTAGGGCTATTTTTGTTCTGGCGATTGATGATGTTCTCTCTAATGGCAAAGCAAACCAGCAACAAAAAATTAAAAACGACATAGGCTCCCCAAAAACCTCCTTTGCGGCTGCGATCGGGATCGCCACTCCATTGATCTGGCGTCCAAAACAGAGGAGAATTAATCTCCAAGACTGATTTAAGCCAATTTATCTGTCGGTTTCCTTCTTCATAGGCTTCGGGACTTAGTTTGTGATTGAGAACAATGCCAGCAACTTCTATTTTGATCGGATATAGAGGATTCTGATACAGGATAGTGTTCTTTACAGGTGTGGCGAAAATAATCGCACTAGCTAATATGGCAACAGGAATAATCTTACTCAGCCCGATCACGGGTTTTTGTCGCCAGTAAAGCCAAGCCAGCCTGGCAACTGCAACGATTAGGATGACAAACACCAATGGCTGTAGCTGAGTTTTGGTATTAGCTGCGATCGCCGCACCAACAAAGGCAACAATTAATTCTTTGGCATTGGGCAGGCTTTTGTTCTTATAAAAACTGTAGGTCATCATGACTAGCATCGACGTTCCTACATTGCCAAATAAATCGACAAAACTGGTGGTGGCGTGAGTCAATACTAGGGGAATGGAAAATAAAGCGATCGCCGAAAGATATAGAGGAACTTGAAGATAGCTTTTGAGAAAGCAAAAATAAGCGATGATGCTAAAAAAGCTAACCAGATTAGTTGATTGAATCCTGCCTGTAATTCGCCAGAAAATACCCTGAAGAAAGTGAGCTAGTAAGGGAAAGCCGTCGAAACGGGGTTCAAACCATTTCTCGTCACCCATAAACATTTCTTTAGGCAAGATGCCGCCAAGTCTGGCAGCAAAGGGGAGGTGATACCAGCCTGGATCGTAATTAGTATCGAGGTCTAAGATTGCTTTAAAAAAGATGGAGACGATTAAAGCGATCGCGACTAGCGATAAGACTGTTTCTATTCCCAGCTTACTGGATCGCTTTTTTTCTATTATTTCTTTTCTAATTGCCAAATTCCACATTGAAGAGAATAATTATTGATTTTGCTTAGAAGAAGTGAACAAAGCGAATCTTTCAATTGAAGAAACCACTGCGAATACTGCCAAGATAATCACTACCGCAACGACGTACAAAAATCTCTGCATTAAGGCAAATTTGACGGACACATCGTCAACGACGCCAAACAAACCCAATAAACCAATCCAGCTAAATTCCATAAAGCCTAAGTTAGCAGGGGTAAAGCTCAACAACATGGCTAGCTGAACGATGGGAGAGATAAAGGCGATCGCCCAAAGCTTGATCTTGAAACCTCCCGCCAGGGCAATTAGCACCCCACGAATCATCCAAACTACGTAGCGCACTACAGAGATCCAGTAAAGATAGAGCGTAAACTGCTTGCCGAGAATCGAATCGTTGCTTGCGGGGACTGGAGCTTGCTCTGCCTTATTTTTACCCGATTTTAGTTGTTTAATCCGTGCCAGAGATTTAATCAGAAAGGATATTAAACGTCTGTGCCATCGATTGATAATAAAATGGGTCAGAATAATCGTGCCAATCCAAATAAAAACTGCCGCTCCCAAAGAGATACGTTTTAGTACGTATAAAATTGAAGTGGGAAATAGTAATAAAGGGATAAGCAGATTAAAAAACTGGTCGTAAATTACTGATAAAAATCCTTTGGAAAAGGAACTTATCTTGTGTATCCTTAAGGCTAAATTTTGCACCATAACCATGCCCACATACTGAGGCATAAACTGCATGGTTAGAGAACCTAAAGTGGTATAAAACAGATAAAATTTTAAAGGTTGATGATTATCTTGATTTAATTTTTGCGTTACCAAGCCCCACTTATAAGCTGTCAGAACGGTATGAATAACTAGGGTGGCAATTGCCAATCCTGCATAAAAAGGATTGAGACTATAAAAACTCTCAACAATCTGCTGTAAATCTACTTCAGTAAATCTAAGAATCAACCAGACCAGAAAAAAACCTAAAGCTAGCGATAATATGCTCGATATAACATTCTTTTTATTTAGCATTTTTTATCACTTGCTTATTATTAAATATCTATATTTAAAAATGAACATAAAAGCTGATTGATAACCATCAATGGGTTTAAAAAAATTGAATAGATAAATTTAAATTAGCTAGATACAGCCATTAAATTATCGTACTGCCATTTGGTTACTAGGTCTATACCAGTCAATTCTGAAATTTCGATAACCTGAGGCAAATATTGCTTCATTAAATCGAGTTTAATATCTTCGGGCATGCTGACTTTGGGTGCTTGATGCCAGAGAAACTTTTCGACAATATTATCGCGGATAAATTCATTAAACTCCTGCGATAACAAGTTCTTAGAAATGTTTTTGAGAATGGGGTTGTTAACCAAATCGTTAATGGCTTTAAACTTAACTTCTTTGTTGGCATTTACAGTGCCATATTCAGGCTCAAAACTAGGATCTACGTCCAAAAACTCCAGTATTTCTCGATAAATACGCTCATTATCTGATTTGAACTCTTCAAAAATTACTACCTTGACCTGTTCTGGTTCAAAGCGATCATAATAGCGTTTTACCTGCTGATGGTACTGTACTCTTTGAGAATAATAAAGATAGCTAGGAGTGGTTACTCTAGGACTGGAAATCTTTTCCGCTCTGCGATCGCTCTCTAAAGCTAATGCGGTCAAAAAGTCTGGTTCGTTTTCTTCGGTAAACTTGACGTAATGACTGTGGAGAGAATAGAGAAACTTGGCTGGCTCGCGCAAAATAATAATTATCTTGGCATCGGGATTAAAGTTATGAATCTTTTGCGCCGCTACCTGAGAATATAAATAGTTAGTCGAAGACTCCCCAACAACTTTCGCTTTGCCCGCCCGATTAAACAGCTGCAAATATGCCGACTCACTTCTAAAGTCAAAAAAACGCTTTTTACCATAAGCGCGATCGCTCTCTAAATGAAAATCCGAACAAAAGAAATGTGGCTCTTTGATGCTCGACATATAGATTTCGGGATGTTGTCCGAGAAATTGATGTAAAGCAGTTGTTCCCGATTTTGGTTGCCCGACGATAAATAAATTAGGCTTCATGAATAAGTGAGAGTAGAAGTAAACAAGCTTATGTTTGTGTCTGCAGTTTTGCTTTGAGTCGCGCTGATACTCGCTCTTGAATGCGAGAGTCTTGCCAGTATCTACGCCATCCAGCAGGACCTAAAGCGAGAAAGTCCAGTCCTAACTTAAATAGTTTGGGAGACTCCCCATGTACCATTGCCGCTAAAGTAGTATTGACCTCGGTGGAGAAGAAAGCCACTTTTGCCACCTCGCTCTTAGGTTTGGTGTGGAGATGAGAATCTACTACCAAACGCATTTGTTGGCGAAATTCAGCTACGCTAGAGCTACGGCGTATGGTCTGAGAATCTCCATGTACTCTAAAAGCTGCTAGAGGTTTGGGGATATAGTAACAATCTCCCAAGGAAGCTAGCTTAAGCCAGAAATCCCAGTCGGCGGTGTACCAGAGATCGCTATTTAAGGCTCCAATATCTAAAGCAGCCTGTCGCTTAAAAATAGGGGAGGGAATTGCGACAAAGTTCTGTACCAAGAGCTTCTCTTTTATTTCTGCCAGAGAAACGACTCGTTCTTTCCCTAAAGGACACTGCCATAAACCCAGAGGTTTGCCAACGCTATCCACAAACACGGCATCGTGGAGATAAAGACTGGCATCGGGATAGGTGGCGATCGCCTGCTTCATATTTTGCAATCTGCCTTCTAGCCACAAGTCATCTTGGTGTAAAAAGCAAGCATACTCACCGCTGGCAGCAGCTAAGGCATAGTTGGTATTTGCTACCCAGTTACCCGCTCTTTCTTTGGTAATCAGCTTGATGTTTAACTTATCTCGAAAGGATTCGATAATTTCGAGGGTATCGTCTGTCGAGCCATCGTCGATCGCGACACATTCAATACCATCGTCTTGCTGCACTACTACAGAATTGAGAGCAGCAGATAAATACTTACTGCCGTTATACGTGGGAATGATTGCCGAAAGCCAGGGCTGTTTTTTATTTAGCATTGATCGTTTACCATTTGTTGCTTAGCTTAAAATAAGCTCTAACTCTGATATGAAGTTCATCTTAACTATCGCGCTTTAAGCCTAAAATGCTGAGAAAGAAGCTAGAGAAGATGGTTTGAATACCCAAAGCCAAACAAGTTACCCCAGGAATTACGATAGGCATAGTCTCGGTAGGGTTGAGAGAACCAAAATCATTTTGTCCCCAGATGCCAAAGGCATAGATAGAAGCCGCTGCACCCATCACTAGCAGTATGCAGCCTGAGATTAATCCCGTTTCCAAGTTGAGGTATTTAAACAGTCTGTTTAAGCGTCTGTCTTCAGGCAGCAATCCTTCACTAATGCCAAATACTTTAGTAAACAGGGCAAACAGAACAATCTGGAAGCCAATCGTCATTGCTGTAGAAGAGTAAAGCAAGCTGTGGACTTTGGGACTAGGCAGCAAGGATAAAGTCGCCAACAAGCCAGCCAAAATTAAGAATATGCCAGGATAGAAAAATAACCAGCGGGGGCTGTACATCAACAAGAAGCGTAGATGTCTCCAACCATCTCGCCAGGTATTGAGGTGAGGAGGGCGACTGCGACCATCGGGAGAAAGAGTAGTAGGTACTTCAGTAATCTGCATTCTATGAAGAGTTGCCTTGACTACCATTTCGCTGGCAAATTCCATGCCTGTAGTCTGTAATTCTAGTGAAGAAATCGCATCTTTACGAAAACCTCTCAGTCCGCAGTGAAAGTCATTACAGGGACTATTGAATAAAAGCTTACCAATACCAGTTAAAACAGGGTTGCCTAAGTAGCGGTGCAGAAAAGGCATTGCTCCAGACTCGATTCCACCTTTAAAGCGATTGCCCATCACGAGATCGTAACCATTGCGCAACTTTCTCACAAAAGGATTGAGATTGCTAAAGTCGTAACTATCATCTGCATCGCCCATGATAATGTACTTTCCTTTAGCTGCATCAATTCCGCCCTTCAAGGCACTGCCGTAACCTTTTGCAGGCACGTTAACCACTCTCGCACCCAGTCTATTGGCGATCGCTTGAGAACCATCATTACTACCGTTGTCGGCAATGATTACCTCCCCTGCTAGATCGTTCTCTCGAATGTACCACTGGGCTTTCTTGATGCAGGTTTCCAAAGTTTCTGCTTCATTCAAACAGGGCATGATAATTGACACTTCTACTGCTGTGTCTTTCCCTACTCGGTCTGTACGTCTGTTGATTGGTGTTTCTCTAGTAGTAATGTTACCCAACATAGTTAATCCTCTTTTGATAATCAGTAAAAAGTTTCAGACCTATATTTTGCTTGCAGATACTTCTAACTTTCTTGCACTTGAATTAATAGCTAAACCAAAAAAAATAAAATATACGATAAGCAATAACTTTAAAAAATAAATTATTTAAGATGTTGTTTTCAAAATACTTATTTGGCAAGGTCTGTGGATAGTCAGCTAGTTTGCTAGCAATTTTATCTTGTTTTTATTAAAAGCAAGATAAATGGATATATAATCGGCTTCTTTACTTTTTCTTGTCTTTCAGCTCGATCTCGAACTAATTTTTAAATCATTCTTAATTGACAATCTCCGCAGATAAAAAATAAATAAATAGATAATAATATAGCTATATTATTAATAATTAAGCTTATATTAAGAAAATACCCAATTTGTGTAAAAGTCTGGTGAATGCTAGCAATAATCTGGGATCGAGGATTTTTAGCTAAAAGCGATCTTAAAAATTCGCGTTTTTATTTAAAATAGCCTTAATGCTGCTACCGATAAGCAACTCAAATTTTCTGCTTCTAAATGTATGCAATTCAAGCAAAGAGTAATAGTTGTTCTGCTATTTAGCGCGATCGCTCTTTTAACCCTAATTTCTACAGTAGTTCACCTGTTGACAGAATCTTGGTGGTTTAGGGCAGTTGGATTTGAAGCGATTTTTTGGCAGCGAGTGATTTGGCAAACAGGTATCTGGCTGTTGACTTTCGTCACTTTTAGTGGGTTTTTGGGGTTTAATTACTGGATGGCTTTACGCATAACGGGCGATCGCTCGTTTAGATTTTTAGAATCTACCGATTTTGAACCCTATACAGCTAAGATAGCCGATTACATTGCCTATGTATTGATTTTTATTTCTTCCTTTGCTGTGGCGAATATCAGCGGGAGTTCTTGGGAGATTATTTTAAAATTCTTTAATGCCACAAAAATCGAGCTTGTTGACCCATTTTATCAACAAGATTTGGGATTTTATTTATTTCAGCTACCTCTATTAGACAACTTAGAAAATTGGATTTTAACTCTATTAATTGCGGGATTAGTAATAGCAGTATTGGTTTATGTCTTTAAAGGCATTTTGCTTTTTGATTGGAAATGGAAAAGTTTATTGGTCGAACCAAAATGGCAAAAATTACTAACTAGACCGATTAAAACCCACGTCAGTTTTTTACTGGCGGCGATCGCGATCGATATTGCCGTTGACTTTTGGCTAGAGCGTTACGAGCTGCTATATTCTTCAACTGGTGTCGTTTGGGGTGCAGACTATACCGATACTCACGCTCGTCTTTTTGCTTTTTGGGTGATGACTGTTGCCTCGATTCTGTTGGGTATTTGGTTAGTCATTGCCACTTGGTCGAATAAACTGACTTTACCGAT